>DATJSO010000022.1:0-65476 GCA_035504075.1 Allostellaceae bacterium | reverse complement strand
CGCCGCTCTCGACCGTCTCGACGCACACTTTTTCGAGCGCCGCGGCGAATTTCACGACATCGGGCGTGTCGTCGAACTGGCCGCGGAAGCGCAGTCCGCGGGTCCAGGCGAAGATCGAAGCAATCGGGTTGGTCGAGGTTTCCTTGCCCTGCTGGTGCTGGCGATAGTGCCGCGTGACGGTGCCGTGCGCCGCCTCGGTTTCGACCGTCTTGCCGTCAGGGGTCAGCAGCACCGAGGACATCATGCCGAGCGAGCCGAAGCCCTGCGCCAGCGTGTCGGACTGCACATCGCCGTCGTAATTTTTGCAGGCCCACACGAAGCCGCCATCCCACTTCAGCGCCACCGCCACCATGTCGTCGATCAGCCGGTGCTCGTAGGTCAGATTGCGCTTCTTGAATTCGTCGGCGAATTCCTTGTCGAAAACCTCCTGGAACAGGTCCTTGAAGCGGCCGTCATAAGCTTTGAGGATCGTGTTCTTGGTCGACAGATAGACCGGCCAACCGCGCTGCAGCCCGTAATGAAAGCACGACTGGGCAAAGCCGCGGATCGACTCGTCAAGATTGTACATGCCGAGCGCGACGCCGCCGCCGTGGAAATTGAAGACATCGCGGGTGACCGGCGCGCTGCCATCGGCCGGGGTGAATGTGATCGTCAATTTGCCGGCGCCGGGCACGACAAAATCGGTCGCAGCATATTGGTCGCCAAAGGCATGGCGGCCGATCACGATCGGCTTTGTCCAGTTCGGCACGATGCGCGGCACATTCCGGCAAATGATCGGCTCGCGGAAGATCGTGCCACCGATGATGTTGCGCAGCGTGCCGTTCGGCGACCGATACATGCGTCTCAGGTGAAATTCCTCGACCCGCCCCTCGTCGGGCGTGATGCCAGCACACTTGACGCCGACGCCGTGTTTCCTGATCGCCTCGGCCGCTTCGACGGTAACCTTGTCGTCGGTCTCGTCGCGCTTCTCGATCCCGAGATCGTAATATTTCAGGTCGATGTCGAGATAGGGCAGGATCAGCTTGTTCTTTATAAAGCTCCACATGATCCGCGCCATCTCGTCGCCGTCGAGTTCGACAATCGGGTTTTTGACCTTGATTTTCGCCATCGCTGTCATCCTTGCGTGCCGCGGCCGCCCGGCTGTGGGAGGGCGCGACGATACTGGCCGCGGCGCGGGACGGCAAGGCTCGCGCGTGCCGCAGAGCCGGGACCTCCTACGGGGTTATGTACAGCCCGGACGCAGCCGGCAAAAGGATGCGCGATGCGCACAAAATGATCGCTTTGTTATCGGCCGTTTACACTGCATTTACCGAGTGGATCGACGACGGCGTGAGTATCCTATATTTTTCAATGCCTTAAATTTGGCCTAAAAATCAGGCAATCTCTCGATCGCCCTGACGATCTGCGCTCAAACAGTCAGCGGCGAGAGGGTTTTCCACCACCTTTTCCACCAGAGTCGTGGATAGCGGTGGTTTCGTTGATAATTATCAAGACGCCTCAGGGTGTTGTTGTCCGCTCGCCGATCACAGCGCGTCCGAGCGCGCCGCCGCGCTGCCGCCGGCGGCTGCAAGCGCCGTCATCAGCGCTGGAACGTCGGGCACAACGGTCAATAATCGCGGGATCAGCGGCGCCGCGAACCCGCGGCCGACAAGGTGATCGAGCAGTGCGATCAATGGCTGCCAGTAGCCGGCCGCATCGACGACAAAGACCGGCTTGTTATGCAGTCCAAGATGGCGCCACGTAACGATCTCGAACGTCTCGTCGAGAGTGCCGATGCCACCCGGCAACACCGCAAAGGCATCGGCGCGCTCGGCCATCTGCCGTTTGCGTTCATGCATGCTGGCAACGATGACGAGTTCGCTTGCGCCCGCATGCGCCAGTTCCGCGTCCCGCAGCAATGCCGGAATGACGCCGATGACCCGGCCGCCCCGCGCCAGCACCGCGTCCGCCAATATTCCCATCAGGCCGATGCGGCCGCCGCCGAACACCAGTTCGATGCCGGCCGCCGCCAGTGCGGCTCCCAGGTCGCGCGCGGCGGCGCGGTAACGCTCATCGACGGCGCCGGCGGAGCCGCAATAGACGCAAAGGCGGCGGATCGGCTGCATGCACGTGCCGGAGATCGTCGCTGGAACCTCCTCTTCTCCCGAACGGTGGGCAATTGCAAGCACCGCCGGCCAGGCTTAAAGTCGCAATCGCTCCCGGAACCCTTTGGAGCAGACGGCGTTGCGCACAATTTTCTGGACTGCATCGGCCGCCGCTGCCGTGTTGATCATCGCTGCAGCGGCGACCGGATGGCGCGTCGCGATGCCCGAACGACCCGCGATCGTCGCCGCGGCGCCGAAGGCGCCCGCACCCGTGCAAAAGGCGACGACGGCGACAGCGCCGGCCCCGCTGCTGCCGAGCTTCGATATCGTCTCGGTCGCACCGGACGGTCAGGCGGTCATCGCCGGCCGCGCGATGCCTGGCGACCGTGTGAGTGTGCTCGACGGCGGCAAGGCGATCGGCGAAGTCACCGCCGACGCGCGGGGCGAGTGGGTATTGCTGCCCGACAAGCCGCTCGCGCCGGGCAGCCGCCGGCTGGCGCTTGCTGCGGTCCGGCCGGATGGCGGGCCGGTGCGCCGTTCGGCCGATATCGTTGCGCTGACCGTGGCGCCGTCTGCCGGCGGCGGCACGACGACGCTGGCCGTGCTGCTGCCGGGCAAGCCGGGCGCGCCGGCGCGCATTCTGCAGCAGTCGCCGCCGCCATCCGGCCAAAGCTTGACGCTCGACAGCGTCGAATACGGCGACGGCGACAGGCTCGTCCTGTCGGGCCACGCCGATCCCGGTGCGCGTCTGCAGGTTTTCGCCGGCGACCGCCTGCTGGGCGTCGCCGCGGCCGATGCCGCCGGGCATTGGCAGCTTACCGCGGCACGCCCCGTTGCCGCCGGTGCGCTTGCATTGCGCCTTGCCGAAATCGGCACCGGCATCGGCGCCGGGCATGCGATCGCGGCGTCGCTGCTGCCCCCCGCCGACGGCGCCGCTCCGACGGGCGGCAGTTATGTCGTCGTCCAGGGCAACAGCCTGTGGCGAATCGCCCGCCGGGTTTATGGCAACGGACAGCGCTTTACCGAAATCTATCACGCCAACCGCGACCGGATCCGCAACCCCGACCTGATCTATCCCGGGCAGCATTTCGCCCTGCCCAGATCCTGACCGCGCAGCCAGCCGATTTGGTGGCGACGATTTGGTGGCAACTTTCCGCGTCTCAGATTGACGGGAGAGCGCGATGCATGCGTCGTCAATCGATGACTGGCGCCACGAGCACATTTTCCTGGGCGCCCATCACCAGCGCAACGAGCGCCGCAGCTGGCTCGTCGTCGCGCTGTGCGCGGCGACGATGGCGGCCGAGATCGTCGGCGGTTGGCTGTGGGGTTCGATGGCGCTCGTCGCCGAAGGTCTGCATATGTCGACGCACGCCGGCGCGCTGGTCATCGCGGCCGCGGCCTACGCCTATGCACGGCGGCACGCGCGCGACGAGCGCTTCGCGTTCGGCACCGGCAAACTGGGCGATCTCGCGGCGTTCGCCAGCGCGATCGTGTTGGCGATGATCGGGTTTTTGATCGGCTGGGAGAGCGTCGGCCGTCTCGTGCATCCGGTGCCGATCGCCTTCCGCGAGGCGATCCCGCTGGCGGTGCTGGGCCTCGCGGTCAATCTCGTCAGCGCTCGGCTGCTGCAGGGTCCAGACGAAACGCACGGGCATCGCCACCCGCATGAGCACGAATACCACGATCATCGCCATCGCCATGAGCGTGATGCCGACCACAACCTGCGCGCCGCCTATGTCCATGTGCTGGCCGATGCCGCCGTTTCCGTGCTGGCGCTGGCTGGCCTCAGCGCGGCCTGGGCGCTGCATTGGCTGTGGATCGACCCGGCGATGGGTATCGTCGGCATGCTGGTTATTCTGAACTGGTCATGCAACCTGCTGCGCGTCGCCGGCGGCGTGTTGCTGGATATGCGTCCCGAGGCGATCGCCGGTCAGGTTTCCGAGCGGCTGCAGGCGAATGACGGCGACCGCATTGCCGATCTGCACCTGTGGCGGGTCGGTCCCGGTCACCATGCCGCCGTTGTCTCGCTGGTGTCCGACCGACCCGAAGCACCCGCGTTCTACAAGGCTCGCCTCGCCGACATACCGGGTCTCAGCCACGTGACGATCGAGGTCCAGCCCTGCCCCGGAGCGCATTGACAGCGCCCTGGCCCGGGCCTGCGCGGCGGGGGCGTCACAGCAAAAAGACGCCTTTGCCGGTCGTCTGCGTGTCGAACAGCTTGTAGGCCTCATCCGCCTGATCGAGCCGCCAGCGGTGGGTGAACAGCTTTTCAACGTCGATCTTGCGGTCGGCGACGAACTGCGCGCATTCGGCTTGGCCCATTTGCGAAAACGTCCACGACGCGACGATCGTCAGCTGCTTCCTGAGCATGTCGGGGCTGACGTCGATCGTGACCTGGTTTCGCTCGCCGACAAAGCACGTCGTGCCCCACACCTTCGTCGCGCGCACGGCGGAAATGCGGCCCTCCGGCTGCGACGACGTATCGAGCGTGAACTCGGCGCCGTAGCCGTGCGTCAGATCCTTGATCGCGCCCACGGGGTCGTTGGAGCGCGGGTTGACCGTTTCGGCGGCGCCGAATTCCTTGGCGCGCTCGAGCCGCTCGGGGCTGACGTCAAGCGCAATGACGCGCGCCCCCATCGCGCTCGCGAGTTGCGTCGCCGACAGGCCGACCGGCCCCTGGCCGAAGACCGCGATCGTGTCGTTGCCGGAAAGGCGGATGCGGCGCAGCGCGCCATAAGCCGTGCCGGTGCCGCACGCGATCGCCGCGCCGGTCGCAAACGACAATTCGTCAAGCAGCGGCACTAGCGTGAAGGCCGGCACCTTCAGATACTTGGCGTGGCCGCCATGGGCGTTGTTGCCGTAGACCAGTACCGGCTGCTCCTGACATAGCTGCGACCAGCCGGAGCGGCAGTGATTGCACACCGTGCAGCCCTTGTAGTGGTGCACCATGACTCGCTGGCCGACCCGCGCCTGCGCCGCCGGCACACCCGGCCCGATCGCCGCGACGATGCCGCACGGCTCGTGGCCGGCGATGACCGGCTCGGCGCTTGCCGGTATGCCGCCGCTCGACCCGCCCGCCTTTGGCCGTCGGTATTGGTGCAGGTCGCTGCCGCACATGCCTGAGGCCTTCATTTCGATGACGACTTCGCCCTCGCTTGGCGTCGGATCGGGGAAATCCATCAATTCGAGCTGGCGTTCGCCGAGAAACACCACTCCGCGCATCGCGCCCTCCGCCGTTCTGATTGCGATTGGCGCGATGCTAGCACGGCTCTACCCGTTCGGGTGCACCGGGTCGATCCAGCGCACTGCTTCCGGTTTTTCCACCGGCTCGATGTCGAGGTTGACGACGACCGCCTCGTTGTCACTGCGCACCAGTACGCACTCCAGCGTCTCGCTGGTCGAGGCATTGATCTCCTGGTGCGGCACATAAGGCGGCACAAAGATGAAATCGCCCGGGCCTGCTTCGGCGACAAATTCCAGATGGTCGCCCCAGCGCATCCGCGCCCGCCCTTTCAGCACATAGATGACGCTTTCAAGCCCGCCGTGGTGATGCGCGCCGGTTTTGGCGTCAGGATGGATATGCACCGTGCCGGCCCACAGCTTTCGCGCGCCGACGCGGGCGAAGTTGATCGCCGCCGCGCGGTTCATGCCGGGGGTCTGCGGCGTGTTGGTGTCGAGCTGATCGCCTGGGATGACCTTGACACCCCGCGTTTTCCAATCGACCGCGCCGCGATCGTGCTCCTCGCTCATGCCGCTCTCCCGCATGCTATCCGAGGCCGGCAATATGGGGCCGCGCGGCAGCACCGATCAACCGCGATGCGATTGGAAAACCGCTGCGGCGCCCCCACCTGTTGCCGACCGGAAGACAGGGGAGGGCGAAATGCTGAAGAGATTGGCCGTCGCCGCTCTGCTCGTTCTGATCGCCGCGCCGGTGCTGGCGCAGAACCCACCGCCGCTGCAGCGTCTGCGCGGCACGGTCGAAAAGCTTGCCGGCGACACGCTGACGATCCGGACCCAAGCGGGCACGGACGCGAACGTCGCGCTGACGCCAAAAACGCGAATACAAACCCTCGTCAGAAAGCGCCTTTCCGACATCAAGCCCGGCGACTTCCTGGCCTCGACCGGCATCAAGGGGACGGACGGCAGGATTCATGCGATCGAGGTGCGGATCTTTCCGCGACCGACGCCAGATGGCGGCCGGCAATTTCCGTGGGACCTCGGCTCGAACAGCGTCATGACGAACGCGATGGTCGGCACCGTCAACAAATCGCCCGAGGGCGATGTCGTGCATGTCAAGTTCAAGGGCGGCGAATCCGAATACAGCATCGGTCCGAACGTCCCGATCCTGGCGCCCGCGCCCGGCGACAGGCGCTTGCTGAAGCCGGGCAAGGCGGTGTTTGTCGGCGCGGCAAGGAGCGCCGACGGGGCGCTGACCGCCGTTTTCATGTATGTCGAGAAAAACGGCGTCAAGCCGCCGATGTAAGACGGTGATCACGTCCCTCAGATCGATGTCATTCCTGGGGGTGGTGCACTCGGGACGGGCGGCGGCACGATGAAATACCCGTGGAACGACTACAGCGGCAGCCTGTCGCCCTTAAAGCTGGCGGTGTTCATCGCGCTGTTCCTGCCGGCGCTCTACGTGATGGTTGCGTTTCAGCAGGGCTGGCTCGGGGCGCGGCCGGTGACCGAGGCCATCCATCAGATCGGGATATGGACGATCCGGCTCATCTTCCTGGCACTGGCGGTGACGCCGCTGCGGCAGGTGCTGCAATGGCCGCGGCTGATCCTGGTGCGGCGCATGATCGGGGTGGCGGCGTTCGGTTACGGACTGTTTCACCTTACACTTTACACCGCCGACGAGGCCTTCGATCTCGCCGAGGTCGCCACCGAGATCGTGCTGCGCATCTACTTGACGATCGGCTTTGTCGCGCTGCTCGGCTTGGCGGCGCTGGCGGCGACCTCGACGGATGCGATGATCCGCCGGATGGGCGCGCGGCGCTGGCGCAACCTGCATCGGCTGGTCTACCTGATCGCGCTGCTCGCGGTCGTGCATTTCTGGCTGCAATCGAAACTTCAGGTATGGGAGCCGACAATCATGGCCGGCCTCTATCTTTGGCTGATGGGCTACCGCCTGCTGGCGGCGCGGTTTGCCGTCCGGGGGCGCCTGCCGCTCGTCTGGATCGGTGTTCTTGCGGCGGGTGCGACCATCGCCACCGCAATCGGCGAAGCCGTCTATTTCCATGTCGCCTATCATGTCGGCTTGTGGCGCGTCATCGCCCTCAACTGGTCGCTGATGACCGGTGTGCGGCCGGCCGTTATCGTCCTTGCGATCGGCGCTGCGATCGCCGTCGCGGGTGTTCTGCGCGGCTGGCGGTCATCACCTGTCGGGCGCCGCCCGCGCTTTGCGTGACGCGATGGACGGCGACAATCGCGATGACCTGCTGCGCGAGTTGATGGCGGTGTTCGACGATCTGCCGGCGCCGCTGCGCGCCGCGATCAACTACGCCCCGGAGCCGCTCGACCCGAAGAGCCTGGCGGTGCTGTGCCGCAAGCACGGCGCCGGCAACGTGCTGGCGATGATCGAGTTGAAGCGCAAACGCGCTGGCCCCGATTTCGGCTAAGCGCCGGCGAGGCCGCGGCAGGCGCTGCGCACCTGCCCGATCTGGCGGGTCAGGCGGCGCGCCAGACAGCCGCGCCCGGAACGCGCCGCGGCCGTGCGGCGATGATCGAGGCAGGCCAACTGGGCCGCCGCGATACCCAATTCGGCGACGCGGCTACCCAGCCCGATGCTCGCCCCCGCGTCGCGCAACACCAGTTCGAAGACGCAGCCCAGCAATTGACGCGGGTCAAGCGGCCGTTTAACGATCATGATGCTGTCCGTCTCGTCCACATGCAGCGCCGCGGGCGCGAGAACGAGCACCATTGGCAGCCCGGGCTGTTGACGACGCGCCCGGCGCAGCAATTCGTCGCCGTCATCCCACGGCAGCGCCGACACGAGCGCCGCAAACTGCCGATCCGCCAACGCCGCCAAGGCGCCGAACGGCTCCGCGACGGCGGCCACGACAAACCCCGCCTCGCTGATCGTCGAAGCGATGGCCGCGCGCTCGCGGCTGTCGCCGGCTACCGCCAGGATGCTCGGTCCGCTGCCCGCCATTGCGACTGCCCTTTGAGAGGGTCCAGGCGGAGAGCATAGCAACGGCTCGTTAAGGCATCGTTTGCAAGCCTGCAAACCACCGGAGGATCAGGACGCACAGCGATTTCTGCCGTGGCCCGCCGCCGCTC
This sequence comes from Allostellaceae bacterium, assembly GCA_035504075.1. Classification (GTDB taxonomy): domain Bacteria; phylum Pseudomonadota; class Alphaproteobacteria; order ATCC43930; family CGMCC-115725; genus DATARH01. The sequence goes on along the minus strand of DATJSO010000022.1, from coordinate 57,110 downwards.
GAGCGACGCCGCACGCGGCCTCCCGGTGCGCGCGGCGCAGATCGGCCTCGACCATCTCGCCCACCATTTCCTCGAAGCCGATCGTCGGCCGCCAACCCAGACACAGTTCCGCTTTCGCCGCATTGCCGGTCAGGGCGTCGATGTCCGCCGGGCGCAGCAGCCGCGGATCGGTCTCGATAAAGTCGTCCGGATCGAGGCCGACATGGCCGAATGCAATGCTGCAAAATTCCCGCACGGACCGCGCCACGCCGGTCGCGATGATATAATCGCCCGGCTCGTCCTGCTGCAGCATCTGCCACATCGCCCGCACGTAATCGCGGGCGTGGCCCCAGTCGCGTCGAGCGTCGAGATTGCCGAGACGCAGCTTCTGCTGCAGGCCGAATTTGATGCGCGCAGCCGCGCGGGTGATCTTGCGGGTGACGAACTCCGGCCCGCGCAACGGCGACTCATGATTGAACAGGATCCCGCTCGAGGCGTGAACGCCGAAGCTTTCCCGGTAGTTGATCGTCAAGCAATGGGCGTAGAGCTTGGCCGCGCCGTAAGGCGAGCGCGGATGGAAGGGGCCGGCTTCGCATTGCTGCGGCCGCCCGGCGAGACCGAACATCTCCGAACTGGAAGCCTGGTAAAACCGTGCGTCGCAGCGGCAGATGCGGAGCGCTTCGAGCATGTTGACGGTGCCGAGCCCGGTGACAAGGCCGGTCAGATAGGCCTGCTGCCACGACACCTGCACAAAAGACTGCGCCGCCAGATTGTACACCTCGTGCGGCGCCACCGCCTCCAGGATGCGGATCAGGCTGGCAAGATCGGTGATATCGCCATCGTGCAGATGCACTTGCTCGCGGATGCCTAGGCAGATCAGCCGCGACAGGACGAGATCTGCGGAGGCGCTGCGGCGTACGAGCCCGTGCACCTCGTAACCCTGCCCGAGCAGGAACTGCGACAGATAGGCTCCGTCCTGGCCGGTGATGCCGGTGATCAAGGCGCGACGCATTTCGTGCCCCTGCAATGCGCTGGCGGGCGGACCGAAGCTTAGCGGGTTAATCGCCGGTTGCAATGGTTGATCGGGCTTGACGCCGCACGGCCTCATCATGACCGCCCGGCGCATAGCTTGGTGTCCGGGGCGCCGCGCCGAGCACTCTTTCGCCGGTCGCAAAACCGCGGCATTCTCTGCATCGGAAGGGTACCGCTCCCGGTGGGGCGCGCGGGCTTCAAACCCGTTGGGGGGCGCGCAGGCGTCTCCGGTAGGTTCGACTCCTGCCTCTTCCGCCCAATGACATGCGCTTCGAGACCTCAGCGTCGGCGCCGGGACGCTGCGCGGCGGCGGCACGCCGCGGCGCGACTTGCCCCCGCGCCGTTCAAGCGTCGTTCAACGCACCGGTCGACCCGCGGCTCGGCTCGGCGGCTTCGGGCGAGATCACGTTGCCGGACATCGGTTCGACGCAGATCAGATGATCTTCGACCCGTTTGACGCCCGCCGCGGTTTCGGCCAGCACCTGCATCGCGAGGCGCTCGCGCTCGTCGGTGATCGTGCCGCAAAGCTCGACCACGCCGTCGGTGACCCGGACATCGACGCTGGCCCGCGGCGCCCAGTGCTGCCTGTCCATTTCGCGCAGGATACGTTCGCGGATCGCGGCGTCGTCGTCGCCCTCCTGTGCCTGCCTTCGGGCGAGCTCATCGGCGAGCGCGCGCACTAGATCGGCGCGGCTGACAATGCCGACGAGACGGCCGCCATCGATGACCGGCAGCCGCTTGACATGCCGCCGCTGCATCAGCCGGACCGCCGCGTCGAGCGGGTCTTGCGGCCCGACCGAGATGACGTCCTCGGTCATCACTTGGCCGACCTTGCGGGCATGCGCGCCGGCATATTCGCTGGCGAGGCGGCCGGGCGATATGATGAATTCGAGCCAGCGGCGGTGTCGCCGCTCGGTGCCGAGTTCGGCGCGCCGCAGCAGGTCGCCCTCGGTAACGATGCCGACGACCGTCCCGGCCGCATCGACGACGGGCAGGCCGCTGATGCGCCGCTGCACCATCAATTGCGCGGCCGCTGCGATCGTCGTCTCCGGCCCCACCGTAATTGCCGGTCGGGTCATGATGTCGCCGAGCTTCATTCCGTTCTCCCGATACGGCTGTTGCGGCCGCGTGCCCGCAGATTATCGGCGGTTGTCGAGTGGGCCTTGATCGGGATCAATTTTCGCGACGAGACGCCGCGTCTCCTACCATGCAAAGCCGAGCGCGACGCCGATCGGCTGCAGCCCGGCTGTGGCGAGGCCGGCCGCGACCCGCTGCGGATCGAGCTTGCCGGCGGCGCAGAACTCCGCCGCGTGGACGCCGCCGGCAACCAAGAGGCTCGGAATTCCGACGGCGGCGGCCCCGGCAATGTCGGTCCGCAGACTGTCGCCGATCGCCAGGATGCGGCGCCGGTCGGCGATGCCGAGCAGCCTGAAGCAGCTGTGGTAAACCGACGGATAGGGCTTGCCGTGCCAACGCACCCGGCCGCCGAGGCTCTCGTAATGCTCGGCCAGGGCGCCCGCACACAACGCCATCTCGCCGCCATGCATGACGACGAGGTCCGGGTTCGCGCACACCATCGGCAGATCCCGCGCCAGCGCTTCGGCAAGCAGCGGCGCGTAATCGTCGAGCGTGTCGTCCCACTCGGCCGGTCCGGTATTCAGGATGAAATCCGCCACCGCAACGCTCTCGACAAAATCGAGGGCGAGACCGTCGCGCATTTCGAGGTCGCGCTCCGATCCGATCTGCAGGCAACGCCGTCCGAGCGCGGCGTAAAACGGCTCGTCGCGATCGTGGAGGCGCTGCCAGGCTTCTTCGCCCGACGACATGACGGCGTGATAAAGCTCCGGCGGCACGCCGATGCCGGCGATGCGGCGCATCACGTCATCGGTGCGACGCGGCGCATTCGACAGCAGGACAAGCCGCTTGCCGGCGCCGATCAGCCGCGCCATGCAGTCGAGCACGCCGGGATATGGCCGGACCCCGTCATGCACGACGCCCCACAGATCAAGAATGAAGCCGTCGAAATGCGGCGCCAGTTCGCGCATTCCGTCGTAGACGCGAAGGGTCATCGTATCCGGTCGCTGGGCGTTGCGTCGCGCCCGAGCTTAACATGATCGGCGCCGACCGCATCGGCGACAGAACGGAAACCGTCGCGCACCAGCAGCCCGGCAAGTCCCGCCTTGATCTCGCCGAGCAGTGCCGGCCCAGCAAAGACGAGGGCCGTGTAGAGCTGCACCAACGATGCGCCGGCGCGGATCTTGGCGTAGGCGTCGGCGGCGCCGGCGACGCCGCCCGTCCCGATCAGCGGCAGGCGGCCTTCGGTCAAGCGATACATCTCGGAAAGGATCGCGGTTGATGACGCGAACAGCGGCCGCCCGCTGAGGCCGCCGGGTTCACCCGCCGCCTGGCTGCGCAAATCGGGCGGGCGCGCGACCGTTGTGTTGGCGACAATGATGCCGTCTATGCCGGCCGCGAGGGCGACGGCGGCGATATCTGCGCATTCGGCCGGTGAAAGGTCGGGCGCGATCTTGATCAGCAGCGGCGGATCGACGCCCGCCTCCGCGCGTGCGGCGAGCACGCCGCGCAGCAACTCTTCGAGCGGCGCGCGCGCCTGCAGATCGCGCAGCCCCGGCGTGTTCGGCGACGACACGTTGACGACCAGATAATCGGCGTAGGGTGCGGCGCGCCGCACCCCGACCGCGTAGTCTGCGACCGGGTCGGCGCTGTCGCGGTTGCGGCCGAGATTGGCGCCGACGATGCCGGCACCTCGGTTGCGCCCCCGCAGTCGTGCGACAAATCGGTCGAGGCCGCCGCTGTTGAAGCCAAGCCGGTTTATCAGCGCGCCGTCCGCCTCCAGACGAAAGAGCCGCGGCCCGGGATTACCGGGTTGCGGCAAGGGAGTCACGGTGCCAACCTCGACAAACCCGAAGCCGAGCCGCAGCAGCGCATCGGGCGCGCGGGCGTCCTTGTCGAACCCGGCCGCGATGCCGATCGGGTTTGGAAAACCGCGCTTCCACAGGCGCTGTGCCAGGATCGGCGGGTCCGGCGCCGCAGCGCGGCCGGCAAGTCCGGCTGCCAGACCCGCCAGCGTCACGCGATGGGCGGCCTCGGACGGCAGCGCCCGCAACAGCGATCGCAGCAGCGAATAGTTGTCGGCCACGCGTCTCAGACGGCGACGCGTTCGGCGTTCCGTCGAATGTCGGGATCGGCCATTGTCATGTCCCAAGGTAACGGATGTTGTTAGCCGATCAGCGCTCGAGGTGGAAGGAAAACGGCATCGTGACCTCGATGTCCTCCGCTGCCATGCCAGACGGGAAAGGCGGCAGCTCGGCGCCGCGCATCATCGCTTCGATCGCCGCGTCGAGATCGGCGTAGCCGGTGCTTCTGACCAGCGTATAGGTCAGCACGCGGCCATACCGATCGACCTTGAAGCGCAGCAATCCTTCGCCCTGTTCGCCGCGGTCACGCGCGCTTTCCGGATAGTGCTTGTGCGCGGCGAACCACGCGGCAAGCGCGTCGCGATAGTCGGCGCTCACGATCGGCGCCGCTGGCGCCGGCCGGCGTATTGGCGCCGGCACGGGCGGCAGCGCCGCGGTCTGCGGCGGCGCATAGCGCGGCGGAATCGCGCGAAGCGGCCGTTCGACTGCCTCGGGGCGGCGCGGCATCTCGCGACGCAGCGGCCGGATGATACGGCGCCGGACCTCGCGGCGGGGCAGCGGCCGCGGCTTGGGCTTCTGCTCGATGTGTCGGATGACGGGCGGCGGCTTTGGTGCTTCAACGACCTTCGGACGCGGGGGCGGGGGCGGGGGCGGCGGCGGCTTGACGACGACCGGCTGCGGTGCCGGCGGTTGCGGTGTGGGCGGGGCCGGAGGCGGCGGCGGCGCGAAGATGACGGCCACCGCATTGGGCGCCGACGGCAGCAGCGTGAGCGGCGGCAGCCGGGCGCTCAGCCAGATCAGCAGGAAGAGGACGATCGCGTGCCCGGCGATCGAGGCCGCGAGCGGCAGCCGCAATCCGCTCACTTCGGCTTTGCCGTTTCCTCGGCGATCAACGACACCTTCGTGAAGCCGGCGGTGTTGACGGCGCCGAGCAGGTCCATCAGCCGGCCGTAAGGAACGGTGCGATCGCCGCGGACATAAACGATGCGATCGGGATCGGCCGCCGCGAGCGCCGCCAGGCGGTCGGCGAGGTCAGCCTCGCTGACCGCCTTGTCGCCGATGAACACCGCGTCCTGGCGGTCGATGCTGACGATGATCGGCTGTTTCGGTTCCGTCAGCTTTGCCGCCGTCGTCTTCGGCAGGTCGACCGGCACGCCGACGCTCAGCAGCGGCGCCGTGACCATGAAGATGACCAGCAGGACGAGCATCACATCGACCATCGGCGTGACGTTGATCTCGGCGAGCGGACGATACGCGCCTTCCTGCTCGGGATCGGACGGACGCAGCGGAGCAGCAGCCATCTTGCGGCTCCGGTCAGGGTTCGCCGACGCCGCCGGTGTGGCTGAGCAGAACGCCGGAACGGCCGATCAGCACCTGCATGCGGCCGGAGAAGCGGCCGAGCTCGACCGTGATCTTGTTGTAGGCGACGACGGCCGGGATCGCCGCAGCGAGCCCCATCGCGGTCGCGAACAGCGCTTCGGCGATGCCCGGTGCGACGACCTGGAGTCCGGTGCTGTTGGCCTGCGCGATCGCGCTGAAGCTGTGCATGATGCCCCACACGGTGCCGAACAGGCCGATGAACGGCGCGGCCGAACCGAGCGTCGCCAGAAACGGCGCGCGCGCTTCCAGGCGGCGCAATTCGCCGCTCAGCGCCAACCGCATTGCTCGTTCGATACGGTCGCGCCGCTCGCTCCAGCTCTCCCCGCCGCCGGGCGCCTCACGCGCACTCTCAACAATGCCGGCGGCCAGCACCAGCGCCGCCGGGTCCTGTCGCGCCCGGTCGCCGCGCGGCACCAGTTCCTCACTCGTGCAGCCGGCTGCGGCGCGCGCCTCGTAGCCGCGGGCGAGCCGGCTGGCGGCGCCGATCTGCCACAGTTTGGCGATGATGATCGTCCAGCTCCATACCGATGCCGCAAGCAACAGCAGCAACACACCCTTCACGACGATGTCGGCATGGTCAAACAGCGCCGAGATCGACAGCGACGCGGCAGGTTCAATCATCGATAAGTCTCGGTCGTATCCGATATTTCAAGTCGTATCGTGATGGTTGCATTGACCCGGATCGCCGGGCGCCCGGAAATGGTGGTGGTCAAAACGTCGCGCGGACACCGGCAAAGGCGCCGATCGGCGCGGCGGGACTGTATTCGCGCGGGTTGGTGGCGCCCGGCGCTTGCGCAATCGGCACCGAGGAGGTCGGGCCGAACGTCCCATAGGTGTAATACTCCGCGTTGAACGCATTATCGATTTCGCCGAACAGCTGGACGTTTTTGGTGACTTGGTAGCTAGCATGCAGATTGAGGACGAAATAGGGCGGCGTTTTGGGATTCTGGTTCGATTCGTCGCCGACCAGATATTGTCCGGAGGCGGCGAGCGCGTTGCCGCCGAGCGTCCAGCGGTCAGTCAGCCTGTAATCGGCGCCGAATTTCAGCACGTTCTCCGGAATGCCGGGGATGCGGTCTCCCGGCTTGATGAAGATGTTGCCGTCGGCGTCGGCCGCCGGATTGCTCGGGCTCTGTTCGGTGAAGGCAGTTTGGAACTCGGCGTCGATATACGAATAAGCGACAAAAGCGGTGAGCCGGCGCCAGGTCAACTTGAGATTTAGATCAACGCCCTGGCGCAGCGTGCTGCCGACATTCTCGTAATATTGCAAGCCGGGCAGCGAACTGCCGACCGCCTCGATATCGTTGCTGAGCGTCGTGTGGTAGAGCGCAACGTCGGACGCCAAGGTCGCATCGGCGAACGGATGCGCTTCGGAACGCACGCCCGTCTCGATCGTATGAGAGACGACCTGGTTGAGGTTGGGGTCGGCGGCAAGGAAATTGGCCAGGCTGCACGGCGCGGTCGGGCTGGCGCAGGTCAGCTCGACCGGCATCGGCGCCCGGTTTGCCTCGGCGTAGCTGGCATAGACGCTGAGACCGGGGAGGATCTTGTAGGTGAGACCGCCCGACGGGTTGAACCGCAGGTAGGTGTGGTCGCCGCTCAGCGCGGTGCCGAGCTGATCGGCAAGGTTGATCTGCGCCAGGTTGAAACGGCCGGCGACGTTGGCCGACAGCGCCGACGTGATGTCGAAAATGTCGGTAAAAAACGCGCCGTAATAGTCGTTCGAGATCGCCACCCGCGCCGGTGCGATCGAGCCGTCCGCCTGGTCGATCGTGATGCCCGGGCCGAACCATTCCGATGTCGCGACATCGAGCCCGCCGACCTCGGCGCTTGCCGCGTAAAGGGTTTGGGCACCATCGAAACTGAGGCCGGCGACGAAATGATTGCCGTGACCCCACAGCGGCGTGCGGTTGGTCGCCTGCAGCGAGGCGCCATAGCCGTTGGTGTTGGTCGATTGCAGGCTAAGCTCCGAATACGGCCCGCCGTTCAGATAATCGGGGATCGGGTTGCCGTTGCGATCGGTCAACGGAGTGCCGGGGGCCTCGCACAAGAGGCCCGACCCGTCATCGCACGGCGCGAAATCGGCGACCGCGCCGTTGGCGTATTTCTGCATCAGATTGTCGTAATAGACATCGCTTTGCAGCGAGGTCGCGTCGTTGATCTCGTAGTTGCCGGTCACGTTGAGGCGAACGTATTTGTTTGTCAGCAGCGCCGGCCCGGTGAATGTCGCGGCCGGATCGGCCTCGATCTGCTGGATCGGCGAGGTGCCTGGCCCGTTCAGCCGGGTGTCGGCGGCGGTCAGGTCGACATGCAGTTCGCCGCCATTGCCGCGCCAGCCGAGATCGCCGAAGAAATTCGCCAGATCCGATGATTGCGGATCGCGCCAGCCGCCCTCGTTGACCCAGCGCCCGGCGACGTAGGATGCGACATTGCCGCTCTGTACGCCGTACTGCATCTCGCCGCCGTATTTGTCGAACGAGCCGCCGAACGCGTCGACTTCGCCACCCTGATAGGTGAAGCCGTTTTTCATCTCGACGGCGAGCGAGCCGCCCAGCGCATTGAGGCCGAACACCGGGTTAGAGCCTTCGAGGTTCATGCGGTTGATCGCGATGTCGGGGATCAGGTCCCAATTGACCGTATCGCCGAACGGTTGGTTGAACCGCGCACCGTTGACGTAGACCGCGATCCCCTGTGCATTGCCTTGCAGCGGCGTTGCCTCAAACCCGTGATACACCAGCGTCGGTTGGTAGGGGTTGCTGGCGGTGTCGTTGAGCGTGACCCCCGGCGCCAGCTCGTTCAGCGCTTGCAGCGCATCCGGGATGCCGTTGGCGGTGATGTCGCCGCTGGTCAGGACGGTCGTCTCGGCCGGCACCTTGGCGCGGTCGACCCCCGATCCGAGGAGCGGCGTCGCGGCGATGACCTCGACCGTCGGCAGCGTCAGCTGCAGCGTATCAGCCTCGGGCGTCTGCGTGCCCGCCATGCTGCTCGCCGTCTGCGCCTCGGCGGCGCCCGCCAGGCAAGCGATCGCCGCCGCCATCAGCAAAGCCTTGGTAAGCACGGCGCCCCTCCACCTTTTTGGGTTCGCCTATTTCTACACCTCGCTGCCGCGGCGGCCATGGCCGACATTCCCGATTTCGCAAGGAAAACTTCCCGATTTTCGCGGTCCGGGCGAAGATGCGGCCGGTGCCGTCGCGGCATCGCGGTTAGCGGGCAGGTGCCGCGCCGGGAGGTCGGTCATGCTGTTGCGGTCCCGCCTGGTCGCATGGGTGATTGTCGCGCTGCTGACGAGCCTGGCCCTCGGCGGCGCCGTTGTCCTGGTCAACGCAAAACGCTCGGTGCGGAACGAGATGCGCGCCGCGCTCGAGGTCGGCCGGCAGACGATCGATGCCGGCTTGCGCGATATCGGTCGCCACACCGGGTTGCAGCGCGAGATCGACAGCAAGGCCGGCCCGCGGCGGGTTGTCGAGGCGCTCATCGCCCCCTTCAAGGGCGGCCGGCACCTGCGGGTACTGGCAATCGGCCGCGATCTCAACCTGCGCATCGACCCGGTCCGCGCGCATCCGCCGTTCCGGCAGGCGCCGGCGTGGTTCGCCTGGCTGGTCGGGGTTGAGCCGCAAGCCGCGCGGGTGCCGCTGACGATCGCCGGGCGCTCGCTGGGCACGGTCGTCATCGAGACAGATCCGACGAACGAACTCCTCGAGGCGTGGACCGAATTGAGCAGCGGATTTCTTGTGCTGATGCTGTTCTGCGGGCTGACGGTCGGGGTGATCTATCTGTTTACCGGCCGGGCACTGCGCCCGCTCGACCGGCTGGCCCTGGCGCTGGAGCAGGTCGGCCGCGGCGATTACGAGACGCTGCGTATCGGCGGACGGCTGACGCCGGAATTGGCTCGCCTGCGCGACAGCTTCAACCTGATGGCGGCGCGCCTTGCCGCGGCCGACGCCAACAACCGACGGCTGACGGAGCAGATGTCAACGCTCCAGGAAGAGGAGCGCAGCGACCTGGCGCGCGACCTGCACGACGAGGTGGGACCTCTGCTGTTCGCGATCGGCGTTGATGTCGGCACGATGATGCGTTTGGTGAGCGAAAGCGGCAGCGACGGGCTGGTCGCGCCGTTGCGCTCGATTGCCGAGGCGGCGCAGCAGCTGCAGCGCCACGTCCGCGGCATGCTCGGGCGGCTGCGCCCGATCGCCCTGGCCGAGTTCGGCCTCGCTGAAGCATTGCATGGGCTGGTCGGTTTCTGGCGCCGGCGGCAGCCCGAGATCGAGTTTCGCTGTGTCGTCGCGGCGGGCTGCGACGGATTGCGCGCCGGCCTCGACATGACCGTGTACCGGGTCGTGCAGGAATGCCTCAACAACGCGGTGCGGCACGGCCGCCCGACGACGATCGCGATCGAGGTCGCGCACAATGCCGCCGATGACGAGATATCGGTTGCGGTGACCGATGACGGTCGCGGCCTGCCCGACGAAGCCGCGCCCGGGTATGGGCTGATCGGCATGGCCGAGCGGGTGCGCGCGGCGGGCGGCCGGCTGACCCTTGCCAACCGGCCGGCCGGCGGCCTCGCCGTCCGCGCCGCACTGCCGTGTGCACGGCCGGAGGCAGTGTCATGAAGATACTGATCGTCGACGATCATCCGATCGTCCGTGCGGGGTTGCATCGGCTCCTCGGCGTCGAGCCGCAATGGGAGATCGCCGAGGCCGCCAGCGGCCAGGAGGCGGTTGCCGCGTTCCGCGAGGAGAGCCCGCAACTCGTCATCCTCGATCTCAATCTGCCCGGCATCAGCGGGTTGGAGCTGCTTGGCCGGCTCAGGATCGCCAATCCCAAGGTGCCGATATTGGTTGTCAGCATGTATGACAACCCGGTTTACGTGGCGCGGGTGCTCGACGCCGGCGCGCGCGGCTTTGTCAGCAAGAACGCGCCGCCGGAGCAGATCCTGGAAGCAACCCGCCGGGTGGCCGCGGGGCGCAGCTACATCGACGCCGAGACTGCGCAGGAATTGGCGCTGGGGCATCATCGCGCCAGCCCGTCGCTGAACGACCTGTCGCCGCGCGATCTCGAAATTCTGCGCCTCCTCGCCGACGGCGGCAGCCTGACCGAGATCGCGCGGGCGATCGGCGTCAGCTACAAGACCGTCGCGAACCGGTGCAGCCAACTCAAGGCCAAACTGGCCACGCCGCGGATGGCGGATCTGATACGCTTGGCGGTCGCTTGCGGGTTCGGGCGCGGCGAGCCGGAACTCCTTGCCGTTGCGAGATCGGACGGTCGCCGCGAGCGTGGCGCGTAATCGGCTCTACAGACCCAGCACTTCCCGCATGCCGTAAAGCCCGGGCGAACGGCCGACAACCCAGCGCGCGGCGCGCACCGCGCCGGTGGCGTAGATGCCGCGGTGGGAGGCGCGATGCGACAGCGCAAGCTGCTCGCCGGTGCCGGAGAAGAATATGTGGTGCTCGCCGATATTGTCGCCGCCGCGCAGCGCGGCAAAGCCGATCGCACCGGATCGGCGCGGCCCGGTGATGCCGTCGCGGCCGCGTACCGCCGCCTCGTCGAGCGAGACGCCGCGGCCCGCAGCGGCGGCGGCGCCGAGAGCGAGCGCGGTGCCGGACGGCGCATCGACCTTCTGCCGATGATGCATCTCGAGGATTTCGATGTCCCATTCCGGCCCGAGCCGCTGCGCGACCTGTTCAACGAGACCCAACAGGATGTTGATGCCGAGGCTGGTGTTGGCTGCCCAGACGATTGGCACGCTCTGGGCGGCGTCGCGCACCGCCGCCGCCTCGCGCGCGTCGAGCGCGGTCGTGCCGATGACGAGCGGCGTGCCGACCCGCGCCGCCAATGCGGCATGCTCGGCGGTTGCGGCCGGGGCGGTGAATTCGATCGCGACGTCGCTGCTGCGCAGCAGTTGCTCGGGATCATCGGTCGCCGCCAAGCCGAGACGGCCAAGCGTTCCGAGCACCCCTAGATCCTGGCCGAGCGCGGCGCCGCCTGAGCGAACGGTGCCGCCGGCCAGCGCGCATCCTTCGGTGCCGGCGATCTCGCGGATCAGCATGCGACCCATGCGGCCGGCGCAGCCGATCACTCCGATCCTCGTCTTCGCCATCGCGCTCTCCTGCCTCAGCCACCGAAGCGAGATTGCGTCGTCGCTGCGCCCGCCGCAATGACGACGATGGCGGCCGATTGCGAGCGCCGGCAATCGCCGTCCGACCCCGGCGTTTTCTTATTGGCGCTTTTCAGCTAAACCCCGGTCTGCATGGCATTGCTCCGCGCCGCCGCGACGGTCGGCTCGTACACGCTGGTCAGCCGCGTTCTCGGATTTGTCCGCGACATCCTGACGGCCGCGATCCTCGGCGCCGGGCCGGTCGCCGACGCATTCTTTGTCGCGCAGCGGCTGCCCAACCTGTTCCGCAGCCTGTTTGCCGAGGGTGCCTTCAGCGCCGCCTTCGTGCCGCTTGCATCGAGCGCGCTGACCGAAGGCGGCAGGGAGGCGGCGCGCGCATTTGCCGAAGAAGCATTCGCGGTCCTGTTCGCGGCGCTGCTGCTGTTCGTGCTGGCGGGCGAAATTTTCATGCCGTGGGTGTTGCGCGTCATCGCACCGGGTTTTGAGCGCGACCCGGCGAAGTTCCGCCTCGTCATCGACTTGACCCGCATCACGTTTCCTTATCTTTTGTTCATCTCGCTGACGGCGCTGCAAGGCGGTCTTCTCAATACCGTCGAGCGTTTCGCGGCGCCGGCGGCGACACCGATCCTGCTCAACCTGTTCCTGATCGCCGGCCTTGTTGCGATGGCGCATTTCGGCTGGACCGGCGGGCATATCCTGGCCGTCGCGCTGACGGCGGCGGGGGTGGCGCAATTCCTCTGGCTGATGGCATCGTGCGGCCGCGCCGGCATGCGGCTGCGGCTGCGCCGGCCGCGGCTGACGGCGCGGGTGCGCGAAACGCTGCGGATCATGGCGCCCGGCATCGTCGGCGCCGGCGTGACACAACTCAACCTGCTGATCTCGACGGCGCTCGCCTCGCTGCTGCCGAGTGGCTCGGTGTCCTACCTCTATTACGCCGACCGGCTCAACCAGCTACCGCTCGGCGTGGTCGGGATTGCGGTCGGGACGGCCATCCTGCCGCCGCTGTCGCGCCAAGTGCGCAACGGCGACCGCGACGGCGCGATCACGACGCAGAACCGCGGCATCGAACTGGCGCTGCTCTTGACGCTGCCGGCGGCGGCGGCGCTGATCGTGCTGGCCGAGCCGATCCTCGCCGCGCTGTTCCAGCGCGGCGCGTTCGGCCCGCTGCAGACGCGGGCGACGGCGGCGGCGCTCGCCGCCTATGCTGCGGGCCTGCCGGCCTTCGTACTGGTCAAGGTGCTGGCGCCCGGATTTTTCGCGCATCGCAATACGAAAACCCCGGTCAAGGTGGCGATCGCGGCATTGGCGCTGAATCTGGTGCTGACCTTGATCCTGATGCAGTACCTCGCACATGTCGGCATCGCGATCGCGCTGTCGGCTGCCGGCTGGATGCAGGCCGCGACGCTGTTCGTGCTGCTCGGCCGGCACGGCCACTTCCGCCTCGACCGCCGCGCCGCGACGAAGATTCCGCGCATCGCGGCGGCGACTGCAATCATGGCGCTCGCCTTGTGGGGTTTGCGCGACATGCTTGCTCCGACGCTGGCAGGCGCGCCGGGGATGCGCATCCTCGCGCTTGCGACGCTGGTCGCGGCCGGGCTTGTCTCGTTCACCGTCGTCGCGCTCGCTCTCGGCGTCGCCGAGTGGCGCGAACTGCGCAGCCGCCTGCGGCGTTTTCGTCCGGCTTGACCCTGACGGCGCCGGCGCGTTACGAGGCCTTCGATGAACACCGCAAATCGCATTTTTTCCGGCATCCAGCCGACCGGCAACCTGCATCTCGGCAACTACCTCGGGGCGATCCGCAACTGGGTCGCGCTGCAGCGAGACTACGAGTGCATCTATTGCGTCGTCGACCTCCATGCGTTGACCCAATCGCTGGATCCGATCGAATTGCGCCATTCGACGCGCGAGGTGACGGCCGCCTACATCGCCGCCGGCGTCGATCCCGAGCGTTGCATCATCTTCAACCAGAGCACGGTCAGCGCCCATTCCGAACTGGCTTGGATACTCGGCTGCGTGACGCCGATGGGCTGGCTCAATCGGATGACGCAGTTCAAAGAAAAGGCGGGTAAACAGCGCGAGCTCGCCGGCCTCGGCCTTTACGCCTATCCGGTGCTGATGGCGGCCGACATCCTGGGCTACAAGGCGACGCACGTGCCGGTCGGCGAAGACCAGAAGCAGCATGTCGAACTGGCCCGCGACATCGCCGGCGCGTTTAACCGGCGGTACGAGCGCGAGTTTTTCCCGTTGCCCGAGCCGCTCATCTTCGGCGAGGGGACGCGCGTGATGAGCCTGCGCGACGGCACGAAAAAAATGTCGAAATCCGACACCTCGGACTATTCGCGCCTCAACATGACCGACGACGCCGACGCGATCGCGCTGAAGATCCGCCGCGCCAAGACCGATCCGGAGCCCTTGCCCGATACGCTTGCGGCGCTGGAAACGCGGCCCGAAGCCGACAATCTCGTCGGCATCTATGCGGCGTTGGCCGGGTTGGGCCGCGAGGCGGCGCTGGGCCGCTTTGCCGGGCAGAATTTCTCGCGCTTCAAGGAGGCGCTGTCGGAGATCGCGGTCGAGGTGCTGGGCCGCGTCGGCGACGAAATGCGCCGGTTGATGGCCGACCCCGGCCATATCGACGCCGTGCTGCGGCGCGGCGCCGAACGCGCCGCCGCGATTGCGCTGCCGGTGCTGCGCGAGGTGCAGGACATCGCCGGCCTGCTGCGCCCGTAGACCCGGCCGCGGCTGCTGCCGCGCGCCGCCGCACAAAAGCATAAAAATTGCATAAAAACCGGCGCTTATTCTGGCCGATATTGTTATCTCGCCTGTTGCAGTCTCGGAGCTGTCGGCGCAATCTTTCGTGAAGGTTGATTTTCCTTTACCATTTTTCGAGGACGGTACGACGATGTCGCGAGCGAGCTATCCAGGCGCCAGCGAGCGCGAGTTGTTCCGGAGCGCCCCGAGCGTGCAGCCCACGAAGAAGGGTTCGGTCACCGAGCTGGTGCTGCTGGCGGCGGTGCTGATCTTCACCGCGACGCAACTGATCTGGTAATCGCCGCCGCCGCAAATTCGCGGCGGTCGCTTGCGGTCGGGGCATAGGCGCCAACATATGGCGGCATGCCGCACCCCGAGACTTGGCTGCGCCCGACGCTGGCCGGGCTTTACTGCGAACCCGGCGATTTCCATATCGATCCCGTCGCGCCGGTCGGGCGTGCCGTCATCACCCACGGCCATGCCGACCACGCGCGGCCCGGCCATGCCCATGTGCTGGCGACCGCCGAAACGCTGGCGATCATGCGGCTGCGCTACGGCGCGGCAGCCGGCGGCGCGCAGCAGGCCGCCGCTTACGGCGAGCGTATCGTAACGGGCGACGTTGCCTTGGCGCTGGCGCCGGCGGGACATGTGCTCGGCAGCGCGCAGCTTGTCATCGAGCACGACGGCGCCCGCGTCGTCATATCCGGCGACTACAAGCGCCGCCGCGATCCGACCTGTGCGCCGTTCGAGCCGCGGGCGTGCGACGTGTTCGTCACCGAAGCGACGTTCGGCCTGCCGGTGTTCCGCCACCCGCCCGACAGCCACGAAATCGAGAAGCTGCTGCATTCGGTGCGCCTCTATCCCGACCGCTGTCACCTCGTCGGGGTTTACGCCCTCGGCAAATGCCAGCGCGTCATCGCGCTGTTGCGCGCGGCAGGCTGGGAGCGGCCTGTCTACCTGCACGGTGCGCTGTTCGGCCTCACCGAGCTTTACCGCCGCTTCGGCATCGAGTTGGGGCCGCTGCTGCCGGCCACCGACGCCGCGCGCGACGATCTGAAAGGCGAGATTGTGCTGGCGCCGCCGGCGGCGCTGGCGGATCGCTGGACGCGGCGGCTGCCCGAGCCCGTCGCCGCGCTGGCGTCGGGCTGGATGCGCGTCAAGCAGTGCGCCAAGGCGCGCGGCGTCGAACTGCCGCTGGTCATTTCCGACCACGCGGACTGGGACGAATTGATCCGGACGCTCGATGAGGTCGGCGCCGGCGAAATCTGGGTCACGCACGGGCGCGAAGAGGCGCTCGTGCATTACGCCGCGACGCGCGGCCGCAAGGCCCGCGCGCTCGCTCTGACCGGCTTCGCTGAAGAGGAAGAATGAGCCGGGTTCCCGGGGGCGCCGTTGATGTTGCGGTGCAACAAAGGATCGGTTAAAATCATTGCCTAAAATTTCGGCACCTTCTGCTTTTGAGTAAGTCGTGAGCATCGATCTCGGACCAGTGACGCTCGAAGCGCCGGTCATCCTGGCGCCGATGTCGGGCGTCACCGATCTGCCGTTCCGCCGGCTCGTCAAGGACGAGGGCGCCGCGCTGGTCGTCTCGGAGATGATCGCGAGCCAGGCGGCGATCCGCGAGACGCGGCAGTCGCTGACGATGGCGCAAAGCTGCCCCGAGGAGCAGCCGATGGCGGTGCAGCTCGCCGGCTGCGAGCCGCACGTCATGGCCGAAGCGGCCAGGCTGCAGGCCGACCGCGGCGCGCGGCTGATCGACATCAATTTCGGCTGTCCGGTGAAAAAGATCGTGAACGGCCATGCGGGGTCGGCGCTGATGCGCGACGAATTGCATGCCGCGCGCATTCTCGAAGCGACGGTCAACGCGGTCGATCTGCCGGTGACGCTGAAGATGCGCACCGGCTGGGACGACAGGAGCCGCAACGCGCCGCGCCTCGCCCGCATCGCCGAAGCCTGCGGCATCCGCATGGTTAGCGTACACGGCCGCACACGCTGTCAGTTCTATGCCGGCAACGCCGATTGGCGGTTTGTCCGCGAGGTCAAGGCGGCGGTGTCGATCCCGGTCATCGTCAACGGCGACATCACGAGCCTCGACGCGGCCGACCGGGCGCTCGCCGAGAGCGGCGCCGACGGGGTCATGATCGGGCGCGGCTGCTATGGCCGGCCCTGGTTCGTCGCGCAGGTCATCGATTGGCTGCGACAGCGCCGCCGTCACGGCGACCCGCCGCTCGCCGTGCAATACGCCGTCGTTCAGCGGCATTACGAAGCGATGCTGAGCCACTACGGCAGCGCCGTCGGCATGCGCATCGCGCGCAAGCATCTCGGCTGGTACTCCAAGGGCTTGCCGGGCTCGGCCGAGTTCCGCGCCGCGGTCAACCGGACCGAGGACGTGCCGCAGGTCCGGCAGCTGCTGCGCGCCTTTTACGAGCCGCTTTTGGATCGCGCGGCAGCATGATCGCCGCCATGTCGCGGCGCAAGCACAGCCCTGCTGCGCGGGCGGCATCCGACGCCGGCGCGGTCGTCGCGGCGCTGCCCAATCCGGTGCTGGCGCTCGACCGCGAGGGTACGGTGCGCTTTGTCAACCCGGCCGGCGAGCAGTTCTTCGGGGTCAGCGCGGCGGCGCTGTTGGGTCACCCGCTCGCCGATTTCGTGCTGCCGCACAGCCCGATTTTCGCGCTGGTCGAGGCGGTGTGGAACAGCGGCGGCTCGATTGCCGAATACGACGCGCCGTTGCAGGGGCCGCGCTTTGCCTTGCGCTCGGTGACGATCGAAGGCGCGCCGGCCGGCGAAGGCTCCGGGCTTGTGGTGCTGAGCCTGCATGAGCGTTCGATGGCCGACAAGATGGACCGCCAGCTGGTCCACCTCAACGCCGCCCGCTCGGTGACGGCGATGGCGGCGATGCTGGCGCACGAGGTCAAAAACCCGCTGTCCGGCATCCGCGGCGCCGCACAGCTCTTGGAGCAGGACGCCGACACCGCTGGCCGCGAGCTGACCCAGTTGATCTGCGAGGAGACCGACCGCATCGTCGCGCTGGTCGATCGCATGGACATGTTTTCCGACCATGCCGCGATCAGCCGCGAGGCGGTCAACATCCACGAGGTGCTCGACCGCGTGCGCAAGATCGCGCAATCGGGCTTTGCCCGGCATGTCGCCTTTGCCGAGGAATACGACCCGTCGCTGCCACCGGTGTACGGCGACCGCGACCTGTTGCTGCAGGTTTTTCTCAATCTCGTCAAAAACGCCGCCGAGGCAGTGCCGGAGGCGGGCGGCCAGATCGTGCTGACGACCGCCTATCGCCACGGGCTGCGTCTGGCGGCCCCGGGCAGCGAGCAGCGCCGCCATTTGCCGCTGATGGTCGCGGTCGCGGATAACGGCGGCGGCATCCCCGACGATCTGAAGCCGCACCTGTTCGACCCGTTCGTCACAACCAAGCGGCACGGAACTGGCCTTGGTCTTGCACTCGTGGCAAAGGCGATCGGCGACCATGGCGGCGTGATCGAGTTCGACAGCCAGCCCCGGCGTACCGCGTTCCGGGTGTTTCTGCCGATCTTTACGCCGGAGGGCGGCACGCCGGCGGGGGTCGCGTAACACGGTGACGGCGATGGGCGCGACGATACTGGTGGCTGACGACGACCGGGCGATCCGCATGGTGCTGAACCAGGCGCTCGGTCGGCTCGGACACGATGTGCGAATGACAGGCAACGCGGCGACGCTGTGGCGTTGGGTCGCGGGAGGCGAGGGCGATCTCGTCATTACCGACGTCATCATGCCGGATGAAAACGGCCTCGACCTGATCCCGCGCATCAAGCGTGCGCGGCCCGATCTGCGGGTTATCGTCATGAGCGCGCAGAGCACGCTGCTGACCGCGGTCAAGGCGGCCGAGCGCGGCGCCTTTGAATACCTGCCAAAACCGTTCGATCTGCGCGAGTTGGTCAGCGTCGTCGAGCGGGCGCTCAGCGCGCCGGCTGCGGCGGCGCCGGCGGCGCCGGACGAGGTTGAAGAGCAGCTGCCGTTGATCGGCCGCTCGCCGGCGATGCAGGAGATCTATCGGGCGATTGCGCGGCTGATGGGGACCGACTTGACGGTCATGATCACCGGCGAGAGCGGCACCGGCAAGGAGCTGGTGGCGCGCGCGCTGCACGATTTCGGCAAGCGCCGGGCACGACCCTTCGTCGCGATCAACATGGCCGCGATCCCGCGCGAACTGATCGAAAGCGAGCTGTTCGGCCATGAAAAGGGCGCCTTTACCGGCGCGACCGCGCGCGGCATCGGCCGCTTCGAGCAGGCAAAGGGCGGCACGCTGTTCCTCGACGAAATCGGCGACATGCCGCCGGAAGCGCAGACGCGCCTGCTGCGCGTCCTGCAGGAGGGCGAATACATGGCCGTCGGCGGCCGCGCGCCGATCCGCGTCGATGTCCGCATCATCGCCGCGACGCACCGCGACCTGCCGCAGCTGATCCGCCAGGGCCTGTTTCGCGAGGACCTGTTCTACCGCCTCAACGTCGCCCCGATCCGGCTGCCGCCGCTGCGCGAGCGTGCCGCCGACATTCCGGCGCTGGTGCGCCATTTCGCGTCATTGGCGGCGCGCGAGGGGCTGCCGTTGAAGACGCTCGACGAAGCGGCGATGGAGCGGCTGTGCCGCTACCGCTGGCCGGGCAATGTGCGCGAACTGGAAAATCTCGTCCGCCGCCTGGCGGCGCTCTACTCGCAGGAGACGATCGGCCTCGATGTCGTCGAAGCCGAACTGGCCGACGCCGCGCCGACCGCGCCGGTGGCTGCGGTATCGGCCGCCGCGGGCGAGGGGCTGGCGGCGGCCGTTGAACGCCATATCACCGGCTATTTCGCGGCGCATCGCGGGGCGCTGCCGGCGGCCGGCCTTTACGACCGGGTACTGCGCGAGATCGAGCGGCCGCTGATCGTCGCAACGCTCGGCGCGACCCGAGGCAACCAGATCCGGGCCGCACACCTGCTCGGCCTCAACCGCAATACGCTGCGCAAAAAGATCCGCGAATTGGACATCCCGGTCGTCCGCGGCCTAAAATGAATTCTTCCGGCGCGGCTCGCTGAGCGTGCGAGTCGCGGCGGGCCGCCGGCTCCCGCCGGCTGCACGGTGCCGCCGCGTGTCTCGGCGGCGGGGGTCAAGGATCGAATGAGTCTCGCGCGACGGGTCCGCAATTGGGCCGGCGGGATGTCCGTGTGGCGGCAAATCGCGATCGCGCTCGCCGTTGCGGCGGCCGGCTCGGGCTTGGCGACCTATCTGGCGCTGACCGGCGCCATGCCGTTTGGACACGGCCGCCACGGCACCAACACGGTTCTGACGCTGCTTAATCTCGATCTCGTGCTGCTGCTGGCGTTGGCGGCCGTCGTCGCGAAGCGCTTTTTCGACGTGTGGGCGGAGCGGCGGCGGGGCCTTGCCGGCTCGCGCCTGCAGGTGCGGCTGGTCGGCCTGTTCAGCCTCATTGCGATCCTGCCGACGATCGTCGTCGCGGTGTTTTCGTTCATGTTTTTCAGCTTCGGCATTGAAGCGTGGTTCAGCGACAAGGTGCGGACCGCGATCACCGAATCGGTCGCAGTCGCCGACGCCTACGTCAAGGAACATCAGCAGGCGATCCGTGGTGACGCGCTGGGCATGGCCAGCGATCTCGACCGTTATGCGCCGACCTTGCAGATGAACCCGCAGTTGCTCGCGCCGGCGTTGACGGCACAGGCGGCGATGCGCGGGTTGACCGAGGCCGCCGTCGTGAACAGCAGCGGCAAGATGATCGCGTCGACGGGCCTCGTCTTTGCCCTCGGTTTTGAGGATATTCCGAAGAGCGCCCTGCAGCGCGCCGCCGAGGGCGAGGTCGTCGTGATGACCGACGACAAGGAAGAGCGGGTGCGCGCGCTGGTTCAGCTCGATCAGTTCCCCGGGCTCTATCTTTACGTCGGGCGCTTTATCGAAGCGCGGGTACTGGCGCATCGCGACCAGACGCATCTCGTGGCGGCGCAGTACCAGCAGCTCGAAGGCCAGCGCTCCGGGTTTCAGATCACTTTTGCGATGGTCTACATCCTGGTAGCGATCCTGTTCCTCGCCGCGGCGATCTCGACCGGCATCCATTTTGCCGCGCAATTCGGCGACCCGATCAGCCGCCTTGTCGGCGCCGCCGAGCGGGTGCGCGCCGGCGATTTGTCGGCGCGCGTGCCGGAGGGCGAGCGCGACGACGAGTTGGCCTCGCTGAGCCGCGCCTTCAATCGCATGACCAACCAGATCCAGACGCAGCAGGCCGAGCTGATCGAGGCCAATCGCAAGCTTGACGAGCGCCGCCGCTTTACCGAAACGGTGCTGACCGGGGTGTCGGCCGGCGTCATCGGCCTCGATCGCGGCGGCCGCGTTCATCTGCCGAACCGCACCGCCTCGGCGCTGCTCGGCGTCGATCTCGACGCTCTAATCGGCGAAGATCTGGCCGATGTCGTGCCGGAGATGGCCACCTTGCTCGAAGAGGTGGCGCGGCGTCCCGATCGCCTCGCCCAGGCGCAGGTCGCAATCGCCGGCGGCAACAGCACCCGCACGCTGCTTGTGCGCATCGCCGCCGAACACGACGACCGCGAGATCCGCGGCTACGTCGTGACCTTCGACGACATCACCGAACTCTTGTCGGCGCAGCGCAAGGCCGCCTGGGCCGACATCGCCCGCCGCATCGCTCACGAGATCAAGAACCCGCTGACCCCGATCCAGCTGTCGGCCGAACGGCTGCGGCGCAGATACCTGAAGGAGATCAAGAAGGACCCGGAGACATTCCGCATCTGCACCGATACGATCGTGCGGCATGTCGAGGATATCGGGCGAATGGTCGATGAGTTTTCCGCGTTCGCCCGCATGCCGGCGCCGGTGCTGAAACCGGAAGATTTGGCGGCGATCGTCCAGCAGGCGGCATTCCTCGAGCGCACAGCGCACCCGACGATCCAGTTCGCGGTGCAGATCCCGTCTCGTCCGGTGTTGCTGAACTGCGACGCTCGCCTGGTCGGGCAGGCCTTGATCAACATCATCAAGAACGGTGTCGAGGCGATCGAGGCGCGACTCGTCGAAAGCGGCCCCAACCCCGCCGGACGGATCACCGTCACACTCGAGGCCGAGGGGCGCCTTGCCGTGGCGGTCGAGGACAACGGCAAGGGCCTGCCGCAGCAGGGCCGCGAGCGCCTGACAGAACCCTACGTGACGACCCGCTCGAAGGGCACCGGCTTGGGCCTCGCCATCGTCAAGAAGATCATGGAAGATCACCATGGCGAGTTGGTATTGGCGGACCGAGCCGGTGGCGGCGCCGTCGTGCGGCTGATCTTCACCGCCGATGCGCAGCCCGCACCCCGCCAGATTCCCCCGGAATTGCCCGCGGAGCTGAGTTCGGTCGGCCATGGCGCATGACATCCTGATCGTCGACGACGAAGCCGACATCCGCCTGCTGATCGGGGGGGTGTTGCGCGACGAGGGCTATGCGACGCGCGACGCCGCCGACAGCGATGCGACATTGGCGGCGATCCACGCGCGCCAGCCGACGCTCGTCATCCTCGACATCTGGCTGCAGGGCAGCGAACTCGACGGTATTGAGATCCTGCGTCGGATGCGCGCCGAGATGCCGTCGGTTCCCGTTGTCATGATCAGCGGCCACGGCACGATCGAGACCGCGGTCGAGGCGATCAAGATCGGCGCCTACGACTTCATCGAAAAGCCGTTCAAGGCCGACCGCCTGCTGCTCGTCGTCGCGCGCGCGATCGAGGCCGCCCAGCTGCGCCGCGAGAACGCCGAGCTGAAATTGCGCGCCGGCGGCGACCTCGACCTGGTCGGCGCCTCACCGGCGATCAACCAGTTGCGCCAGCAGATCGAGCGCGTTGCGCCGACCGGCAGCCGCGTCATGATCACCGGCGCGCCCGGCGCCGGCAAGGAGGTGGTCGGGCGCCTGCTGCATGCCCGCTCGCGCCGTGCCGAGGGCCCGTTCGTCGCGGTCAATTGCGCGACGATGCGCCCCGATCGGCTGGAGATCGAGCTGTTCGGATGCGAGGCCAACGGCGACGGCACGCCGCGCAAGATCGGCACATTCGAGCGGGCGCACGGCGGCACGCTGTTTCTCGACGAGGTGGCCGACATGCCGCTGGAGACCCAGGGCAAGATCGTGCGCGCGTTGCAGGAGCAGACCTTCGAGCGAGTCGGCGGGTCGCGCCGCGTCGAGGTCGATGTCCGCGTCGTTGCCTCGACGAACCGCGACCTGGCGGCCGAGATCGCCGGCGGCCGGTTCCGCGAGGATTTGTTCTACCGCCTCAATGTCGTGCCGATCCGCGTGCCGCCGCTGCGCGAACGGCGCGAAGACATCCCGATTCTCGCCCGCCATTTCATGGCGCGGGGCGCCGACGCGGCGCGTATCGAGACGCGCGAATTCGGCGAGGACGCGATGGCCGCCCTGCAGGCCTATACCTGGCCCGGCAACGTTCGGCAGCTGCGCAACGTCATAGACTGGCTGCTGATCATGGCGCCGGGCGATGCGAGCGAGCCGGTGCGCGCCGACATGCTGCCCAACGAGATCACGGCGATCGCGCCATCAGTCGTCAAATGGGACAAAGGCAGCGAAATCATGACATTGCCATTGCGCGACGCGCGCGAAGTGTTCGAGCGCGAATACCTGCTGGCGCAGGTGACGCGGTTCGGTGGCAACATTTCGCGCACCGCCTCATTCGTCGGCATGGAGCGCTCGGCCCTGCATCGAAAACTCAAATCGCTGGGCGTGTTCGGCAACGAACGGCAGCTCAAGGTCGGTACGTGAGCCATGCCGCAGATCGCCTATGTCGACGGCCGATACCTGCCGCTCGCGAGCGCCGCAGTGCATGTCGAAGACCGCGGCTTTCAATTTGCCGACGGTGCCTATGAGGTCATCGCCGTGCGCGGCGTGGCGCTCGTCGACGAGGCGCGGCACCTCGAGCGGCTGCATCGCTCGCTCGGCGAATTGCGCATCGCGCCGCCGCTCGCCGATGCAGCGCTGAAAATCGTGCTGCGCGAAATCGTCCGACGCAACCGGGTCGCGCGCGGCAGCGTCTATCTGCAAGTGACGCGCGGTACGGCGCCGCGCGACCACG
The DNA here is from genome assembly GCA_035504075.1 of Allostellaceae bacterium. Lineage (GTDB taxonomy): Bacteria > Pseudomonadota > Alphaproteobacteria > ATCC43930 > CGMCC-115725 > DATARH01. The sequence continues at coordinate 33,599 of DATJSO010000022.1, read as the reverse complement.
CCTTCCCGAAAGCGGCGCGACCGACCCTGGTCGTCACCGCGCGGCGCGCGCGACCGCCCGACCCGCGCCTTGCCGAAGAGGGCGTCGCCGTCGTCACGATCGCCGATATCCGCTGGCGGCGCTGCGACATCAAATCGGTTGCGCTGTTGCCCAATGTGCTCGGCAAGCAGCAGGCGCGCGAGGCCGGCGCGTTCGAAGCCTGGCAGGTCGACGCCGCCGGCCGGATCACCGAAGGTGCCTCGACGAACGCCTGGATCGTCACCGCCGATGGCGCCATCGTGACGCATCCGGCCGACCATGCGATCCTGAACGGCGTCACCCGCATGGCGCTGATCGAAGTCATCGAGCGAGAAGGGTGCCGGTTTGACGAGCGGCCGTTCACGATCGCCGAGGCGAAAGCGGCGCGCGAAGCGTTTCTGACCAGCACGACTTGCGACGTCTTGCCGGTCGTGCGCATCGACGAAGCGCCGGTAGGTAACGGCCACCCCGGCTTGCTGACGCAGAAGCTGCGCGCTGCCTATCTGGCGCATCTCGGCGGCCGATGAACGCGCCGCCGACCGGCCGTTCCGCCGGCGTTGCGCCGCGGGCGATCCTGTTCGACTGGGACAACACCCTCGTCGACAGCTGGGCGACGATCCACGAAGCACTGAATTTCCTGTTGCGCGCGATGGCGCGGCCGGAATGGTCGCTGGCGGAGACCCAGGCGAGGGTGCGGCTGAGCCTGCGCGAGGCGTTCCCGCTGCATTTCGGGGCGCGCTGGGAAGAGGCGCGCGACATCTACCTCGAACATTTCCGGACGATCCATCTCGATCGGCTGCAGGCGCTGCCTGGCCGTGACGCGCTGCTGCGCCACCTGGCGGGGCAGGGCGTCTATCTCGGCATCGTCAGCAACAAAACCGGTGAATTGCTGCGGCGCGAAGTCACGCGCCTGGGTTGGTCGGCGCTGTTTGGCAGCATCGTCGGCGCCGGCGACGCGACCGCTGACAAACCGGCTTGCGAACCGGTGCACCTTGCGCTGGCGCCGAGCGGGATCGCGGCCGGCGAAGAGGTCTGGTTCGTCGGCGACACCGACATCGACATGGAGTGCGCCCGCAACAGCGGCTGTATCGCGGTATTGCTCGGCGACGGCGGCGTCGAGTTGTCTGCGCGCTGCGCGCCGCACCTATCATTCGCGGACGACGCGAGCCTGTTTCGTGCCTTGCAGGGGTTGCGCTTCAATCCCGCGCGCCCATCTTCGTAGGGCACGCATAGCCCGAAACCTGCGACCCCGCCCGAGCCTGTCCTCCGGCTCCAAAAACGATGGGAGACTACCCATGTCAACCGAGAAAAATCAGAATGTTCAAGACGTGTTTTTAAACCACGTTCGCAAGAACAAGACGCCGGTTACGGTGTTTCTCGTCAACGGCGTCAAATTGCAGGGAATTATCACTTGGTTCGACAATTTCTGCGTGCTGCTGCGGCGCGACGCCCACTCGCAGCTGGTCTACAAACACGCGATCTCGACGGTGATGCCGGCGCAGCCGATCCAGCTGTTCGAGGGCAAGGAGGGCGGCGAACTCTGAGCCGCGGCGCAGCTGGCGCCGACGCGCCGACCAGCCGCGCGCTGGTCGTTCACCCTGCAATCAGGAGCGCGTCCGGCCGCCGCGACGGCGAGCCGGTGCCGCGCTCGCTCGAAGCGCGTCTTGCCGAGTCGGTCGGACTGGCACGGGCGATCGACCGCGAGGTCGTGCGCGCCGAGATCGTGCGGCTGGCGCGGCCGGCGCCGGCGATGCTGTTCGGCCGCGGCACGGTCGAAAAATTGCGCGGCGTCATCGCCGACAATGAAATCGGCCTCGTCGTCGTCGATGCGCCGTTGTCGCCAGTGCAGCAGCGCAACCTCGAGCGCAGCTGGCAAGCCAAGGTCATCGACCGCACCGGCCTCATCCTCGAAATCTTCGGCGCCCGCGCCCGCACCCATGAGGGGCGGCTGCAGGTCGAACTGGCAGCCTTGTCGTATCAGCGCTCGCGGCTCGTGCGGTCATGGACGCATCTGGAGCGCCAGCGCGGCGGCTTCGGCTTCCTCGGCGGCCCGGGCGAGAGCCAGCTCGAGATCGACCGACGGCTGATCGGCGAGCGGATCGCGCGGCTGCGCAAGGAACTCGACGAGGTAAAGCGCACGCGCGGGCTGCACCGCGAGGCGCGTCGTCGCGTGCCCTATCCGGTTGTCGCGCTGGTCGGCTATACGAACGCCGGCAAATCGACGCTGTTCAACCGGCTGACCCGCGCGTCGGTCGGCGCCGAGGACATGCTGTTCGCGACGCTCGACCCGACGATGCGCCGGCTCGACATGCCGTCCGGCCGGCAGGCGATCCTGTCCGACACGGTGGGTTTCATCTCCGATCTGCCGACGCATCTCGTCGCGGCCTTCCGCGCGACGCTCGAAGAGGTGACCGAGGCCGACATCGTCGTGCATGTGCGCGACGCGCATCACCCGGACAGCGCGGCACAAAAAGCCGATGTTCTGACCGTGCTCGGCGATTTGGGCCTTGGCGAGCCGGCCGAGGACGGCATGGTCGAAGTCTTGAACAAGGTCGATCTGCTGGAGCCGTCCGAACGCGCCAGCCTGATGAACCAGGCGCAGCGCAATTTGCTGACCGTCGCGTTGTCGGCGGCGACGGGCGAGGGGTGCGAGGGGTTGTTGCGGCTGCTCGATCACCGGTTCGAAGACGGCGCCCGCGCCGTGCGGCTCGACGTGCCGTTGTCGGACGGCAAGACGCTGGCGTGGATCTACGCGCATGGCGAGGTGCTGGGCCGGCGTGACGACAGCGAGGCGGCGCACCTCTCGGTACGCCTTTCGGAGGCCGATCTCGGCCGCCTGCGGCACCGCCAGCGGCTGCATTGACGGCGCACTACGCCGTCGGGCCGGCCGGCCTGTGCGCCCTCGCCCCGACCGTGCCGGAAATCGCCGTGTTCTTCGCGGCTTCACTGCGGTGATTTTTCGGCCGTCTTTACCTCGTGCCATAATTCTTCGAGCGCGGCAAGGTCGCGGCCGATGCCGCGCTCTCGCGCCAAGGCCTCGATTTGGCGGAAGCGGCGCTCGAATTTGGCGGTGGCGCGGCGCAGCGCCGTTTCCGGCTCGATATCGAGCTTGCGAGCGAGGTTGGCGCAGGCGAACAACAGATCGCCGACTTCCTCGTCAACGGCCTCGCGGCTGCGACCGTCATCGATCGCGTCATCGATCTCGTCGAGTTCCTCTTCAATCTTTTCGATCACGCCGTCGGCGTCGGGCCAGTCAAAGCCGATGCGGGCGGCGCGCTGCGAGATCTTGGCGGCGCGCAGCAGGGCGGGGAGGGCCAGTGCGACGCCGTCGATGACGCTCGCCGCCTCGCCTTTTTCGGCGCGCTCCTTTGCCTTGTGCGCTTCCCAAGCCTCGGCTTGCGCGGCCGCCGAAGCGATCGCGGCATCGCCGAAGACGTGCGGATGCCGCCGCACCATCTTGTCGCTGATTGCAGCGACGACATCGTCGAACACGAAATGGCCGGCTTCCTCGGCCATGCGGGCGTGAAAGACGACCTGAAACAACAGGTCGCCCAGTTCATCCTTCAAGGCCGCGATGTCACCGCGCTCGATCGCGTCGGCGACTTCGTAGGCTTCCTCGATCGTGTAGGGCGCGATCGTCGCGAAATTCTGCTCCCGGTCCCACGGACAGCCGCGCTCGGGGTCGCGCAGCCGCGCCATGATCGCCGCCAGCCGGCCGATCGGACGCTCGTTCATGTCAACTGTTTCTGGAAGAAGAGGCGCGCGTGGCCCGGCGGCATCTCGAGGCGCGAGAATTCCCGATAGCCGAGCCGCGGGTAGAAATCCGGGCCTTGGAACGTGAACGTATCGACCCAGGCGGAGTGGCAGCCGAATGCCCGGCCGTGGCGCTCGGCCTCGGCCATCAAGCCTGTGCCGATGCCGGTGCGGCGCAACGACTCGGTGACCCACAGCAGGTTGATGTGGAGCCAGCCGGCATAGCAACTGCCGACCAGCCCGGCGTGGATCGCCCAATCCGCGGCGCGTACAAAAACGGCGAAATAAGACCAGCGCGAATCCTCGAGGAACTGTTCGTTGTAGCGCCCCAAGGACTCGTCGACAAACTCCCGGTCGTCCCACGAAGGGTTGTTTTCGAAGCTGAGGCGGAGACCCGGCGGCAGGTCCATCGCGCTGCCTCAGGCCTTGCCGTATGGGGAATCGGGCGCGAACGCGCCGGACTCGATGACGACCTCGTCGATCGTGCCGGAATAGCGGAAGACGCCGTGCCGCTCGTAGAGGTCCCAATCGACCGGAGCGCGGCGGTCGAGGCCGATATCGAGGCCCTCGTGCATGCCGTTCATCAAAGTCGGCGAGAGGTCGCCCCAACCGCCGCTGCGCTGACCGAGGGTGAGACGACCACGGCCGCGCCGCTTTCCCAATGCCTCGTATTCGAGCGCCGCCGTAAGTTCGCCGGCTTCGACCGGTGGGCCTTCGAGCGTGCGGAACTCGCCGAAACCGTTATAGCTGAGGCGCAGCCGACCGCCCTCGATATAAACGACGAGGCCGCCCGTCACGTCGCCGACCGCGAACAAGATGCCTGCGTCGCGCTCGCCGTGGCGGATATGCGCCGCGATCGTGAAATTGCGGTCGGCGAGGAGCGGCGTCACGACGCCGCGATGCACGGTCTGCGATCCCGGCAGAAAGCGCCGCCTTCCGCCTGCCGGCGGCCGCTGATGCGGCGGCAATTCGTTGAATTTCTGCGTCGGCGTGCGGTTATCGAGCGGGTAAACCATATTTTCCCACGCCGTTAGATCGAAAGCTTCAACCAATTCCTTAAGTTTCTCCGGGTGCTGGCGGCGCAGGTCGATGCTTTCGGAAAAGTCTTCCGAGTGGGCATGCAGGGTCCAGTTGTCGAAATCGATCGCCTCGCCGCGCTTTTGCAGCGACACGGCGACCCAGCCGTCGCGATAGTAGGCGCGGTTGGCCCAGCATTCGTAATACTGCTCGCTGCGCGGCGCCGGCTGCGCGGCGTTCCGCAATACCGGCGCCAGGCTCTTGCCCTGCATCGGCTTTGCCTCGCGGCCATGCGACACCTGGAGCGGCTCAACGGCGGCGAGGTCGAGCAGCGTTGGCATCACGTCGATGACATGCGCGAATTGCGGGCGGATCGCGCCGATGTCGGTGAACTGGCCGGGCCAGGAAATGATGCAGCTGACGCGCCGCCCGCCGCCGCCGGTATAGGTTTTGTAGGAAGGGAAGGGTGCGTTTGAAACCTGCGCCCAGCCCATCGGATAGACCGCCGAAGCGCGGCCGCTGCCGATCCACGCCTGGCGCTCGACATCGGTCGCGGTCGGCAGGGCGGGCAGCCCGGCGAAACGGCGGTTGAAATGGATGTTGCCGCCGGGCCCCGCAGAATTCGTGCCGCCGTTGTCAGACGAAAAAACGATGATCGTGTTGTCGAGTTCGCCGAGGCGCTCGAGGAACGCTACGAGGCGGCCGAAATTCTGGTCGGCGCAGTCGAGCATCGCTGCATAGGTTTCCATGTGGCGGGCAAACAGCGCCCGGTGTTCGGCCGGCACATCGTCCCAGGCCGGCACGAGCGGGTCGCGATCGGAGAGTTGCGTGCCCCGCGGCACGATGCCGAGCGCGAGTTGCCGCTCCAGCCGCGCCGCGCGCATCTCGTCCCAGCCGGCTCCGTAACGGCCGCGGTATTTGGCGAGATCGGCCTCCTTCGCCTGCAAGGGCCCGTGCACCGCGTTGTTCGCGACGTAGAGGAAGAACGGCTGCGCGGGGTTCTGGTTGCGGATCTCGGTCAGAAAGCCGATCGCCTTGTCCATCCAGTCGTCGGTCGCATAATAGCCCGACGGATATTCGTCGATCGGCGCGACGATGTTGTTGTAGACGATGCGGGCCGGAAAGAAGTAGCTCGTCTCGCCTTCGAGGAAGCCGTAGAAGCGGTCGAAGCCGCGATGGGTCGGCCAGGTCGGGTTGGGTGCGGCGCCGTTTGTCGAATTGTGCCATTTGCCGACCGCGACCGTCGCGTAGCCGGCTGCGCGCAAGGTCTCGGCGATCGTCGGCGCGTCCAACGGAATGTCGCCGAAATAACCGGGAAAACCGGGGTTGTTGTTGGCAAGCCAGCCGGTCGCGACAGAATGCGCGTTGCGGCCCGTCAGCAGCGCGGCGCGCGCCGGCGAGCAGATCGGGTGCGTCGTGTAGTGGTTGAAGCGGATGCCGCGCCCGGCCAGCGCATCGATATTCGGCGTCGCGATCTCCGAGCCGTAGCAGCCGACATCGGCCCAGCCCATGTCGTCCATAAAGACGATGACGATGTTGGGCGAGCCGGGCCGAGCGCGCAGCGGCGGTGTCCAGTGCGGCTCGGAATCCTCGCGGGTGCGGCCGATGCGGCCGGAAAAGCCCGGGTATCCGTTGGGTATCGCCTGTTGATCCGCCATGTGCTGCCGCCTCGCTGCCGATCGACTGAGAAGGCATCGTCGGCGCTGCCCTGCGCACTGGCAACCGATTTGTGCAGCCGGTTCAAGCATGCGCAGGCCAATTGTCGCATAATATATATTATGGAAAATATGCCTCAGACCAATGGCTTCCGCATAAACACGCGGTCGTAGCCGGCCTCTTCGGCGCGACCGGTCTCGACAAAACCCAGCCGTCGGTAAATCGCGATGTTTTCGACCATTTTCTCGTGCGTATAGAGGCGCAATTCGGCGAAGCCACGCCGGCGCGCCTCGGCTTCGGCAAATTCGATCAGCCGTCGGCCGAGGCCGCGGCCTTGGCGTTCCGGCCGCACGGCGATGTTGTCGAGCAGCAGGTGGTCGGGCTTGGGCGAAAGCACGACGATGGCGGCGACCGTGCCCGCCGGTTCTTCGAGCACGCTGACTGCGCCGGCTGCGATCAATTGCGCATAATCGTCAAGCATCGGTCCGGGCGGCTTGCCGATCCGCGGGATGTAGACCGCGTAGGCGCCATTCACGACCTGTTCGATTGCGCCGCGGTCCTCCGTACGGGCCGGACGGAGCGTCACGGGTCGGGCAACTCGATGACCAGCCCGTCGCGGCCGGGTTCGACCCCGGCCGGCAATTCGGCCGCCAGTTCGCAATAATCGAGACTCTGGTCCATATGCACGAGTACGGCGCGGCGCGGCGCGGCGCGTTCGATCCAGGCCAGCGTCTTTGCCAGATGGCTGTGTGTCGGGTGCGGCTCACGACGCAGACAATCGACCACCCACAACTCTATACCTTCAAGTATTTTAAATGCGTTAGCGTCCAATCTTGTCACGTCGGTTGAATATGCGACGGGGCCGATGCGGAAGCCGAGCGTCGTACTGTGGCCGTGGTCCTGCTCGAACGGCACGACCGGCAGCCCGGCCGCGCGGAACGGCCCGGCAACAGCCTGCGGGATCAGCGCCGGGCGATACAGTGGCATGCCCGGCACCGCTGGGGCGAAAGCGTAACCGAAGCGCTGCGTCGCCTCGATCAGTGCTGCAGCCGTCGTGAAAAATGGGATCGCTTGCCCCATCAATTGGTTAACCTTGCGAAGGTCATCTATACCATGAAGATGATCGGCATGCGCATGGGTCAGCAGCACGGCGTCGATGCGGCAGGCGCCGGCGTCGAGCAGCTGCTCGCGCAGATCGGGCGACGTATCGATCAGCAGCGTCTTGCCGCGGCTTTCGATCAGCAGCGAGCCGCGGCGGCGACGGTTGCGCGGGTCGGCTGGATCGCAGCGGCCCCAATCCGGGCCGATCGCCGGCACGCCCCATGACGCGCCGCAGCCGAGCACGGTCACCCTCATGCGGCGGCGACCGCGGGCGGCTGCGCCTTGGTGAACAGGCGGAAAAAATTGGCGGTCGTGGCGGCGGCGAGTTCCTCCGTCGCGATGCCTTTCAGCGCCGCGACGGCGGCGGCCGTTGCCGCGACATGGGCCGGCTCGTTGCGCTTGCCGCGATAGGGCACCGGCGCCAGGTACGGCGCATCGGTCTCGACCAGCAGCCGGTCGAGCGGCATATCACGCACAATCGCGCGCAGATCCTCGGCGTTCTTGAACGTCACGATGCCGGAAATCGAGATGAAGAAGCCCAATTCGAGCGCCACCTCGGCGAGTGCCCGGCCGCTCGAAAAGCAATGCATGACGCCGGGCGGCGGCGCCTCGTCGCGCAGAATGCGCGCGATGTCGGCATCCGCCTCGCGCGCATGGATGATGAGCGGCAGGCCGGTCGCGTGCGCGGCGGCGATATGGGCGCGGAAGACCCGTTCCTGCGCGGCGCGCGGGCTCAGATCGTAATGAAAATCGAGGCCGGTCTCGCCGATGCCGACGACGCGCGGATGGCTTGCGAGAGAAGCGATCTCGGCCGCCGTCGTCGCGACGTGATCGGCGGCCTCGTGCGGGTGCGCGCCGACCGAGCACCAGATATCGCCATAAGCCTCCGCGATCGCCAGGACGCCCGCGAACTGGTCGAGGCGAGTTGCGATCGTCAGCATCGTGCCGACCCCGGCGGCATGCGCCCGCGCGACGACCTGATCGCGCTCGGCCGCGAGATCCGGAAAATCAAGATGGCAGTGGCTGTCGACGAGCATCACTCTACGAACCCGCGGCGTCCGCCGCCTCGACAAAACGCGGGAAGATGCCGGCAGGCGGCGGCAGCGCGAGGCCCGGCGCGAGCGGCGTCGCAAGGTCGGCAAAACGTCGCGCACTGTGCGGCACCGCGAGCTGGTCGAGCAGTTTTGCAGCCGAGCCGGGCATGAACGGCTGCAGCAGGGTCGCGAGATGGCGCAACGTCTCGGCCAGCGTGTAGAGCACGGTTCGCATGCGCGGCGGGTCGCTGCGGCGCAGTTCCCATGGCGCCTCGTCGTTGATGTGGCGGTCGGCCTCGGCGATGAGCCGCCAGATCGCCTCCAGCGCGAGATGAAATGCCTGCTCGGCGATATGCTGCCGCAGCTGCGGCAGCAGCGAGCGCGCCGCGGCAAGCAGCGCCCCGTCCGCCGCGGCAACCGCCGCCGGCTCGGGCACGACGCCGTCGCAGTTGCGCTGGATCAGCACGAGCACGCGCTGCGCCAGATTGCCGATGCCGTTGGCAAGATCGCTGTTGATGCGACCGACGACAGCGCGGTGCGAAAAGTCGCCGTCATTGCCGAACGGCAATTCGCGCAATAGGAAATAGCGCGCCGGATCGACGCCGTAGCGGCCGACGAGCGCATCGGGCGGGATGCCGTTGCCGAGCGACTTCGACATCTTCTGCCCTTCGATCGTCCACCAGCCATGCGCGAAAACGCGGCGCGGCGGTTCAAGGCCCGCAGCCATCAGAAAGGCCGGCCAGTAGACCGCGTGAAAGCGCAGGATGTCCTTACCAACAACATGAACATTAGCCGGCCAAAACGTTGAATAATCTCCATTCATGTCTGGATAGCCGAGCGCCGTGATGTAATTTGCCAGCGCGTCGAGCCAGACGTAAATGACGTGTCGCGGATCGCCCGGCACCGGGACGCCCCAGCTGAAACTGGTGCGCGAAACCGACAGGTCCTTCAGACCGGAGCGGACGAAGCTGATCACCTCGTTGCGGCGGCTCTTCGGGGCGACGCAATCCGGATTGGCATCGTACCAGGCGAGCAGCCGATCCTGCCAGGCGGACAGGCGAAAGAAGTAGTTCTCCTCCTCCAGCCACTCGACCTCGGCGCCGGTCGGCGCCAACCGCCCGCCGTTCGCGCCGGCGATCAGTTCGCTCTCGTCGTAGAAGGCTTCGTCGCGCACGCAATACCAGCCGGCGAAGCGGCCGAGATAGATTTCGCCGCGCTTTTCGAGTTCGCGCCACAGCGCCTCTACGCCGCGGATGTGGCGCTGTTCGGTCGTGCGGATGTAATCGTCGTTGCTGATGTCGAGCAGCCGGCCCATGTTGCGGAACATGGCGGACACATCGTCGGTGAATTGCTGCGGCGTCAGCCCGAGCGTCTGCGCCGAACGCTCGACCTTCTGGCCGTGCTCGTCGGTGCCGGTCAGGAATTTGACGCGGCTGCCGTCCAAACGCATGAAGCGCGCCAAGACATCGGCAGCGACGGTCGGGTAGGCATGCCCGAGATGCGGCCGGTCGTTGACGTAGTAGATCGGGGTCGTGACAAAAAAGGGCTGGTCAGCGCGCATCGGTCCTCTCTTTGCGCGAGAGATATGGGGCGGGACGGCGCTGCGATCCAGCAACGGCAGCGACGCTTCTACTCCGCCGCGGCAGCGATCGCAAAGAAAGCGCCGAGAACCGCCTGTTTGCGGTCGAGGTTGAGCCCCTCGGTGCGCGCGAAATTCTCCTCGATCTCCGTGCGCAACCGGGCCCAGCGTGCGGCCGGGGCGCGCCCGGCGAGGCGATCGAGCCGCGGCACCGCCGCAATGCCGCCGCCGGCACGGGCGACGGCGAGACCGGCCAGGATCTGCGCCAGCAGTTCGGCCGTCGCGCGATAGGCGTCATCGGCCTCTGCGCGGGCAAGCTTGTCGGCAAAGGCGTGCAGGGCCAGCGGATCGACACCCTCCTCGCGCGACAGCAACGCCATCACCGCACGGTAAAGCTCGACGCCGCCGGCGGCAGCCAGTTCGAGCGCGCGGCCGATGCTGCCTTCAGCCAGCGCCGCCAGCTCCTCGGCCTGCGGCTCGGCGAGATCGGCGCGATAGCGCGCGAGCAGCCGGCGGATCATGACCGGCTTCAGCGGCGCCAACGCGAGACGACGACAGCGTGAGCGGATCGTCGGCAACAGCCGGCCGGGACTGTGCGCGACGAGCAGCAGCAAGGCGCGGTTCGGCGGCTCTTCCAGCACCTTCAGCAGCGCGTTGGCGGCGTTGCGGTTCATCTCGTCGGCGCCATCGACGACAACGACCCGCCAGCCGCCTTCGGCCGGCGTCAACCGCAGGAATTGGCCGATCTGGCGCGCGTCGTCGACGACGATCTCGCCGCGCAGGCGGCGCCGCCGCGGATCCCAGGCGCGCTCGACGGTCAACAGGTCGGCATGACCACCGGCGGCGACGCGGCGGAACGTGCCGCTGTCGGCCGGGATCGCCAGGCCCCCCTGCCCTGCCCCGAACCGATCCGGCTCGCCTCCGGTTTCGCCGGCGCGTGCCAGCACATAGCGGGCCAGGCGAAACGCCAATGTCGCTTTGCCGATGCCGCGCGGACCGCAGATCAGCAGCGCATGCGGCAGGCGGCCGGCCGCGAGCAGCCGGTTCAATTCGCGCTCCGCAGCCTCATGGCCGAAAAGATCGGGGTTGGCGCGCGGCGCCGGCGCCGACGAGGGCGCGTTGCCGTCGCCGCTGTCGCTCATCACGGAAAGCCGATGCCGAAGCGGGCGCCGACGGCGGCGATGATGGCACGGTGCACGGCAGCGGCGTCAGGGGTCGCATCGACCACGATGCAGCGGCCGGGCTCGGCCGCCGCGATCGCCAGAAATCCGGCGCGAATGCGCTCGTGAAAGGCGCGGTCGAGCCGCTCGAAGCGATCGGCCGCACCCGGCCGGCGCGCGGCGCGCGCGAACCCCTCCTCCACCGGCAAATCGAGGATCAGGGTCAGGTCCGGCGCGACATCGCCAAGCGCAAAGCGGTGCAGCGCGCGCAGATCGGCGAGCGGCAGGCCGCGGCCGTACCCCTGATAGGCCATCGTCGAATCGGCGAAGCGGTCGCACACGACCCAGGTGCCGCCGGCAAGCGCCGGACCGATCCGATCGGCGACATGATCGCGCCGCGCCGCATAGAACAGCAGCGTCTCGCCGATCGCATCCCAGCGCTCGCCGGCGCCCTGCAGCAGCAGCTCACGGATTGTCTCGGCGCCCGGCGAACCACCCGGCTCGCGGGTCTGGACGGCGGCGATGTGGGTCCGCGCCAGTGCGGCAACAAGCAGTGCCGCCTGGGTCGATTTGCCCGCCCCCTCGCCGCCTTCGACGGTGATAAAGCGGCCGCGGGCGCTCAGTTGCGGCTGCCCCATATCAGGTGCGCCGCCACCATCGCCGCCCGCCCCATCGGCCCCATCCGCGGCACGGCGGCGGCGGCGTAGAGCGGCGCCTCGACAGCCACCTCGTCGGGCGCGGTGACAATGACCTTGCCGAGCATTTCGCCGACCCGGATCGGCGCCGATACCGGCGCCGTGTAATCAACCGTCACCTTCATGTCCTGGCGCTCCGGGCGCGACAGCGTGACGACAAGATCCTTCTCCACGGCCAGCGGCACCTCGTCCTCGACGCCGAGCCACACCGGCGCCTCAGCGACGGTCTGGCCGGCCGCAAACAGCTTATAATCGTTGTACTCGCGGAATGCCCAATCGGCCAGCCGTTCGCCTTCCTCCGCCCGCGCCTGCATCGTCGGCATGCCGTTCAGCACGAGGATGACGCGCCGGCCGCCGCGATGCACCGAGGCGACGAGACTGTAGCCGGATTCCTCAGTATGGCCGGTTTTCAGACCGTCGGCGCCGATGTCCTTGTACAGCAACGGATTGCGGTTCCCCTGGCGGATATTATTGAAGGTGAACTCCTTCTCCGCAAAATAATGGTAGTATTGCGGGAAGTCGCGGATCAGGTGCAGCGCCAACGTCGCCATGTCGTGCGGCGTCATGTAGTGGTCGGGAGTTGGCAGGCCGTCGACGTCGGCAAAATGGCTGTTGATCAGGCCGATCTTCTTGGCCTCATCGTTCATTAGATCGACAAAGGCCTGCTGACTGCCGGCGAGACCTTCGGCAAGTACAACGCATGCATCATTGCCCGATTGCACGATCATGCCCTGCAAAAGATCGTCGATCGACACGCGCCCGCCGAGCGGCACGAACATCTTCGACCCGGCGGTGCGCCAGGCGGCCTCGCTGACCGGCAGTTGGTCAGTCAGCTTCGCCTTGCCCTGCCGCAACAGGTCGAAGACGGTATAGGCGGTCATCATCTTCGACAGGGAGGCGGTCGGGATACGCTGGTCGCCGTTCTTGTCGAGCAGCACGCGCCCGGTGTCGGCCTCGACGATATAGGCGTGCGTCGCCTCGGTATCGACCGGGCCGATCGTCGGCTGGATTGGCGCCGGCGCAGTGGTCGGGCGCGGCGCGGCGACATGCGCGACGCGGGGCCGGGCCGCGGGCGATCCCGGCGCCAACAACGATATTGCAACCAGCGCTGCGCTGGCGGCGGCGATCTGCGACCATGACACGCTCATCGGCCCCTCATTGTCGGAATCGGGCGCGTCGGCGCCTCCCGGCCATCGCTATTCCTCGACCAGCCGCGCCCCGGCAAAGCCGCGATCAAGCACCGCGCTGAGCAGCCGCAGCGCCTCGGCATCACTGCGCACCGGGCCGAGCCGCACCTGGTAGAGCGCGACGCCGTGGCTCCGTCCAGGCACGATCTCGGTGCTGCCGAGGCGGGCGATTTGCGCCCGCACCCAGCGGGCGTTGCCCGGCACCGAGAACGCCCCGGCCTGGATGAAGATCCGGCGGAAACCGGCCGGCGGCGACGCAGCGCGCCGCGCCAGGCGCGGCGGCCGGCGGCGCGGGTAAAGCGTTGCGGCCTCGGCCGGCGCGATCAGCGACGGCCAGTAGTCGCGCCGCGGCGGCGTTGCGGCAAATTCGCGCCGTGGCAGCGCTGCGGCAAATTCGCGCCGCGGCGGCGGCGCAGCCTCTTGCGGCAACGGCGGCGGCGTGACCTGTTGCAGCGGCGCCGGTTGCGCCGGCGGGGCAGCGGCAATCTCGACCGGCGGCCTTACGACCGGCGGCGGCGCTGCGGCGGCGAGCTGCACCGGCTGCGCCTGCTGAGCGTCGGCGACGGCTACGGGCCCCATCTCGCCGAGCATCGCCGCTTCGGCCACCTCGATGCTCGGCTCTTTCAGAATGCGGACCCGCACCGGCGCCGTGCCGGTGCGCTCGAAGCCGAGCAACTGCGCCGCGCGGCGCGACACGTCGATGAGCCGGTCGCCGATAAACGGGCCGCGGTCGTTGACCCGCAGTGTCAGCGCGCGGCCGTTTTGCAGGTTTGTCACCTCGACGACGCTGGGCAGCGGCAAGGTCTTGTGCGCCGCCGTCAGGTCGTTCATGTCGTAGATCTCGCCGTCGGCGGTCGGCCGGTGGTCGAAGCCCGGGCCGTACCACGAGGCGGTGCCGGTGCGGTCGTAATTATAATCGACGGCGGGATAGTACCAGACGCCGTTGACCGCGTAGGGCGCGATCGTGTAATGCGGCTGCCCGACCACATAGTGGCGGTATCCGCCGCCATATTGCGGCCCTGCCGCGCAGCCCGCCAGCAGGAAACCGGCCGCGGCGGCCAGAATCAGACGCCCCTGCGCCACGCGGCTCATCGCGACGCCTCGCCGGCGCTAGCTGCGCGCAATACTGTCGGCGATCGTGCCGACCGCGGCGGCGAAATAGGTCGAATCGTTCCAGCGTTTGATGGCGCGGAAATTGTCGTAGACGAGAAAACCTGCGCCGCCGACGCCATCCGGCAAGACCAGCGATGACGAGGGGTCGCGGCGGGTGAATACGCCGGCGGCCGGGCGCAGCCCGAGCCGGGCCCACTGTGCGCTGGTCAAGCGGTAGCCGAGATTGGCATAGCGCGGGTCGAGATTGCTCGGCACCGTGACGGGGCGGCCCCAATCCTCGTTGCCGCGCCAGCCGAGATGCGACAGATAATTGGCGATCGAGGCGAGCGCATCGGCCCGGTCGGTCCAGATGTTGCGCCGGCCCTCGCGATCGAAATCGACCGCGTAGCGCAGGAACGTCGAGGGCATGAATTGGCACTGCCCCATCGCCCCCGCCCACGACCCGAGCATGCCGGCGGGGCCGACATCGCCGTCGTCGAGGATCTTTAGCGCACTCATCAGCTCGGCGCGGAACAGCGCGCCGCGGCGCCCGTCATAGGCGAGCGTCGCCAATGCCGCCGGCACCGGGTAATTGCCCATGATCTGGCCGAAATCGCTCTCGACCCCCCACAACGCGACGATGAAACGCGGCTGCACGTCGTATATACGCCGCACTTGGTCGAGCAGCGCCCAGTTGTCGACAAGATGACGGCGCGCTTCGTCAAGGCGTTTGGCCGTTACGACCTTAGCGAAATACTCCGCAAACGTTATCTTGTGCTCAGGCTGTCGGTGATCAAGTTCAATCACCTGCGGCAGGTATTGAATGTACCGAAAAGCAATCGCGATCGTGGCCGGCCGGATGCCGCGCGCATAGGCGTCGCGCTCCATCTGCCCGAGAAAATCGTCGAAGCCGCTTTCCGCCGCCGCGGCACCGCCCCCCAGCGGCATCGCAAGCAACCCGGGAGCCGCGGCGAGCAACGCTCGCCGGCTCGGGCGGAAAGGCATCATCGCATGCCCCCGCATTCGTTACTCCACCCCGTCGGTTTCTCTAGCACGATGGTAAAAAATTCGCAAATCTCGCCGGTCGCAAGACAGGAGGTCGTCGATGCCGCTGATCCTTTATTACGCGCCGATCACGTGCGCGCTGGTTCCCTACGTGACATTGACCGAGGCCGATGCGGCGTTCGAAGTGCGCCCGCTGAATTTCCGTCAGGGCGAAAACCGGTCGCCTGACTATCTGCGGCTCAACCCCAAGCACAAGGTGCCGACGCTGCTGGTCGACGGGCAGCCGCTGACCGAAAATGTCGCGATCCAGCTGTGGATCTCGCGCAATTTTCCGGCGGCGCGATTGTTGCCGAGCGAGCCGATGCAGGAGGTACGGGCGATCTCGCTGCTGGCATGGTGCGCCTCGGGCATCCATCCGTTCCTGTCGCGCATCAACGCGCCGCCGCGCGTCTGCGACAGGCCGGACGCCGAGGAATCGGTGCGCCGGCTGGCGGCCGAACAGCTATATGAGAACTTCCAGATTGCGGATGAGATGCTGGCCGGGCGCGACTGGTTCTTTGACCATTTCACGGCGGTCGATGCGCATTTCTTCTGGTGCTTTCGCCGCGCCACGCAGTTCAGGCTCGACCTCGCGCAGTACCGGAATTGCCAGGCGCATTTCGCGCGCATGCAGCAGCGTCCAAGCGTGCAGAAGGTCCTCGCGTACGAGGCCGAGGTCTTGAAGGGTTTCGCTGCCGCTGCCTGAGCCGAATCGTGCGTATGTGACCGAAAAAAGAGAGGAGCGATCGATGCCACGAATTCTTGTCGTCCACGGCGCCGGCATGAACATGCGGGGAAAAGTGCAGACCGAAATTTTCGGGCCGATGACATTGCCGGAATACGATCAGCGCATCCGCAGCTATGCGAGCGAACTCGGCCTCGAGGTGGAAATTTTCCATTCCAACATCGAAGGCGAGATCGTCAACCGGCTGTATGAAGCCAACGACCGCGGCATCGACGCCGCGATCTTCAACCCGGCGGCGTTCGGCTCAGGCTATCCGGCGCTGGTCGCCGCGCTGTCGCAGGTCAGGTTTCCGACGATCGAAGTCCACATCTCGAACCCGATCCGCCGCGGGCCGGCATCGCAGACTGCCGCGGTCAGCCACGGCATCGTCGCCGGGTTCGGCGTCGCCGGCTATGAACTGGCGCTGCGCGGCCTGCGCGATCTGCTGGCGGCGAAGAAGTAATCCGCCGCGCCGCTTCGCGCTCAGCTGGTCGGCGCCAGCCGGTCTGCGGCGATCTTGCCGTCCTTGACGACGAGGGCGATGTTGGCCGGATCGCACAACAGCGCGATGTCCGCCAAGGGATCGCCGCGGACGACCGCGAGGTCGGCCAGCCGGCCCGGCGCGAGCGTGCCGATCTCGTCCTGTTGGCCGAGGCATTCGGCGGCCCAACCGGTCGCCGCCTGCACGGCCTGCATCGGCGTCAGGCCGGCGCGCACCAGGCATGCCAACTCGCCGGCATTGGCGGGGTGGCCGTGGCCGCCGGCGTCGGTGCCGGCGACGACCCTGACGCCGAGATCGAGCGCCCGCCGGATGCTCGCAATATGCGGCTCGTAGAGCGCCTGGGCGCGCTCCTTGACGTGCGGCTGCGGCGACTTGCGGTGGAATTCGTAAACCAGCAGCGTCGGCACGAAGAAGATGCCGCGCTCGGCCATCTGTTCGAGGTGGCGCGGGTTCTCGTTCAGGTAGGTGCCGTGCTCGATCGAGTTGACGCCGGCGGCGATCGCGATGTCGAGACCGCGGCCGCCGAGCGCATGGCACATGACGCGGCGGTCGAGCGCTTGCGCCTCTTCGACAAGCGCCTGCATCTCGTCGAGGTTGAAGGCGGCATCGCGCGGTCCGTGGCCCGGCCGCGAACTGGCGCCACCGGTCGTCGCGCATTTGATGACGTCGGCGCCGGCCCGCACCATCTTGCGCACCACTTGGCGCACCTCGTCGGGGCCGTTGGCGACGCTCTCCGGCAACAGCGGATCGCCGGGAATCGAGCAGCAATCGTCGAGCGCCAGGCCCGACGGGCTGACCGCGTCGCCGATGCCGCCATAGGGCGATACGATCGACAGCGACAGCACAAGGCGCGGGCCGTCGATCAGCCCTTCTTCGATCGCTCGCCGGAAGCCGACATCGAGGCCGGCGGCGTCGCGGACCGTCGTGTAGCCGGCGGCGAGCGTGTCGCGCAACACCTTGGCGGTGCGCAGGTGGCGCGTGCTCGCCGGCTCGTCGAGTCGCCAGCGATGGTCAAGCGAATAGCGATGATTGGCCATGTGGTCGTGGCAGTCGATCAGGCCCGGCAGGATCGTCATGCCGGCGCAGTCGACGATTGTCGCATCGGGCGGAAAGTCGCCGTCGTTGCGGGTGCCGACCGCGGCGATGCGGTTGTCGCGCACGACGACCGTCGCACCCGTGACCGGCGCGGCGCCGCTGCCGTCGATCAGCCGCCCGTTCCGCAATACGATCATCGCCATCCCTCCGCTAGCGCTGCGGCTTGTCGCCCAAGGCACCCTCGGCGACCAGCACCTCGTGGGCGGCGCGGAACGCGTCGAGACCGGCGGGAATGCCGCAATATGCGGTGGCGTGCAGCAGCGCCGCCTTGATCTCGGCGACCGTGACGCCGTTGTTCAAAGCGCCCTTCACATGCAGCTTGATCTCCGGCGCGCGGTTGAGCGCCGTCAGCATCGCGAGGTTGATCAGGCTGCGCGTCTTGCGGTCGAGCGTCGCATCGCCCCATGCCCAGCCCCACGCCCACGCCGTCGTGGCGCGCTGGAACGACATCATGAAATCGTCGGCGCGCGCCATCGCCGCATCGACATAATCAGGCCCCAGCACTTCGCGCCGGATCGGCATCCCTTTCTGGAACAGCGCTTCGTCGTCGGCCATGCGTCACCTCCCGCGGCGGTCGCGCGGGCCATCGCCCGCCGGCAACACTGTCGCACAGCGGCGGCGGGCTGGCGAGCCGCGCCTTGCCTTGCCGCCTTGTTGCTCAGCCTGCGGCGAGGCGGCAGTCAAGCAGAGCGATTGGACGATGAAGTCTAGGCGCGTTTGCGGCGCTTCTGGGCGGCCGTTTCGCCGGCCGGAGGCGGCACCGGCTTGCTCGATCCGGCGCGAGCGGCCGCATCGGCTCTTCCGCCGCCGCCCGAGACCGGCAACAGCAGGTTGCGCTGGCCGGACGGCGGCGCCGCCGCCTTCCTGCCGCGTGCGGCGGGCTTCGCCGCATTCTTTTCCTCCCTCGGCGGTGCCTCTTCCGCCTCGGCGAGGCTGCGCTTCAACGCGTCCATCAGGTTGATGACCTGCGCCGGCCGGCGTTCCGGCTCCGCCGCAGGCAGCTTGCCGCCGAGCTTCTCGTCGATCAGTTCGCGCAGCGCGACCTGATAGCGATCGGTGAACTGCGCCGGGTCGAACGGCCGCGTCTTGCGTTGAATGATCTGGTCCATGATCGCGAGCTGGTCGTCCTCGACCGCGTCGGCGGCAATAGAGGCAAAATAATCTTCCGGCCGGCGAACTTCGTCGGCATAGCGCACCGCGTTGCCGAGAAGTCCCGTGCCGAGCGGGCGCAGCGCGATCGTGCGCTCTTGCCCGTTGATGACGACCCGGCCGACCGCGGTCTTGCCGCTCTGGCGCAATGCCTCGCGGATGACCCGGTAGCCCTCCTCCGCGACGCTGCCGTCGGGCACCAGATAGTAGGGCTGATCGAAGTAGATCGGGTCGATCGCCTCGACAAATTCGACGATGTCGATCGTGTCAGTCGTGTCGAGCTTGAGCCGCTTTACGTCGTCGGGGTCAATCGTGACATAGCGGCCCTTCTCGTATTCATAGCCCTTGACGACCTCCTCGCGCTCGACCGGCCCGATGCCGGGAACGACGAGCTGCTGCCGGACGCGCTCGCCCGATGGCTCGTGGATCTGGTGAAAGCGCACCCGGTCGCGCTCGGTCGTCGCCGTATAGAGGCGCACGCCGATCGTCACCAGCGACAACTTCAGAAAACCGGTCCAGTACGGTCGCGCCGGGGCGGGCATCGAAAGCTCCAATTCTCTTGCTTTCTCAACAATACGCCGAAACCCGCCGTTCCGCCATCGCCGGGGCTGCCGCACGAAGGTCGCCGTCGTTATCGCCGCAGTTGACGCCGGCGCGAGAGCCGGATTACTATTCGACATTTGTTGAAAGACCGAACTGATGGATGCTGATGCCGATCGCGCCGTGACGGCGCTGAGCGCATTGGCGCAGCAAACAAGGCTGGCGCTCTTCCGCCTGCTGGTGGCGCAGGGTCCGGCGGGACTTCCGGCCGGCGCCGTCGCCGAACGGCTCGGCGTGGCGCCGTCGTCACTGTCGTTCCATCTGCAGCAGCTGCTGCATGCTGGGCTCGTCACCCAGCGCCGCCGCGGCCGGCAGCTGATCTATGCCGCCGAGTACGACGCGATGAACGGCCTTCTGGCCTATCTGACCGAGAACTGCTGCGGTCGCGGCGCCGCTGCCGCGCCGTTCTGCCAGCCGGACGAGACACTCGCCGGGGAGCGATGCGATGGATGCGGCTGAACAGAAGGCACTGGTGCGCGCCCGCTACGGCGCGATCGCGGCGGCTCCCGGGGCGGCCGGCTGTTGTGCACCGGCGGCAGCTTCCGCCTGCTGCGGCGCACCGGCGACGGACGCGCGGGGCGTGCGGATGGGCTATTCTGCAGCGGAACTCGCGGCCGCGCCGGAGGGCGCCAATCTCGGCCTCGGCTGCGGCAATCCGCAGGCGATTGCGGCACTGATGCCGGGCGAGGTGGTCCTCGATCTCGGCAGCGGCGCCGGTTTTGACTGTTTCCTCGCGGCCGAGCGCGTTGGTCCACAAGGCCGCGTCATCGGCGTCGACATGACGCACGAGATGCTGGCGAAGGCGCGCAGCAACGCCTCGAGCATTGGCGCCGGCAATGTCGAATTCCGGTTTGGCGAAATCGAGCATCTGCCGGTTGCCGACGATGCGGTTGATGTCGTCATGTCGAATTGCGTCGTCAATCTGGTGCCCGACAAGGCGCAGGTCTTTCGTGAAGCCTACCGCGTGCTGAAGCCCGGCGGGCGTCTGGCGATTGCCGATGTCGTCAACATCGCGCCGCTGCCGGCCGAGCTTGCCGCCGATCCGGCGCTGTTGTGCGGCTGCATCGCCGGCGCGGCGCCACCGGCCCGCATCGCGGAGTGGCTCGCAGCGGCCGGCTTTGTCGATGTCGAGATCGACGTCCGACCGGAGAGCCTTGAGCTCGTAGAAAGCTGGGCGCCGGGGCGCGGCCTCGGGAGTTGTGTCGCGTCCGCCACCGTCAAAGCCCGCAAGCCGGTGAAACTGAAACGATGACCGGCAAAAATTTACAACGTGCTGTTTCTGTGCACCGGCAATTCGGCGCGCAGCATCGTTGCCGAAGCGCTTCTCAACCACTTGGGAGAAGGCGGGTTCTGCGGCTACAGCGCCGGCAGCTGCCCAAAGGGTGCAGTACATCCGTTGACGCTGGACCTGCTCGACCGTCTCGGCCTGCCAACCTGGCGCTGAAGCGCCGGGTCGAGGACATCGAGTCGTCCGTTCGAGAGGAGACGCCGTGACTACCGCCGCTGATGCCTCGTCGCGCCCGGCAACGCAACTCGGTGCATTCGAGCGCTGGCTGACGCTGTGGGTAGCGTTGTGCATCCTCGCCGGGATTGTGCTTGGCCGGGCTGCGCCGGCGCCGTTTCAAGTCCTTGGTCGGCTCACCGTGGCGCAGGTTAACGTCCCGGTCGCGGTGCTGATCTGGCTCATGATCGTGCCGATGCTCGTCAAAGTCGATTTCCGCGCCCTCCACCGGGTCGCCGAGGCATGGCGCGGCATCGCGGTGACGGTCGGGGTGAATTGGCTGATCAAGCCATTCAGCATGGCGCTGCTCGCTTGGCTGTTCATCGGTCTGCTGTTCCGCCCGTTGCTGCCGCCGGGGCAGATCGACAGCTACATCGCCGGGCTCGTGCTGCTGGCGGCGGCGCCCTGCACCGCGATGGTTTTTGTGTGGTCGAACCTGTCGGGTGGCGATCCGAACTTCACGCTGACGCAGGTGGCGCTCAACGACACGATCATGGTGTTCGCCTTCGCGCCGATTGTCGGGCTGCTGCTCGGGCTTTCGGCGATCACGGTGCCGTGGACGACATTGTTCCTGTCCGTGCTGTTGTACATCGTCGTGCCGGTGATCGCGGCGCAGGCTTGGCGCCGCTGGCTGCTCGCGGGCGGCGGCGAGGCTGCGCTGAAGCGGACGCTGGCGCGGCTGCATCCCGCTTCGCTCGGCGCTCTGCTGCTGACGCTCGTCCTGCTGTTCGGCTTTCAGGGCGAAGAGATTATCCGGCAACCGCTGGTCATCCTGCTGCTCGCGGTGCCGATCGTGATCCAGGTGTACCTCAACGCCGGGATAGCGTACGGCCTCAACCGCGCGCTCGGCGTGCCGCACAGCGTCGCCTGTCCGTCAGCGCTGATCGGCGCCTCCAATTTCTTCGAGTTGGCGGTCGCGGCAGCGATCGCGCTGTTCGGCTTCCAGTCGGGCGCAGCGCTCGCAACGGTGGTCGGCGTGCTGGTCGAGGTGCCGGTCATGTTGTCGGTGGTCGGCCTCGCGCTGCGTAGCAGGAGATGGTACGAACGGGACGCCTGAGCGGCGGCGTCAGGCGGCGAGATCGGGCCAGCCGTCGGCCGCCATCAACTCGGCCCAGCGGCGGTAGAAGCCGCGATGGTTCGCCTCGCTGTAGCGATAGTCGCTCGTGACGGCGCCGCGTTCCGGGTCGAAGCGCTCGCGACCGAGGCCCATCTCGTAGCTCAGCGGATAGCGTCGCGCGACCTCGCCGCGCGCAGTCTGCGTGCAGCCCTGCCAATTATCCATGTCATCCTGCTCGAACGTGCCGCCCGGACCAAAGACGCGCGCGCCGGCCAGCCGGATCGCCTTTTTGACCTCGGGAGGGGCCGCCTTGTCGACGTAGATAAAGGCCCAACACTCCGTCTTGTCGGGGCCGCGCGGATGCCAGACACGGATTGTGCGTGACGTCGGCCGCAGGATCGACAGGTTCGGGAACACCGTGCCGGCGACCGGCTTGCCGAGGCGAATGCGCGGTCCGAGCCGCTGTTGCAGCTCGGGCTGAATTGCCGCCTCATAGGCGAGAACGGCGGGGTCCGGCATGTCGGCGGCGGTCTCGGGACCGGCAAACATGACGCTGTGACCGTTGCCGGGCGACATCGCCCTGCCCGCCTCGTCCGGCGTCGTGCGGAAATCGCCGCCCGACCCGGTCTGCACGGCCGACAGATGACTCCAATGCACATGATAGCCGTCGCCGGCAAAATTCTCTGATGGGAACTTCCAGTTGCACGGCATGACCCATTTATGCATGCCGCCGATCAACTCGATGCCGCCCTCGCGGCGATCGAAGAAGGCATCGAGATACCACGCCATCTCGCCCAAATAGTCGCGCAGCGGCGGCGCAGCGGGATCGAACGTCGCAAACCACAGGCCCTTGTAATGGTCGAGCTGGGCGACCGGTACGAGGCCCCAACCGTCGCGGTCGAGTTCGTCGTGGTAGGCCTCTTTCAGATACGGCACGCCGGTCAGTTTGCCGTCGTTCCGGTAGGTCCAGCCGTGATAGGCGCAGGTAAAGCTCGCGGCGTTGCCACTGTCGGCGCGGCACAGCCGGTTGCCGCGATGGCGGCAGACATTGAGAAAGGCGCGCACCGTGCCGCCGCCGTCGCGCACGACCAAGACCGGGTCTTCGCCCATATAGGTCGTGAAGAAATCGCCGGGCAGCGGGATCTGGCTGTCGTGACACAGAAACAGCCAGCAGCGCGCGAAAATCTGCTGCAATTCCTGTTCGTAGATGTCGGGCTCGATAAAGATGCGGCGGCTGACCAGGCCGCGATCTGCATCGACAAGGCCGTTTCCATAGCGGGTCATCGTCAGCGTCCTCCATGCGGCGAGCGCGGCCGCGG
The DNA here is from genome assembly GCA_035504075.1 of Allostellaceae bacterium. Lineage (GTDB taxonomy): Bacteria > Pseudomonadota > Alphaproteobacteria > ATCC43930 > CGMCC-115725 > DATARH01. The sequence goes on along the minus strand of DATJSO010000022.1, from coordinate 10,316 downwards.
CTGGCGCAGCAGGCCCCCGGCATCGACCGTCACGATCTGGCCGGTGATGCCGCGCGCATCGCGGCGCGACGACAGATACAGATAAGCGCCGGCGAGATCGGCCGGCTCCAGCGCCAAATGCAGCGGGTTGCCGGCGCGCAGCCGCTCGGCCATGTCGGGCGCGGCGAATTGCGAGCGGTCGTCATTGCCCAGCGACTGAAGGCCGCGCAGATCGGTCATCGTGCCGCCGGGCGCGACGCCGTTGACCCGGATATCGGGCGCCAGCTCGACCGCCAATTCGCGCACGAGGCCGACGACGGCGTGCTTTGACGCCGTGTAGATGACGCCGCCGCCGCCCGAGTTGAGGCCGGCGACCGAGGCGGTGAATACCATCGACCCCTTGCTTTTGCGCAGTTCCGGCAATGCCGCGCGGGCGCCGAACAGCAAGCCCTTGACATTGACCCCGAAGAGTTCATCGAAGGCGCGGGAAAGCTGCTCCTCCGGCATTTCTTCGACCGGGGCGTAGACGTCGAAGATGCCGGCATTGCCGACGAACACGTCGAGCCGGCCAAAGGCGCGCACGGTTTCGGCGACGGCGCGCTTGTCGTCGGCGAGCTGCGACACGTCGCCGGCGACCGCGATCAGCCGGTCGCCGAATTCACGGCGCAATTCGTCGCCGCGCGCGGCGACCCGCTCCATGACGCAGATCCGCGCGCCCTCTTCAATGAAGCGCGTGACGACGGCGCGGCCGATCCCCGAGCCGCCGCCCGTCACCAGCGCCACCTGTCCGTCGAGCCAGCCCATACGCCGCCTCCTCGCGATCCTGCGAATGCCTGCCGTTGCCGCAAGACAACCGGCCTGGCACTATACCCCGCCCGGCGCGCCGGTTTGAATGTCCGTGTGCCGGCGCTGTGCCGTCAACTGAGGACTGAAGCAAACCGACGGCCGTTGCCCGTCAGCAGGCCTACGGCGCCAGGGTTCCGCGCCGATACCAGGTGATGGCGTCGTTGAGGCGATCGTCACCCCAGAACAGCTCCCGGTCGACGATAAAACTGGGCGACCCGAAAATGCCCAGCCCACGCGCCTCGTTTGTCGCGGCCTCGTAGGCCGAGGCGGTTTTGGACGCGGCCGCGAGCGTCAATACCCGTACCGGGTCCTGGCCGATCTCAGCGAGGCTGTCCGACAGGTTCGGCTCGCTGCCGGGCTCCAGCCCGTCGACGAACCAGCGCCGATAGGTAGCGCGCGCATATTCGGCAGCCCATCCCTCGGCAGCGCCAAGCACCGCCACGCGGTTCGCGACATCCCATTCCTTCAGCGGGTAGGACGCCGGAACCCGTGCGGGCAGGCCGTACATCGCTGCCCGCCGTTCGATATCGCGCCACATATGGGCGGCTTTGACCGGCTTTGTGCGGAACGGGATGTTGTCCATCTCAATCATGATCTGACGCACCGAAAACGGCCGCCAGCGAAACGTGATCCCCGTCGCCTGTTCGACATCGGCGAGGCGCATGACGGTCAGGTAGGTGTAGGTGCTGCCGACCGAAAACCAGAAATCGATCATTGGGCGCCCCCGGCATTCGGACCGATTCTGACGATTTCTACGAGCCAGGCAATCCCGTCGGCGGCGGATCGAGGTTGGACGGGCGATTTGGCCACCCTGACGGGATTTCACATTGCGGCGTCGGCGATCGCCGCGGCAGGTTGGGTCTTGCCCTCGGCGCGCCGCCGACGCACTTTAGACGCATGGCCACGCTCCGGTCCGGACCGCGCGCTTCACCGTATTCTGCTTCGGGCGCCCGGGCGCCGCGGCTCGTCGCCGTTCTCGGGCCGACCAACACCGGCAAAACGCATCTCGCGATCGAGCGCATGCTCGACCACCAGTCGGGCATGATCGGATTTCCGCTGCGCCTTCTGGCGCGCGAAAACTACGACCGGGTCGTGCGGCTCAAAGGCGCGTGGGCGGTCGCGCTCATCACCGGCGAAGAAAAAATCCTGCCGCCCAACCCGGCCTATTTCGTCTGCACGGTCGAGTCGATGCCGCTTGACCGGCCAGTCGAATTTCTCGCCGTCGATGAAATTCAGCTGTGCGCCGACCCCGAGCGCGGTCATGTCTTTACCGCCCGCCTCCTGCATGCGCGCGGCCTCAGCGAAACGATGTTTCTTGGCGCCGACACGATCCGCCCGTTGATGCGCCGGCTCGTGCCCGATGCCGAATTCGTCTCGCGGCCGCGCTTCTCGACGTTGCGCCACACCGGCCACAAAAAGGTGACGCGGCTGCCGCGCCGCAGCGCCGTCGTCGCCTTCAGCCTTGCCGACGTGTTCTCGCTCGCCGAGCTGGTGCGGCGGCAGCGCGGCGGCACCGCAGTCGTTATGGGCGCTCTGTCGCCCCGCGCGCGCAACGCGCAGGTGGGCATGTTCCAGGCCGGCGAAGTCGATTACCTCGTCGCCACCGATGCGATCGGCATGGGCCTCAACATGGACCTCGACCATGTCGCGTTCGCCAGCCTCGCGAAATTCGACGGCCGCGGGCCACGGCGCCTGACGGCGGCCGAGATCGGCCAGATTGCCGGCCGCGCCGGCCGCCACATGGCCGACGGCACGTTCGGCACGACGGCCGACGAGGGGCCGCTCGACCCCACGGTGGTTGCGGCGGTCGAGGAGCACCGTTTCGCGCCCTTGACCCGCCTGTCGTGGCGCAACACACGGCTCCATTTCCACACGGTCGGCGCGCTGCTGCAGAGCCTCGACGAGCGGCCGCCGCAGCCGGGCCTCGTACAGGTGCGCGACGCCGACGACCACCGCGCGCTGCAATCGCTCGCGCGCAACGCCGAGGTTGCGGCGCTGGCCCGCCACCCGGGCGCCGTGCGGCTGCTGTGGGAGGTCTGCCAGATCCCCGACTTCCGCAAGGTCATGAGCGACAGCCATGCGCGCTTTCTGGCGCAGTGTTTCGGCCATTTGGCCGGACCGGCGGAACGGCTGCCGAGCGCCTGGGTCGGCGCGCAGATGGCGCAGCTCGACCGGCTCGACGGCGATATCGACACGCTGATGGCGCGCATCGCGCATATCCGCACATGGACCTACATCACCCACCGCCCCGACTGGATCGACGGCGCGGCCGACTGGCAGGAACGGGCCCGCGGCATCGAGGACCGGCTGTCCGACGCGCTGCACGACCGCATCACGCAGCGCTTTGTCGATCGCCGGGCGGCGTTCCTCGTCCGCCATCTCGAGGGCGCCGGCGAGCTCCTCGCATCGGTGGACAAGGATGGCGGAGTGCTGGTCGAAGGCAGCTATGTCGGCCGGCTCGACGGGTTCTGTTTTCTGCCGGACGCCGAGGCCGGCGAGGCCGCCCGCATGCTGTTGACGGCCGCCAACCGGGTATTGCGCGGCGAGGTGGCGGCGCAGGCGCGGCGGCTCGCCGCCGACGCCGACGACGCGTTCGTGCTCGATCCCGACGGCGGCGTCTTGTGGCGCGGCGCCGCGGTCGGCAGGCTTGCCGCCGGCGAGAGCGTGCTGGCGCCGCGCGTCGAGGTGCGCGGCGGCGATTTTCTCGATGGCGAGGCGAAGGAGCGCGTGCGGCAGCGCCTGCATCTGTTCGCCAGGGGCGAGATCGAGCGGCGCCTGGCGCCGTTATTTGCGGCACAGGCCTTGCCGCTTGCCGGCATCGCGCGCGGCCTCGCATTCCAGCTGGCCGACTCGCTCGGCTGCCTGGCAGTCGCCGATCTCGCGACACCGCCCAAAGCCATCGACGCAGCGAGCCGACGCGCAATGAGCCGCCTCGGCGTGCGGTTCGGCACCGAGACGATTTACATTGATCCGCTGCTCGGCGCCGACGCGGTGCGCTTCCGCGCGCTGCTGTGGGGGGTGCACCATGGCCGCGCGCCGCCGTCATTGCCGGGTTCGCGGCACCGCGGCCGGGCGATCACCGTCGATCCCTTCCTGCCGCAATCGTTTTACGCGGCGATCGGCCGCCGCATCCTCGGCGGCATGGCGGTGCGCCCGGACCGGCTGGAACGCCTCGCGCAGGCGGCGCGCCAGCGCGCCCGCGCCGGCCGCTTTGTCGCCGATGCCGAGTTGGCGGCGCTCGCCGGGGTCAGGACTGAGGAGTTGCGGCCAATGATGCTGGCGCTCGGCTACCGGGCGGTCATCGAGGACGGCGCGGAATTCTTCGTCGCCCGGCCGCGCCGCCATGCGGCGGGACAGAGCGCGGCGCGCAAGCCGCACGAAGGCCACCCTTTCGCCAAGCTGAAGGAGCTGAAATTCGCTTGATCATCGACCCGCTGCGCGCCGCACCGGAGCGCGCAAGGACGCGCCTCGACCAGTGGTTGTGGTTTGCCCGTCTCGCCAAAAGCCGCTCGCTCGCCGGCCGGCTGTGCGCGGCCGGCGCGGTGACGCTGAACGGGGTCGCGGTCGCGAAGGCCAATCAGGCGGTCAGGGTCGGTGATGTCGTCGTGCTGCCGCAGGGCGGCTGGCAACGCACGGTGCGGGTTGCAGCACTCGGGGTGCGGCGCGGCCCTGCCGCCGAGGCGCGTCTGCTGTATCAGGATGCCGCGCCGGCGATGCGGCTCAGCGACCTGCGTCCGCAATGGGCGCCGCTGCTCGACGGTGACGATTCGGCCGAGGCACCGCTTTAAACCTCGATCGTGCCGCGCATGACCGGCACACAGCGCCCGCCGATGCGGGTCGTGCCGACGCGGCCATCCCGCTTGTCGGCCTCGGCCTCCATCAGGCTTGGGCGGCCCATTTCCACACCCTGCGCAATGCGCACGCGCAGATCGAAATCAGGCTCGGGGCGCAGGCTCGCCAACAGGCCGGCCAGCGCGAGATTGGCGCTGCCGGTCGCCGGGTCCTCGGGGACGCCGTGCAATGGCGCGAACATCCGCGCCCGGATGTCGATCCCGGCGTCGCCGTCGCGGCTGTAAATGTGGATGCCGGTCGCTGCGCCGACCGGAAAGGAGCGCGCGAACACCTCGGCGTGCGGCGTCGCGCGCGCCAGTGCGGCTAGGTCCTTTACCTCGGCGAAGACGAAGGGCGTGCCGCAGCCGGCGATGCACGGCATATGGTTGCGGGTTTCGATGTCGCCGACATCGAGGCCGCAGGCGGCGGCGATGATGTCGCTGTAGACGTCGTCTTCGCCGCGCTGCAGCGGCTGCGGCGCGGTGAGCCGCGCGCCGACAACGGCGCCCTGCTCTCGCATCAATTCGAGCGGCACCAGCCCCGCCTTCTCCTCGAAAACGAGCCGATCACCGCGGCCCTGCCGGCCGACGACGAAGGCGGTGCCGACGTTCGGATGCCCGGCAAACGGCATCTCAAATTTCGGCGTGAAGATGCGCACTCCCGCGGTGTGTGCCGGGTCCGTCGGCGGCAAAACAAACGTTGTTTCCGACAGGTTGAACTCACCGGCGATCGCCTGCATCTGCTCGGTCGAGAGGCCGTCGGCCCGCGGGACGACCGCCAGCGGGTTGCCGTCGAAGCGGCGATTGGTAAAGACGTCGACGGTCACGAACTCAAGCTGCATCGCTGCGATGCTCCCGCAAGGGGTGGGCGTGATCGAGCGGGCCGTGGCCGCGGCCGAGGCCGGGGGCGTCGAGGATCGCGCGGCGGACGTATTCGCGCGCTCGCTCGACTGCCGTTGCGATCGCGAGACCTTGCGCGAGGCCCGTCGCGATCGCCGAAGCAAGCGTGCAGCCGGTGCCGTGGGTGTGGCGCGTGTCGATGCGCCGGCCGTCCCACACGCGTTGGCCGGCCGGCGTCGCCAGCACATCGTGCAACGCCTCGCCGGCGAGATGACCGCCCTTCAGTAACACCGCGTCGCAGCCGAGCGCCAACAATTCATCGGCGGCGCGCCGCATCGCGGCCAGATCGGCGATCGGGCGGCCGAGGAGGATCTCGGCTTCCGGCAGGTTCGGGGTGAGGACGCCGGCGCGCGGGATCAGCAGCCGCTTCAGCGCGTCGATCGCCTCCGGCTCGATCAGCGGCGCGCCGCCCTTGGCGACCATGACGGGATCGACAACGAGCGGCACGTCGGCCGCGCGCGCCGCCAGCACGTCGGCGACCGTCGCGATGACCGCGCCGTCATGCAGCATGCCGGTCTTGACCGCATCGGCGCCAATGTCGTCGAGCACGACGGCGATCTGCTGCCGGATGAAATCCGGCGCGACCGGCAAGACGCCGAAAACGCCCAGTGTATTCTGCGCGGTCAATGCGGTAACGGCGGTTGCGGCGAACGCACCCAGCATCGTTACGGTCTTGATATCGGCCTGGATGCCGGCGCCGCCGCCCGAATCCGAACCGGCGACGATCAGCACCCGGCCGCGCATCGCACCGGCCTCACATCACTCCGCAGCCTGCACAGGCACGACCTTGATCGGCGCCTCGATCGCCTCGGCGCCGTGCGCCGCCGCCAGGATCGCGGCGCAGATCTCGTCGACGACGCCGGCGAGAAGCTCCTCATCCTCGCCCTGTGCCATGACGCGGATGACCGGCTCGGTGCCGGAATTGCGGATAACGAGCCGCCCGGCCTGGCCGAGCCGCGCCTCGGCTTCGGCAACCGCGCGCTGCACATGGCGCGATTCGAGCGGCCGGCCGCTGCCGAAGCGGACATTGCGCAGCAGTTGCGGCACCGGATCGAACACGCGGCAAACCTCGCTCGCCTGGTGCCCCGTCTCGACGATCGCCGCCAGCACCTGCAAGGCGGCGATCAAGCCGTCGCCGGTCGTCGCATAATCGCTCAAGATGATGTGGCCGGATTGCTCGCCGCCGAGATTGCAGCCGAGCGCGCGCATCCGCTCGACGACGTAGCGGTCGCCGACCGCGGTGCGGTGCATCGCGATGCCGCGCCCCGCGAGGCAGCGTTCAAGGCCGAGATTGGACATGACGGTGGCGACCAGCGCGCCGCCTTCGAGGCGCTCACTGCGCGCCAGACTCAGCGCGATGAGCCCCATCAGCTGGTCGCCGTCGAGAATGACGCCGCGCTCGTCGGCGACGATGAGCCGGTCGGCATCGCCGTCGAGCGCGATGCCGATATCGGCGCGGCGCGCCAGGACTTCGCGGCGCATCTGCTCGGGCGACAACGCGCCGCAATCGCGGTTGATGTTGAGGCCGTCGGGCGACACGCCAACCGAGAACACCTCGGCCCCCAGTTCCCAGAACACGGTCGGCGCGACTTTATAGGCGGCACCATGGGCGCAATCGACGACAACCCGCAGCCCGTCGAGCCGCAGCCCTTTCGGAAAACTCTGCTTGACGAATTCGATGTAGCGGCCCCCGGCATCCTCCAGGCGCTTTGCCCGCCCGAGTTCGTTCGGCGCCGCACGGCGCCGCGGCCCGCTCTCAAGGCTCTCTTCGATCTGCGCCTCGAGTTCATCGGATAATTTGTAGCCGTCCGGCCCGAACAGTTTGATGCCGTTATCGGCAAACGGATTGTGCGAGGCCGAGATCATGACGCCGATATCGGCACGCAGGCTGCGCGTCAGCATCGCGATCGCCGGCGTCGGCAACGGCCCGATCAGCACGACATCCATGCCCATCGTGATAAAGCCGGCGGTCAGCGCCGGTTCGAGCATATAGCCCGACAGCCGCGTATCCTTGCCGATGACGACGAGGTGCTTGTGATTGCCGTTGTGAAAGCACTCGCCTACCGCCATCGCGACCCTGAGCGCCGTTTCCGGTGTCATCGGTTCGCTGTTGGCCGTGCCTCGGATGCCGTCCGTTCCGAAAAGCCTGCGCTGCATTGCGCCACCGTTCCCCAGGTGACAATTGCCGCCCATCGCCGATGAACGCCCGGCGTTCGCGATCATCCTAACCGATCAAGGTTGCAAAATCGTCGCCAACTGTGACCGGCAACCATTCGAACTCTTCGCCGCATCTCCTGCCGTCGCCACAGCCCCCGCGTCAGCCGCCTTCCAGCTTGGGGATGAAGAAGATTTCGCTGCCCGGCCGCAATACCTGGAAATAGGTCGGCTGATCGTGGATCTCGCCGTCGATCGCGACCGTCGTCTCTTCCTCGAGATGCTCGCCGAGGCCGGGAAAGCGCCGGTCGAGCTCTTTCAGCACGTCGCGCATCGTCTTCGCTTCGATGTCGAACTCGCGCGCGCCACCGGTGTAGCGGCGGCTGAAGCCGCTCGACAGAACGACATGCGCGAGGGTCATCGGTGCTCTTTCCCGTTTGGCGGCGTCATTGCGAGGCGGCGGCGACGCAATCCGGATCAGCCGTTGCCGATTCGGCACCGGATTGCGGCGCTGCGCTCGCAACGACCTTGCCGGGGTCAGTCCGCCGCCAGCTTCGGCTGCTCCGCGTCGAGCGCGGCCAGCACCTTCGGCGGCGACATCGGCAGTTCGGTCAGCCGCCGGCCGATCGCGTTTTCGATCGCGTTGGCGATCGCCGCCATCGGCGGGCAGATGTTGACTTCGCCGACGCCCTTGGCGCCGTAGGGATGCGCCGGGTTGGGCACCTCGACGACGATCGTGTCGATCATCGGGAGATCGGAGGCGACCGGGCAGCGGTAATCGAGGAATCCGGCATTATCGAGCCGACCCTTCTGGTCGTAGATGTATTCCTCGTTCAGAGCCCAGCCGATGCCCTGCACGACGCCGCCCTGCATCTGCCCCTCTACATAGGACGGGTGGATCGCCTTGCCGGCGTCCTGCGCGACGACAAACCGCAGGATCGTCACCTTGCCAGTTTCCGGATCGACCTCGACATCGCAGAACTGCGTTGAGAAGCCGGGCGCCTGGCCGCCGGCGTTAACCGACGACGCGGCGGTCAACGGGCCCCCGGTCAATGCCGCTTTGGCTGCGATCTCCTTGAGCGGCATCGGCTTGAAGTCGCCGACATTGCTGGAAGCCGGTTTGGCACAGCCGTCCTCCCAGACGACGCCGTCGGGATCGACGCCCCAGATCATCGCGGCTCGGGCGCGAAGTTCATCGACCAGCTTTTTGCAGGTTTCGACGACCGCCATGCCGGTCGCGAACGTAACGCGCGAGCCGCCGGTCACATGGGTGTAGCCGATCGAAGCGGTGTCGGCGACGATCGCCCGCACCTGGCTGTAATCGACCCCAAATGTTTCGGCCGCCATCAGTGCCATCGAGGCGCGCGAGCCGCCGATATCGGGGCTGCCGGTCGCGACCAGGATCGTGCCGTCGGCGTTGATCTGCACGCTGGCGCTCGATTCGCCGCCGCCGTTAAACCAGTATCCCGAAGCGACGCCGCGCCCCTGATTGGGTCCCAGCGGCTTCTTGTAGCCGGGGTGGTTCATGCAGGCTTCGAGCGTCTCGATGTAGCCGCCATGCGCCAGCTTCGGCCCGTAGATCATCGGCGTGCCGGGGCCGGCCGCGTTCTTGCGGCGAAGCTCGGCCGGGTCCATGCCGATCCTTTTCGCCAGCATGTCGACGACGCTCTCGACCGCGAATGCCGAGATCGGCGAGCCGGGCGCGCGATAGGCGGCCGATTTCGGCCGGTTGCAGACAACGTCGTAGCCGGTCGTATGGGCGTTCTCGATCGCGTAGGGGGCAAACGCGCACAGGCAGGCGTTCATGACGGGCGAACCCGGGAAGGCACCGGCCTGAAACTTGAAGACGCCTTCGGCGGCGGTGATCTTGCCCGCCTTCGTGACGCCCATCTTGACCCACATCGAGGAGCCGGAGGTCGGCCCCGTCGCCTTGAACACCTCGTCGCGGCTCATTGTGAGCTTCACCGGGCGGCCCGATTTCTGCGACAGGATCGCCGCTACCGGCTCCAGGTAGATGACCGTCTTGCCGCCGAAGCCGCCGCCGATTTCCGCGGGTGCGCAGCGCACGTCGCCGACCGGCTTGTTGAGCAGTTTGGCAGTCAGCGCGCGGACGACGAAATGCCCTTGGCTCGACGACCACACCTCGGTCTGGCCGTCGGGATCGACGCGCACGCAGCAGGCATGCGGTTCGATATAGCCCTGGTGCACCGCCGCGGTCTTGAACTCCTTCTCGACGACGACATCGGCCTGGGCAAACCCGGCGTCGAGATCGCCGATGCGGAAGTCGAGCTTTTTCGCGACGTTCGACGGCCGGGTCGGGGCCGGCTCGACGCCGCGGGTGATCATGTCCTCGAACAGCAGCGGCGCATCTTCGGCCATCGCGTCATCGACATCGATCGCGTGCGGCAACACCTCGTAATCAACTACGATTAGCGCCAGAGCCTCATCGGCCGTCGCCGAGTCGATTGCCGCGACGGCGGCGACGGCGTGGCCTTCATAGAGCGCCTTCTCGCGCGCCATGATGTTGCGCGTGAGGTGCCAGAAATTCTGCGCAACCCGCTCTGGGCCGACATATTCGAATTTGTGATCGGGGAAATCCGCGCCGGT
>DATJSO010000021.1:0-8711 GCA_035504075.1 Allostellaceae bacterium | reverse complement strand
GTACTCGGCTGGTTCGCCGGCTGATTGCCGAAGATCATCACGCCGCCTCGAGGCGGCGTGATGATCTTCGGCAATCAGCCGGCGAACCAGCCGAGTACCGCACCGCGCCACGCCGCCATCCGCGATGCCGACGCCGCGGCTGCCGCGTCGGCGGTGACGGGAATGCCCGCATTGATCCGCTCGCGGGCACGGCTCAACACGGCGATGACCTGCTCGTGGCTGGTGTTGGGATGATCGTTGAACGATTCGATGCGGCGGAACCGCTTGCCGGCCACCTCACCGATCGCCTGCAAGATCGTGGGCTCCAGCACATCGGCGGCATCGACGGCGCGCACCGCGCCGCGGATGCAATAGCGCCCGTCATGGCTGCGCAATGCGCCCTTGCACCATTTATCCGGCGTCGCCAACAGATCGATCACGGCGTCGATCTTGTAAAGCGGGTCATTGGAGACAAATCCAACACCATCGAACGGCATTTCGTGGCCCTCGTCCTATCCCTGTCGGGCAATCCATCCTTTATAACGGCGGCCAGTGAAGCCGGTTCACGGCGGCCGCCGAAAAACCTGTCTGCGAGTCGCCGGCCGCGGATTGTTTCCTGAGGGGTTGCGCTAAGATGCATGCCGCAAAAGGAGGGCGCGCCATGGCGAACGGGTATCGTGTCGCGGTCATCGCCGGCGACGGGATCGGCCGCGAGGTCGTGCCGCAGGGGATCGCGGTGCTGGAGGCGGCGGCGCGGCGCTACGGTTTCACGCTCGAGTGGCGCGAGTTCGACTGGAGCTGCGAGACCTATCTGAAAACCGGCCGCATGATGCCGCAGGACGGCATCGCGCAGTTACGCCCGTACGACGCGGTGTTCCTGGGCGCGGTCGGCTATCCCGGCGTCCCCGACCACATCTCGCTGTGGGGCCTGTTGATCCCGCTGCGCCGCCAATTCCAGCAATACGTCAACCTGCGGCCGGTACGGCTGCTCGCCGGCGTCGATTGCCCGCTGAAGGGCCGGTCGCCGGGCGACATCGATTTCTATGTCGTGCGCGAGAACAACGAGGGCGAGTATTCCGAGATCGGCGGCCGCCTCTTCGCCGGCAGCGACGGCGAGATGGCAATACAAGAGGCGGTGTTCACCCGGCGCGGCTGCGACCGGGTCATGCGGTATGCGTTCGAACTGGCGGGGACGCGCAAAAAGCACGTCACCTCGGCGACGAAGTCGAACGGCATCATTCACACGATGCCGTTCTGGGACGAGCGCTTCGCGGCGGTCGCCCGCGACTACCCCGAGGTCAAAACCGACCAGTATCACATCGACATCCTGACCGCGCACTTCGTGCGCCACCCGGACTGGTTCGATGTCGTCGTCGGCTCCAACCTGTTCGGCGACATCCTGTCCGATCTGGGGCCGGCCTGCGTCGGCTCGATCGGCATTGCGCCGTCCGCCAACATCAACCCGGAGCGAGAGTACCCCTCGATGTTCGAGCCGGTGCACGGCTCGGCCCCTGACATCGCCGGGCGCGGCATCGCCAACCCGATCGGCCAGATCTGGTCGGGCGCGATGATGCTCGAGCATTTCGGCGAGCGCGTCGCGGCCCAAGCCGTCGAGCAGGCGATCGTCGAGGTGCTGGCCGAGGGCGGCACCCGCACGCCCGACCTCGGCGGCAACGCCGGCACGAAAGACCTCGGCGCCGCGATCGCAGCCGCCATCCGCTGAGCGGGCGCGGGTCTTGCGGTAATTTCGAGCGGCGGGTCTTTCGCACCGATGACGACGATGCCGCGAAGTCTCAGCCGCCGATGTTCGAGCTGACCTTTCTCGGCACCGCGGCGACGATGCCGGCCGGCGAGCGCGGTCTGCCGGCGCTGCTCGTCGCGGCCGGCAGCGAGCGTTATCTGATCGACTGCGGCGAGGGCACGCAGCGCCAGTTGCTGCGCGCCGGAGCGGGTTTTCGCCGGCTCGGATACGTATTGTTGACGCATGCGCACCTCGACCATGTATTGGGTCTCCCCGGCCTGCTTTCGACGCTGGCGCTGCTCGACCAGCGCGACGAGGTGACGATCAGCGGCAGCGGCCGGACGATTGCCCTCGTTCGGCGCCTGCTGGCGAGCCTGTGGGGCGATGGGCAGGCACCGCTGCCGCTGCGCCTCGCGGCACTCGAACCGGGACCGGTGCTGGAGCAGCGCGATTATCGCATCGGCTGCTTCGCGGTGCGCCACGGCGCTACCGAAAGCCTCGGTTATCGCTTTGATACGATCGCGCGCCGCCATCTGCGCCCCGACCTGCTGACGGCCCATGGCGTGCCGGCGGGGCCGTTGCGCGCCTGCCTTGCCGCCGGCGAGGCGATCGAATTGCCCGACGGAAGCCGGATCACGCCCGAAATGGTCGAAGGACGGCCGGCTGCCGGCGCCAGCCTGGCGGTCGTCGGCGACACGCAAGAGGTCGAGACGCTGGCCGCCGCCGTGCACGGCGTCGACGCGCTGGTCATCGAGGCGACCTTTCTCGAACAGGATGCGGCGCTTGCCACCGAACGCAACCACCTGACTGCCGCCGATGCCGGCCGGCTCGCCGCGGCCGCCGGGGTCGGCGCGCTCTATCTGCAGCACATCTCCGGCCGCTACGACGCCGCGCAGGTCGCCGCCGAGGCCGGCCGCTTCTTTCCCCACGTCCGGGTCATGAACGATTTCGACCGCGTGCAGGTGACCGCGGCGCGCCGTGGCTGAAGCGGCGCGGCGATTTGACGGGATGGGCCGGCTGGCCTAACACGACCATCCGAAGAGCTGTTTCGCGAGGACCTCGTGCTCGAAACGACGATTGCCGGCAGCCTGCCAAAGCCATCCTGGCTGGCCGAGCCGCGCATGCTGTGGGCGCCGTGGCGGCTGGACGGCGACGCGCTGATCGCGGGCCAGCGCGATGCGACAATCCTCGCGGTGAAGCTGCAGGAAGACGCCGGCATCGATATCGTCACCGACGGCGAGCAGTCCCGCCAGCATTTCGTGCACGGCTTTCTCAAGGGCATCGACGGCATCGATTTCGCCCGCCGCGTGCCGATGGGCATCCGCAACAACCGCTACGAGGCGCTGGTGCCGAGCGTCACCGGGCCGCTGCGGCGGCGCCGTGCGGTGCACGCCGGCGAGGCGCTGATCGCCCGCAGCCACACGCGGCGGCAGCTGCGCTTCACGCTGCCCGGGCCGATGACGATCGCCGACACCGTGGCCGACGCCTATTATGGCGACCGTACGGCGCTGGCGCTGGCGTTTGCTTCGGTGCTGAACGAGGAGGCGCGCGACCTGGCGGCGCTCGGCGTCGATGTCGTCCAGTTCGACGAGCCGGCCTTCAACGTCTACCTCGACGAGGTGGCGGAGTGGGGCATCGCAGCACTGCACCGCGCTGCCGAGGGGATCGCATGCAAGACCGCGGTGCATATCTGCTACGGCTACGGCATCCCGGCCAATATCGCATGGAAAGCCGGGCTCGGCGCCGAATGGCGGCAATACGAACGCATCTTCCCGCTGCTGGCGGAAAGCCGCATCGACCAGGTTTCGGTGGAATGCGCCAATTCGCATGTACCGCTCGAATTATTGGCGCTGCTCAACGGCAAGGATGTGCTGGTGGGCGCGATCGACGTCGCCAACGACAGGGCCGAAGCGCCGGTTGAGGTTGCCGCCGTCATCGAGGCGGCGCTGCGCTTTGTGCCGGCGGAGCGGCTCTTCCCAAGCACGAATTGCGGCATGGCGCCGCTCGACCGCACCCTCGCGCAGCAGAAACTCGCGGCGCTGGCGGCCGGCGCCGCCCTCGTCCGCAGCCGGCTTTTATAAGCCGCCCGCCAAGCCCTTCAGGCGGTACAACACGTCGAGCGCTTCGCGCGGGCTGAGTTCGTCGGGGCGGATCTCGCGCAAAAGCGCCAGGGCAGGGGAGGGCGTGGGCGCCGGCTCCGGGCGGCGGACCGCGGCGCGGAACAGCGGCAGATCGTCGGCGAGGCGGGCCAACGCGCCGCCCTGCTCGCCATTTTCCAGAATTTCCAGGACCTCCTCGGCGCGCGCCGTGACGCTCGCCGGCAGACCAGCCAGCCGCGCGACGTGGACGCCGTAGGAGCGGTCGGCGGTGCCGGGCGCGATCTCGTGCAGAAAGACGACATCGCCCTGCCATTCCTTGACCCGCATCGTGCGGCAGGCGAGGGCCGGCAGCTTCGCGGCGAGCGCGGTCAATTCGTGGAAATGCGTCGCGAAGAGGGCACGGCAGCGATTGACCTCGTGCAAATGTTCGAGCGCCGCCCAGGCGATCGACAGGCCGTCGAACGTCGCGGTGCCGCGGCCGATCTCGTCGAGGATCACAAAGCTCTTCGGCCCGGCCTGGTTCAGGATCGCCGCCGTTTCGACCATCTCGACCATGAATGTCGAGCGGCCGCGCGCCAGATCGTCGGCGGCGCCGACCCGGCTGAACAGGCGGTCGACAATGCCGATCCGCGCCCGCTGCGCCGGCACGAAGGCGCCGATTTGCGCCAGGATCGCGATCAGCGCGTTCTGCCGCAGAAAGGTGCTCTTGCCGGCCATGTTGGGACCGGTCACGAGCCAGATGCGTTCGTCACCGCCGAGCGTGCAATCATTGGCGACAAAGGCGCCCTTGGCGGCGAGCGCCGCCGCGACCGTCGGGTGGCGGCCGCCCGTTATCTCGAAGGCGACGCCATTATCGATCTCCGGTCGCACCCAGCCGCCCAGGGCCGCCCCCTCGGCATGCGCCGCCGCGACATCGATCTGGGCGAGCGCGGCGGCGGCGGCGGCGATCTCGCCGCTGCGTGCGGCGGCCTCGGCGACGAGATCGTCAAACAGCCGCAATTCCGCCGCCACGGCGCGCTCCGCGGCGCTGGCGATTTTGCTCTCGAGGTCGGTCAGTTCGCCGGTCGTATAGCGCAATGCCCCAGCCATCGTCTGGCGATGAATGAACCCGTCGCCGAGCTTGCCGGCATTGGCGGCCGAAACCTCGATGTAATAGCCGATGATGTTGTTGTGGCGGATGCGCAGGGAGCCGATGCCGGTCGCCTCGGCATAGCGCGCCTGCAAGGCGGCGATCGCCCGCCGGCTGTCGTCGCGCAGTTCATGCAGCCGGTCGAGTTCGGGCGCATAGCCGGTCGCGACAAAGCCGCCGTCACGGGCCAACAGCGGCAGCTCCGCAGCCAGCGCGCGCGCCAGGCGATCGACCAGCGCGCCGTGCTCGCCGAGGCCCTGCTCCGCCGCGGCGAGCAGTGCCGGTAATGGCACGAGAGCGGGCGCGGCGAGAATGGCGCGGATCGCGGCGGTCTCGCCCAGCGCGTCGCGCAATGCGGCGAGGTCGCGCGGCCCGCCGCGCCCGAGGGAGAGTCGCGTCAAGGCCCGCTCGATGTCGGGGACGCGATGCAGCCGGCCGCGCAGATCGGCGCGCGCGTCGCCGCTTTCGACGAGGAACTGCACCGCATCGAGCCGCGCCGCGATCGCCTCGGGCCGGGTCAACGGCGCCGCGAGATGATCGGCAAGCAGCCGCGCGCCGGCGCCGGTCAATGTGCGGTCGATCGTCGCCAGCAGGCTGCCGCGCCGCTCGCCGGCGAGGGTTTCGGCAAGTTCGAGGTTGCGCCGCGTCGCCGCGTCGATGTGCATGACGCAGTCGGGCGCCAGCAGCTGCAGCGGCGCAAGGTGGGCGACGGCCGCCTGCTGCGTCAGCGCGACGTAATCGACGAGCGCACCGGCGGCGGCGATCTCCGGGCGGCCGAAGGCGCCGAACCCGTCGAGCGCCCGCACGCCATAAAAGCTTTCGAGGCGCCGGCGCGCCGCCTCGCTGTCAAAACGGAGGTCGGCAAGCGGCGTCAGCACCGCCTTCCAGTCGCCGAACAGCTCGAACAATGAGGGGCGCTGCAGCAGCCGCTCCGGCACGAGGATCTCGCCCGGCATGATGCGTGCCAGGTCGGCCGCAAGCGATCCTTCGCCGGTCGGTGCCAACCAAAAGGCGCCGGTCGACAAGTCGAGCCAGGCAAGACCCAATTTGCCGCCGGCCTCGGCGATGCCGGCGAGGTAATTGTGCCGGCGGGCGTCGAGGAGGCCTTCCTCGGTCAGCGTGCCGGCGGTTACGACGCGCACGACGGCGCGCTCGACCGGGCCGCGATTGCCGCGCCGCCGTGCCGCGGCCGGGTCCTCGATCTGGTCGCAGATCGCGACCTTGAAGCCGGCGCGGATGAGCCGCGCGAGGTAGGACTCGGCAGCGTGCACCGGCACGCCGCACATCGGGATATCGGCGCCGTTGGCCTGCTTGCCGCGCTTTGTCAGTGCGATGTCGAGCGCCGGCGCCGCGGCCGCGGCGTCGTCAAAAAACAGTTCGTAAAAATCGCCCATCCGGAAGAACAGCAGGCATCCCGGATGCGCCTCCTTGATCTGCCGGTATTGCGCCATGACAGGCGTCGCCGCCTCCAACGGCGGGGCCGGCGGCGGATCGGGCACAGGTTCTGCGGTCATCGGCGCGGCATCGGGTGGCGGCAAAATGGGACGAGCGCGGCAGCGGCCTTTGACGTTAACATGGCGAAAACCCCAAGGCGCAATGGAGAGCATCAGATGGCGTCAGCCGCGCCGAAGCCGGCCGCGACGGTTCGCGAGGCGGTCGCATCCTTCGCCGATCGCGAGCATTTCCGCGCGGCCGTCGCGGCGCTGCTCGCCGCCGGGTTCGAGCCGGCAGACCTGTCGGTCCTCGCCTCGCACGAGTCGCTGCGGGCGGTCGAGGAGAATCGCGGCGAATTGATCGAGGCCGGCCTCACCGGCGAGGTCAAATACATCGACCTGTTGACCGATTCCGGCATCATCCTGATCTCCGGCGGCCCCATCGCGATCATCCTGGCGGCGCTGATCGGCGCCGGGGTCGGCGGCGCGGCCCTGAAGGAGTTCTTCGCGGACTACATGGCGGCGCCGCACCGCGACGCGTTTTCGGCCGCGCTGAAGGCCGGATCCGCGCTGTTGTGGGTGCGCTGCGCCGACGGGGAGCAGGAGTCGCGCGCCGCGCGGATCCTCGACGATTCCGGCGGCAGGAGTGTGCACATCCACGAGCGGGCGATGCACGAGGCGGGCGGCTGAGCAAGAGTTTGCCGCGATGCCCTTGCTGGCGTTACAGGATCGGCTAGCATGCCGCTGCCCCGCCTTCGCGAGAAAAGGACAAAGCCATGCCGAGCTTCCAGCACGATGGCGCCGAGATCTATTACGAGGAATTCGGCCGCGGCTTCCCGATCCTGACCTTCGCGCCGGCCGGCCTCAAATCGACGATTGCCGTGTGGGGCCAGCCGATGGCGCCGATCAATCCGACCACCGAATGGGCTACGGACTACCGCGTCATCGCGATGGACCAGCGCAACGCCGGCGGCCGTTCGCGCGCTCCGATCACGGCCGGCGACGGCTGGGACGCCTACACCGCCGACCATCTCGCGCTGCTCGACCACCTGCACATCGACCGCTGCCATCTCTACGGCCAATGCATCGGCGGATCCTTCATCATCAACATTCTGAAACAGCAGCCGGAGCGCGTCGCGGCCGCGGTCTTGGCGCAGCCGATCGGCCGGGTCGGCCCGCTGCCGGCGACGCGCTCGCCGCGGTTCGACGAATGGGCTGCAGAGCAGAAAGATCACCCCGAGGCGACGCCGCAGGCGTTTGACCGCCTCTACCACAACCTTTACGACGCCGGTTTTGTCTACTGCGCCGACCGCGCGTTTGTGAAAACGATCAAGACCCCGTCCCTCATCCTGGCCGGCAACGACGAGGCACATCCCTGGCCGATTTCCGAGGAGTTGGCGCAGCTCATTCCCAACTGCGAGTTCGTCGCCGAGTGGAAGACCGGCGCGGCATTGACCGCGGCGCGGCAGCGCGTCAAGGAATTCTTCGCCAGGCACACGCCTGTGGGCCGCTGAGCGGCGGCAAAAACCCGGCGGCTCAGCCGCGGCGTCGTCGAAAAATAGCCGATCGTGTGATCCGCTTCACACGCATTTGGCGCGAATGGCGGCAAGCTGCCGGCGCACGAAACTCAGTCCCGTGCGCTGGAGTCGGCCATGATCCACAACCCCCCGACAGTGTTCCGCTTTCACGTTGCGCTGGCGGCGGGTGCGCTCGCCCTGTCGCTGATGCTGCCGGCGGCTGCGGCCCGCGCCGCCGCCGATCCCGGCGCGTTCGTCGCGAAGATCAGTACGCAAGGCATCGCGGCACTCGGACCGGACGTTCCATCGGCCGAGCGCGTCGAGCGTTTCAGTCGGCTGCTACGCAATGATTTCGACGTGGACGGCATCGGCGCGTTCGCGCTCGGGCGCTACCGACGCATGGCGACGACGCAGGAGCAGCAGGAATTCCTGGAGGTATACCCGGCGTTTACGGCGCGCGCCCTGAGCCTGCGGCTCGATGATTTCAGCGGCGCCTCGGTGCGGGTGATCGGCTGTGCGATCAGCGATGGGGAAACCGTCGTCAGCACCGAGGTCACGCGGCGCGACGGCAGCCGGGTGCCGTTCGACTGGCACCTGACGGCAAACGAAGGCGGGTACAAGATCGTCGACATTGCGGTCGGCGGCGTCAGCATGCGGCTCGCGTTGCGCAACCAGTTCGCCGCGTGGATCGAGAACAACGGCGGCCGCTTCGACGCATTGCTCGCGGTGCTGCGCCAGGAGATCGCGGCGCTGAACTGAGGCCGCTGCGCCACAGGGCAACGAGGTCCGGCGCAGGTGTCGGATTGATCGGAG
>DATJSO010000020.1:0-6275 GCA_035504075.1 Allostellaceae bacterium | reverse complement strand
AAATTGACCGCCGCGGCGCCGCCGTCGGGCAGCACAAAATCGGTATCGGCATAATAGTCGGAAGCGCCCATGGCGCGCACATAGTTGAGACTGCGCGTGACCCATGGGTTGCGGTTGCCGAACACCTGGGCCGCCGGCCGGTTCAGCACCGCGTCCGCCGGCATCGCCAGAATGCGCTCCGCCGCCTCGTTGATCTTGACGATATTGAGACTGTGGTCGAGCGTGATGACGCCGTTGGACAGCGACTTCAGAATGCTCTCGTTGTAGTTCTTCAGCGCCAGCACGTCCGAGAACAGCTGGGCGTTCTGGATCGCGACGGCGATCTGGGAGCAGAACGCCCTGGCGCGGCGGATGTCGAGCGCGGTGAAATCGCCGCCATGCTTGTTCAAGACCTGGACGACACCGAGCCGGTCGCCGCCGCGGTCTGTGATCGGCACCGCCAGGATGTTGCGCGTCTTATAGCCCGACGCGCGATCGACCTCGCGGTTGAAGCGCGGGTCGGCATAGGCGTCGGGGACAACCAGCACGTCGCCGCCGGCGAACGCCGCACCGGCGATGCCGGCCCGCGCCGGAATGCGGATCTCCTTCTGACCGGCGCCTTCGGCGACCTGCGACCACAACTCGTCCTTTGCCGCGTCATAAAGAAACAGCGACGAGCGTTCGGCATTGAGGAGCTGGGTGGCCGCCGCGATGATGCGGGTGAACAGCGCGTCGAGGTGCAATTCGGTCGAGATCGCCTCGGCGATCGTCAGGAGTTGGATCTCCTCGCGCTGCGCCTGCTCCAGCCGCTCGACGAGGAGCGCCTGTTCGAGCGCGCTCGCGGCGTGGCGGTTGATCGCCTCGACAAGCGCCAGGTCGTCGGCGCCGAACGCCCCCGCTGTACCCTCCCCCGCCTGCGGGTGGGGGCGTTTGTTCAGCACCTGCGTCACGCCGATCGTTTTGCCGTCGCGGTTCTTCAGCGGCGCGCAGAGGATGTTGCGGGTGTGATAGCCGGTGCGCCGATCGGTCTCCTGATGGAAGCGTGCATCCTCGTAGGCAGCGGGAATGATTTCGGCGACCCCGGCCTGAAACACCGCGCCGGCAATCCCGGCCGTCGCCGGGATGCGGATCTCCGTCACGCCGACGCCGAGCAGCACGCGCGAGAACAATTCGCCGCTGTCACGATCGAACAAAAACAGTGTCGCACGCTCGGCGCCGAGCGCCTCGGTGATCAGATCGATCAGGCGCGGCAGCTGGCGGTCGAGCGACAGGTCGCGCGTGACCGTGTCGGCAACCTCGGCCAACACGCGCAGCCGGCGCAGTTCGTCGAGCAGATCCGCGTCGCCGAGCGGCAGCGCAGCCGGGCTCGGGACAGGCGGCTGCGGTGCCGCCCTCACCGACCGGGCGGGGCGTAAAGGATGTGCCATGCCAGCGGGCCGTGAAACATTCCCGTCGAGCCGGTGCGAGGTTCGGCCAAATATGAGTGGCGATAGATTTACATTTTCTCACAATGCGCCGGCGGCGGCAAGCATCGCCGGCCGCGGCGCCCTTTGCTTTCCGGCGGTGTTGATTTAAATGAGAAATGATGGACCGGCGGCTATTTCTCGCTTTGTGCGGCATGACGGCGGTGGCGCGGCCGGCCTATGCCGTGCCGAAACCGCCGCCGCGTTTCCGACTGAACCTCTACAATCCGAACACGCGCGAGAGCTTTACCGGCCCCTACCGCGACGACCGGGGGCCGATCGCCGCCGCGATGGCCGAGCTGTCGCATTTCCTGCGCGACTTTCACTGTGGCCAACAGATTGCGATCGACCCGGCGGTGCTGGATTTTCTTGCCGCGGTCATGGCGTCGGTCGGCGCGGCCCGCGCGACGATCCTGTCGGCCTATCGCACCCCGGCGACCAACCGGATGCTGGCACGAACAATGTTCGGCGTCGCCGACAACAGCCAGCACCTCTACGGCCGCGCCCTCGATATCCGTGTCGAGCGGATCGCGGAGGCGATGCAGGCGGCACGCGCGATGCGGCGCGGCGGCGTCGGCTGGTACCCGCGCTCTGGCTTCATCCATATCGATTCAGGGCCGGTGCGCAATTGGACGCTCGACGGCACCGGGCTCGACGAGCTGCTGTGGCGGCAGCGCCAGTTGCTGGCAGGGAGCGGCCTGCCGCACGACGCGCTTGCGATGCGGGCCCGCCGCCCGCTCACCGTGCAGCAGCGCCTGGCTCTGGGCCGCGTGCTGGCGCGCGCCGAGTTTCTCGCGCGGCACCGGTAAAAGGCTCAGCTCAGATCGATCGCGTGCCGTTTCAGCAATTCGAGCGGGACGATATCGAGGGTCGCCGCGTGCGTCGCCGCCAGCCGCACCTTCGGCGCCCGCCCGGCCTCGAACGCTTCCAGCCAGCGCGCCGCACACAGGCACCAGCAATCGCCCGGCTGCAACCCCGGAAAGCCGGCTTGCGGCAGCGGCGTCGACAGATCGTTGCCGGCGGCGCGCGAGAACGCCAGGAACGCGGCATCGACGTGGGCGCATACGGTATGCAGGCCGAGATCCTCGGGGCCGGTCTCGCAGCTGCCGGTGCGGTAGAACCCGGTCAACGGCCGCGTGCAGCATTCGGCGAGCGGCTCGCCGAAGACGTTCGTCGGCCCCGCCGGCCGCCGCGGATCGGAACCGGAAGCGTCAGGCATCGCGCGCCCCAGCCCGCGCCGCTAGGCCTGGACGCGGGCGCGCTGCCGGCGCCGCTTCGCCTTGAGCTTGGCCTTGCGCCGGTTGTTGCGCTCGGCGGTGCGCGGGTGCCGCGTCGGAGATTTCATCGCCTGCCTCTGGCATTGCGTAAGGCAACGCAGGTCAGGCCGACCGGGCCTGACCTGCCGCAGAACTGGCTCCCCGGGACGGATTCGAACCATCGACCCAGCGGTTAACAGCCGCTTGCTCTACCACTGAGCTACCGGGGATCACGGCCGCCCCTGACGGGCTCGGCACGGCTCATATAGGCCACCGAACGGGCGTTCCGCAACCCATCAGTCTGCGCCTCCTGAGGCCCCGCGGCGCGTCAGCCGCAGGATGCGCGCCGACGACCGCCTCATGCGCCCGAACCCGCACATCGGCGCGATCCGGACGGCGGGGATGCCGCGCCGCGAAGGCGCATACAACGCATCGGAACGGTTGCGTTTTTCCCATGAACGGTCGGCGCGAAGCCGCACCGCAGGCACCGGAGGGCCTGGCAATGATGTGGAAGCGAATTACTCTGTCCGCGGCGGTGGCGGCGACGCTGGCGCTGGCGCCGCTGGCCGGCGCGCAGGCACGGCCGTGGGGATGGCACGGCCGCGGCTGGGGGTTCTGGCCGTTCTGGGCCGGCGCGGCGGTGGCCGGCACGGCGGCGGCGGTCGCGACGGCGCCGCTGTGGGCCTACCCGCGGTACTACTACTATCCGCCGGCGGCGTACTACCCGCCGCCGCCTGCCTATTACGGCTATTACCCCTACTATCGTTACTGACGGCGTCGGGTCCGCATCGCGGCGCTGGCGCGCCCTGCCGCCCGGCCGTTAAGATCCCGGGCGCAACAGGAACGGAGACGGCGCGATGCGGATCCACAATCTCTATGCCGACCCCAACGGCCAGTCGCATTTTCGCGATATCGAGGTCGAATGGGTCGAGGAGGGCCGGGCCGGCAGGCTGTCAAAGCGGCTGCCGGCTACCGGCATCATCTTCCGCGAGGTGCAGCCCGATTACGATCTCGACTGGCACCCGGCACCGCGCCGGCAATACATCATCAACCTCGATGCCGGCGTGCAGATCACCGCGAGCGACGGCGAGGCGCGGGTCATCGGCGCCGGCGAAATCATCCTGGTCGAGGACACGTCGGGCAAGGGCCACCTGTCGAAGGCGATCGAGGGCAAGATCCGCCACTGCATCTTCGTGCCGGTCGACTGACGCCGCCGCCGCGGCGCCGCGATAGTGGCGCGGATCCTGGTGACGGGCGCCGGCGGGTTTGTCGGCGCCGCGCTGTGCCCCGCACTAGCGGCGTGCGGCCATAACGTAATCGCCGGGCTGCGCCGGGCTGCTGCGAGCCAGGCGGCGCTGGCCGTCGCCGGCGTCGAGTTGCACATCATCGGCAATATCGCGCCTGGACGCGACTGGGGCGCCCTGCCGCGCGGCGTCGATGTCGTCGTGCACCTGGCGCAGCGGGCGCACCGCCGCGCCGACCGCCATTCCCTCGCCGCCGAGCCGGAAGCCGCCGCCGCGCTGGCCCTGGGCGCGGCGCAGGCCGGTGTGCGGCGTTTCGTCTATGTCAGCTCGATCAAGGCAATGGGCGAGGCGACGCGGCCCGGCCGGCCGTTCCGCGCCGACGACCCGCCGCATCCGGGCGACGCCTACGGCCGTGCCAAACTCGCCAGCGAACGGGCGCTGGCAGAGATTGCGGCGCAAAGCGGCCTCGAACTCGTCGTGCTGCGCCCGCCGCTCGTCTACGGACCGGGCGTCCGCGGCAATTTCCGCGCCCTGGCGCGCCTCGCGACGAGCGGGTTGCCGCTGCCGTTCGCCGCACTCGACAACCGCCGCAGCCTGCTGTTCGTCGGCAACCTGGCGGATCTGATCGCGACGGCGGCGGCGCACCCGGCGGCTGCGCGCGGGGTGTTGCTTGCGCGCGACGGCGCCGATCTGCCGTTTCGCGAATTGATCCGCCTGCTGGCCGCCGGCGCGCCGCGGCCGGCGCGGCTCGTTGCGCTGCCGCCGGCGGCATGGGCGGCGCTGCGGCTGCTGCCGGGGATCGGCCCGACGGTGGCGCGGCTCACCCTGCCGCTGCAGCTCGACGACGGGCCCACCCGTGCGCTGCTCGGCTGGAGGCCGCCGCACGAGGCCGAAGCCGCGCTGCAGTTGACGGCGGCTGCGCTGGCACCGCAGTAGCGGCGCGAACCGGCGCGGCGCGCCGGGCGTTTGTGCATCGGGCTTGCGCGGGAGGCGATGATGGCGTTTGCGGTCGAGGACACCGCGCTGCGGCGGGCGGCGCTCGAATACGTCGTCGCGCTGTGGAACGAACTGGCCGCGCAAAATGCCGCACCGACACTCGGCCTGCAGAACCAGGCGGTCGATCTGATCCTCGCCGATGGCGGGCTGCAGGCGGGCGTCATTGCCTGGGCGGCGTGCGCCGATGCCGACGAGGCGACGGCCGGGCCGCCGCGGCGGCTACCGCAGGACGCGCTCTACCGGCGCGTCCGCGCCTATATGGAAAGCGTCGGCGGCGCGGCGGTGCTCGTCGCGCCCGGCGAGCAGGCGCGCTGAGCGGTCGGCCGCGGGCGGGCGATCGTCTCTGGGATTTCGCCCGGCGCGCCCCATATCGGACTGTCCATTGAATTGCGGAAGGGACGGTGCGCCGTGCCGAGCTTCGACATCGTGTCGCGCGTCGATCTCGCCGAAGTCGACAACGCGCTTGCCGGCATCACCCGCGAGATCGCGACGCGGTTCGACTTCAAGGGCAGCAAATGCACCGTCGAGCGGCGCGACGGCGAGATCGTCCTGGTGGCCGATGACGAATTGAAGCTGAAGCAGATGCACGAGCTGTTGAAGGTGCACCTGACCCGCCGCAAGGTCGAGCCCGGTGCGCTCGATTACCGGAAACCCGAGAAAGCGGCGGGCAACACGCTGCGTCAGGCGATCCTCGTGCGCCAGGGCATCGACGCCGAACTGGCCCGCCAATTGGTCCGCGAGCTGAAGGATTCGAAGCTCAAGCTGCAGGCCGCCGTGCAAGGCGGCGAAGTGCGGGTTACCGGCAAGAAGCGCGATGATCTGCAGGCGGCAATCGCGCTTATTCGCGGCCGCAACATCGAGCAGCCGCTGCAATACATCAATTTCCGCGAGTAGCGCGCAGAATGGCCGCGAATGATGCGGGCATGCGGCTGGCGCGCCGCATGCCCGGCACGACACCGGAGGGCGGCGCTTGATCGCGGACGGCCGAGCGGCTATCTAGGCCCCGGCCGACATGCCCGCGACGGGTCCCCTTCGTCTAGAGGCCCAGGACACCGCCCTCTCACGGCGGCAACACCGGTTCGAATCCGGTAGGGGACGCCAATATTTTCAGTGGGTCACATCGTGGAAGCAGATGGGGAAATAGTCGGCACGGAAAAAAATACGGAATAGCCGTGGGCGGACGGTGGAGGGCGGATTGCTGCGCGGCAAACAGGATGAGAGGAGCGCGTCAATCAGGATGAGAAGCGTCGCCGGGTGAGCAACGGAAGGAGGGCGTAGCCCGACTGAAGTTGCGAATCCGGCGAACGGCGTGGCCCCGGAAGGGGGCGCGTTGGCTG
>DATJSO010000019.1:0-2548 GCA_035504075.1 Allostellaceae bacterium | reverse complement strand
CTCAGACGACCAGAAGCAAACACGAGGATGGCCTATTCGGCATTGACACACGTCAACGTATCGTCATGCGGCGCCGGCGTCGCTATCGCACGCGCCTTTGGACATGCAGCAGCATCGGGTCGCTCGGATCGGCGGAGGTGGTGAACCCAAGCTCCGAGCACATTTGCAGCATCGCGCGGTTCTCGCGCATGACCTCGCCGATCAACTCGCCGATGCCGCGCCGCCCGGCGACGTCGATAATGCGCGTCATCAGCAAGTGCCCGATGCCGCGATGCTGCCAATCGGACCGCACGGCGATGGCAAATTCGGCTCGCTCAAAATCGGGATCGGCGGAAATCCGTCCGACCCCGAGGAGCGCGCCGTCGTGCAGCGCAAGCAGCGCCATCTCGCGGTCGTAATCTATCTGGGTCAATCGGGCGGCGAGCGCGTGACTGAGGCCGCGGGCAGGCGCGAAGAACCGCAGGCGAAAATCAGCCGGGGTCATGTGTGCGGCAAGATCGTGCAACAGCGGCTCATCTTCGGGCCGGATCGGCCGCACCTGTACCACCGTGCCGTCGCGGCTGGTCTGCGTGGATTCGAGCTCGCTTGGGTACGGCGCTATCGCAAGCCGGGCCGGGCCGGGGAGCGACGCGGCGGCGATGCGAATCCTCGCATCAACAGCGATGACGTCGGCCGCATCGGCAAGCAGCGGATTGAGGTCAAGCTCGCGGATTTCGGCGTGATTCGCCGCGAGTTGCCCGAGCCGGATCAGCACGTCGGCAATTGCCTCGATCGCCATCGGCGGTTTGCCGCGATAAGCTTGCAACAGGCGCCAGACGCGGGTGCGCGCCATCTGCGCCGTTGCCAGCAACGGATTGAGCGGCGGCAAGGCGACCGCGCTGTCATGCACGACCTCCACCGCCGTGCCGCCCTGCCCGAACACGACGATCGGCCCGAATACGGCATCCTCGCTCAGTCCGGCCAGCAATTCGATCGCGCCGGGCCGGCGGATCATCTGCTGCACCAAGAGCCCCTCGATGCGGGCGTCCGGACAAGACTGCCGCACACGCGCCAACAACGCTTCCGCGGCCGACCGCACGCTCGCCGCATCGGCCAGGTCGAGGGCCACCCCGCCGACATCGCTTTTGTGCGTGATGTCGGGCGAGCGGATCTTGAGCGCCACCGGGAAACCGAGTTCCGCAGCAGCGGCCGCCGCCGCCGCCGTCGCGGCATCACGCGAGAGCGGTTGTGGGATGCCGTAGGCGGCGAGTACGGTGCCCACTTCGGCGGGCTCGAGCCACGATCGACCGGCGGCGAGCGCCGTCGCGATGACATCCGCCGCCCTGCCGATGTCCGGCGCGGACGAAGCCGGGCGCAGCGGCGGGCTCTCCAATAGGAGAGCCTGGTTTGCCTCATACCGGACACGGTGCAAGAAGCCCGATATCGCCGCCTCCGGCGTCTCGTATGTCGGGATACCGGCGTCGGTGAAACGCCGCCGCGCGGCGGCCGCCGAATGGTCGCCGAGCCAGGCGGTGAAGATATTGCGGCCGCGCAGCGTCTCGGCCGGAACACGGGCGATCGTGTCGATAACCGTGCTCGCCGCGGCCTCCGAAGCGGATAATGCGGTCGGACAATTGAGCACCAGCAGCGCATCGACGCCGGGATCGGCGACCAGTGCTTCGAGCGCTGCCGCATATCGCTCGGCCGGCGCGTCACCGATGATGTCGACCGGGTTGCCGCGACTCCAGGTGCGCGGCAGTGCCCGATCAAGCCGTTCGATGGTTTCCGGCGCCAACTGCGCGAGACGGCCATTTGCGGCCTCCAGTGCATCGGTCGCCAGCACCCCGGCGCCGCCGCCGTTGCTGAGGATCGCCAGCCGATCGCCCCGTTGCGTGTGCGTCAGGGCAAGCGTCTCGGCCGCATCGAACAATTCCCCCATCGTGCCGACCCGCAGCAGGCCGGCGCGGCGGAACGCCTCGTCATAAACCGCATCGCTGCCGGCAAGCATGCCGGTATGCGACGTGGCAGCTTTGGCGCCGCCGCTGGGACGGCCGGCCTTGAGCACCAATACCGGCTTCGCGCGTGCGGCGGCGCGCGCCGCCGACATGAATTTCCGGCCGTGTGTCACGCCTTCGGCGTAGAGCAGGATCGCGCTCGTGTGCGGATCGAGGGCGAGATAGTCGAGCATGTCGCCGAAATCGACATCGGCCATATCGCCCAATGAAACGACGTGGGAAAACCCGATGCCGCGTGCGGCAGCCCAATCGAGCATTGCGGTCAGGATCGCGCCGGACTGGCTGACAAACGCCAGCCCGCCCGCCGGCGGGGCGATCTGCGCAAAACTGGCGTCAAGCCCACTGCGAGGAACGATGATGCCAACGCAGTTGGGCCCGATAATCCGCAATAGATACGGTCGGGCGGCATCGAGCGCCGCCTGCTGCAGCCGGTGGCCGGCGTCGCCCAGTTCGCCAAAGCCGGCGGTGATGACGACGGCCGCTCGCGTGCCGCGCGCGCCAAGCGCACCGATAAGTCCCGGCACCGTATCTGGCGGCGTCGCGATCACCGCAAG
>DATJSO010000018.1:0-7614 GCA_035504075.1 Allostellaceae bacterium | reverse complement strand
TTTGGGCGGCGCTGTAGCCGAGATCGGCCAGCACAGCATCGGTATCGGCGCCGAGTTCGGGAGCGATGCCGATCCGCGCCGGCGTTTCCGAGAAGTGCCACGGTGAGCCGTGCACCTTCAGCCGCTTGCCGTATTTCGGATAATCGATTTCGGTCACGTAGCCGTTGGCCAGGACGTCAGGATCATTCGAGGCTTCGAGCAGCGTGTTGACCGGCGCCGCGACGATGTCGGCCGCGCGCAGGCGCGCGACCCAATCCTCGCGCGATCCGGCGGCGAACGATTCGTCGAGCAGGCGCAGCAGCCGCGCCCGCGCCTCCTCGTCGGCGATGACGACGCCGAGATCGCCGAACCCGGCCGCTTTCAGCGCCTGGTGGAACCCGAGCGCCTCGATCGCCGTGCCCCAGGCGCGGTTGCCGTTGAGCTGGAAGACGAACGGCTTGCCGTCGCAATCGTCAAAGCTGGCGCTGATGCCCGGCCGCTGCGGCGTGCCGGTAATGCGGGCCTGGCCGGTAACCGGGTCGCGGTCGCGCCACATCGTCGTTGTCAGCGTCCAGCCCATCAGCCGGATCTGGCCGCCGAGCAGCGAGCAATCGACCTTTTGGCCGATGCCGGTGGCGCGGGCGTGGGTCAACGCCGCCAGCGCCCCGCCAAAAGCCAGGATCGCGCAGGTCTCGTCGGCGACCGAAACGATGCCGGTCTTCATCGGATGGCCCGGCGTTGCGTACGCCTGCGCGATGCCGCCGAGGGCCTGCGCCATCGAATCGGTGCCGGGAAGCGCGGCATGCGGCCCCTTTGGGCCATAGCCCGATACCGAAACATAGACGAGGCGCGGGTTGACCCGCCGCAATTCGTCATAGCCGAAGCCGTTCTTCTCGGCGGCGCCGGGCCGGAAATTCTGGCCGAAGATGTCGGCGCGGGCGACGAGCTGCTTCAGGATTTCGCGGCCTTCCGGGCTCTTCAGATTGAGCGTCACGCTTTTGACGCCGCGGTTGTTCGTCTCGAAATAGGTCGACGGAAAACCCGGCATGACCGTCGAGCCGCGCGAATTGTCGCCGCCCTCCGGCACCTCGATCTTGACGACCTCGGCGCCGAGATCGGCCATCAGCATATAGGGCACGGTACCGGCCTGCGCCGTCGAGCAGGCGACCACCTTGACGCCGGCAAGCGGCCCATACCCTTCGCTCATCGCACGCGCCTCCTCGATCGCCCGCCCGGTTCGGCGCGCCTCGTCCCTGCTAATGTTCCCCTCGGTGCAGGATCGCGTCGCGCAGGCCGGTGTCGTACTGCTGTCCCAACGGCGTCAGGATCATCGCCGGCAGTTTTGGACGGACGAGACCCTTGCGGTGAAGCGCCGCCCAAACCGCTGGGTTGCGCAAGCCGGTCGCGTCGCGCGCTGCGACGACGGCTTCGCCGAGGTGGAAATGATCGCCGTGCGCGTGCGGAAGCTCGTCGATGACGACGCCGCCGCCATCCTCCTCGGCCGCCGGCGTGCCGGTCAGCGTTGCCAGTTCCTGCAGCAGGGTCAGCGTCTTCAACTGCAGCGGGTTGAGGTTGAGCGGATTGCGTCGCGGCGGCATCGCGCCTGATTAGCCCGGCTGGCGGGCGCTGTCCACGCGTCAATAGAGTCGGGTGCGATAGCTCTCCTCGGTCGCGCGCTCGGCAGCCGCCGCGTCGCCCGTCCCGATCTGGTCGGTGATGATGCGCCCCAATGACGGGAAATCCGAATGCTTCAACATCTTTGCCGGGTTCCACAAATCGGAGCGGATCAGCGCCTTGCCGCAGTGGAAATACACTTCTTCGACGGCCACCAGGATGCCGCTCCTCGGCATCTTGCCGCCGACCGCGCACGGCTCCAGCAGGGTGGGGTCTGTCGTGATGCGCGCAGTGCCGTTGACGCGCAAGGTTTCGCGCAGGCCCGGCACGAAAAAGATGATGCCGACACCCGGCGCGCCGAGCAGGTTCGAAATCGTATCGACCCGGTTGTTGCCCAGCCGGTCGGGGATCAGCAATGTTTCGTCGTCGATGACGCGGACAAAGCCGGGCGCATCGCCTTTCGGCGAGGCGTCGAGGCGGCCTACGGCATCGGCCGAGGCGATGACGAGAAACGGCGACCGGGCGATGAACATCCGCGAATGCTTTTCCAGCCGCGGCAGTTGCTTTTTGACCGCCCGCTCCATCGGCTCGCCGTACAGTTCGCGGATCTCGGCGATATTCTCGATCGTATCCACGCTCGCCTCCTGCGCTCCAACGCGCCTACTATGCACGGGAACGTCGAGGCGGAGAAGAGTGCGATGCCGGTGTTTGTCGCCCGCGAGGAACGCGCCGAGGGCGGATGCCTGGCGCGCGTCACGATTGACAACCGGACGAAGCTCAACACGCTTCACCGCATGCTGATGCTCGAAATCGTCGAGACGATCGAGCGGCTGGAAGCAGATCGCGATGTCCGGCTTGTCGTCTTGCGCGGCGCCGGCGAGCGCGCCTTTGTCGGCGGTGCCAACCTCAACGAATTGGCGGCGCTCGACCGTGACACGGCGCGCGATTTCATCACGCTCGTGCATCGCTGCTGCGACGGCTTCCGGCGGCTGCCGGCGCCGGTCATTGCGCGAATCGACGGCTATGCGCTCGGCGCCGGCCTCGAACTCGCCGCCGCCTGCGACCTGCGCGTCGCCAGCGAGCGCAGCCGGTTCGCCATGCCCGAGGTGCGGGTCGGCATACCCTCGGTCGTCGAAGCGGCGCTGTTGCCGCAGCTCATTGGCGAGGGGCGCGCCCGCCGTCTCCTGTTGACCGGCGAGACGATCGACGCCGCGACGGCATTCCACTGGGGCCTCGTCGACAGTGTCGTGCCGCCGGCCGATCTCGATGGCGCGGTCGAGCAGTTCGCGGCCGCGATCCTTGCCGGCGGCAAGGAGGCATTGCGCATCCAGAAGGCGCTGATGGCCGACTGGCAGGATCTGTCGACGAGCGCGGCGATCGCTCAAGGGATCGATGCGTTTGTCGAGGCGCACCACGGCGAGGAGCCGCGGCGCATGGCCGGCATGCGGCTGGCCGCGATGCGCGCCCGCCGCCGCGAGCCGCGCTGATGCCGCGCAAGACCGGCGCGCCGTTCAAGGAGTTGGCCGATGCGGTCGGCATCAGACCGCATTACCTCGGTCATCGCCAGCGGCTGCACGACAGGTTGCTGGAAGCCGGCGCCGAGAGCCTGCCGGATTACGAGATCCTCGAAATCCTGCTCGCCGCCAGCAATCCGCGCGGCGATACGAAGCCGCTGGCGAAAGGGTTGATCGACCATTTCGGCGGCACATTGGCCGCGGTGTTGAGCGCCGATCCGGAGGCGGTGCGCGCGGTCAAGGCGGAAGGCCGCAGCGTCGGCAGCGCGGGGATCGCGATGCTGAAGGCGGTCCGGGAGGCGGCGCTGCGCCTGTCGCGCGCGCAGTTGATGCACGGGAACGTGATCGGCTCGTGGGACAAGCTGATCGATTATTGCAAGGCCAACATCGCGCATGGCACGGTCGAGGAATTCCATTTGCTGTTTCTCGACCGCAAGAATGCGCTGATCCGGCACGAGCGGCAGCAGCGCGGCACGATCGACCACACGCCCGTCTACCCGCGCGAGGTCGTCAAGCGCGCGCTCGAACTCAACGCCTCAGCGCTGATCCTCGTGCACAACCACCCCTCGGGCGACCCGACGCCGTCAAAGGCCGATATCGAGGTGACGCGCGACATCGTCGCCGCCGCCAAGCCGATCGGCGTCGCCGTGCACGACCACCTGATCATCGGCCGCGGCCGCCACACCAGCCTGCGCGATCTCGGCCTACTGGGGTGACACGCGCCGCGTCATGGCCGGATCAGGGCGGTGGCTTGGGATCGAGCAGGCGATCGAGCGGTCTTTTTGTGCATGCAGTCATTACTATGGCAGTCGCCGAAGATCGGTTATCGTCAGCCGCAGACCGAGATGCGGAGGATGTCATGGACGGCTTGGCAATGCGCGATGCGCAGGGCGTCCTCGCCCCGCTCGTCTTCATGGAGCCGATGCCGGAAAGGCCGTTCTCCTACAATTACGAGCCGCCGCCCGGCACGGTGCTGCGCAATGCGCGCCCCGAGACGCATCAGGTCAAGATAATCGACGCACGGCGGTTTGCCGATCGGTTGTCGCTCGACCGCGAGGGGTTCGTGCTGCTGCATCGGCCGACCGCCGCGACAAGTCTTTACGATGAAGACGAGATTGCCGGCGTCTATTATCCCGAATGCGAGCGGCTGATCGCCGAAGCGACCGGCGCGGCGCGCGTTCTCGCCTTCGACCACATCGTGCGCAACGCCGCGCTGTCGGCCAAGGGCAACCAGATCAAGCAGCCGGCGGCCCGCGTCCATAACGACTACACGGCCTGGTCGGCGCCGCAGCGGGTGCGCGACCTGATGGGGGCCGAAGCCGAAGCGCTGTTGCGCCGACGCTACGCCGAGATCAATCTATGGCGGCCGATCCGCGGGCCGCTGCTGGCGTCGCCCTTGGCGCTGTGCGACGCCCAGACATTGGCCGAGGAAAACCTGATCGCCTCCGATCTGCTCTATCCCGACCGCAAGGGCGAAATCTACGGCGTCACGTACAACCCGGCGCAGCGCTGGTACTATTTCCCGAAGATGCTCGCCGACGAGTGCGTCCTGATCCGCTGTTTCGATTCGGCGCGCCATGGCGCAGCGCGGTTTTCGGCGCATGGCGCCTTCGACGACCCCGAAACCCCGCCGAACGCGCCGCCGCGCGAGAGCATCGAAGTACGCGCTCTGGTGTTCTTCAACGACTGAGCGGCGCGAGGCGATCACTCGCCGCCGTCGATCCGCTTCTTGGCGTCCTCGATCAGCGACAGGTCGACGTATTCGGGGCTGAGCGTGACCGGCTTTGGCAGCACGCCCAGTTTCACCGAATTGTCGATCTCGCGCTGCATCGAGACAAGGTCGGGCCGCGCATCGGGCGAATGGTAGAAATCCTGCGTCGTAAAGGCAAAGGCCAGCCGGCTTTCCGGCAGCTTTGTCACATAGGACGCGATCGCCAGCGCCTCCTTGCGGTTTTTCGGGTCGAGGAACCAGCGGACGGCGCGGATATGGTCCTCGAAGAAATCGACGAGGGCCGGCCGGTGGGCGGCGATAAAGCCGGCCCGCATCGCCCACACGACGGCCTGCGTCGGCCCGACCGCGTCCTTCGCCTGGAACAGCACGCGGTATTTCGGGTTGCCGATAATGCCCTGGGCGAATTGCGGCAAGACCCCGATCATGTCGACCTTGCCGCCCTCGAGCATCGCCGGCATGTTGGCAAAACTGGTTTCGACGGTCGTAAAATCGCCGTCCGCGATGCCGTGCTTCCTGAACATCGTGCGCATCGCTTCATCGCTCGCAGAACCGATCGTATTGGTGGCGATGCGCCTGCCTTTTACGTCGGCGATCGTCTTGATCGGGCCGTTCGCCAGTACGACGAAATCTTCGCTGAAATGGCCCGGCATCCCGTCGGCGACGACATCGGCGACGACGCGCTCATCGAGATGCGCATTCGTGATCGCCAGCGCCACCGCCGCGGTCGAAAACGAGGCGATCTCCAGATCGTTGATCGCCTGCGCCTCGATCTCTGGCGTCGTGCCCTGAAAATGTACCGCCTGCATGACGTAGCTCTTGCCGAGATGGTGGAAGAGTTGCGGCTGGCGGCGGCCGAGTTCCTCTTCGAGCGGCGCGAGATGGCCGGGGGTGACGACCCAGCCGACCCGGATCACGAGCGGCTCGGCGCCACGCACATGGATCGCGCCGGCCGAGGCGATGATGGCGGCGGCAACGACCGACGCAACCCCGCGCCGAAAAGGCCGCATCCCATCCCCCCTTTCGCCCGCGTGCAACGCCATCGTAGCAGACTGGCCGCGACGCGGGGCGCATTCTTGACGCGCCCGGCGCTACGGGGAACATTGCTGCGAGCCTCGCCGTTGAGGCTGCACGTCACGTAGAGTTGACCGGCGGGAGCGGCGCGATGGAACTCAGGGATATGCTGGTTTGCCTCGATCCGACCCACGCCGGCGAAGCCCGGCTGCGGCTGGCTGCCGAGATCGCGCGCGCCTGCGGCGCCGTCTTGTCGGCGGCCTTTCTGCTGCCGGAAGCGATCCCCGGCGCCCCGCCCTATCGGGACGGCCGGCCGATCGCGCCGCCGACCGTCGCCGCCTGGATGCCGAACCCGGCCGCCATCGTCGGCGACGTGCCGGCCTCCGGCGAGGGAGCGGACGTGATGACCGACGGCGCGGCGCTCGCCGCCATCATCGAGGAGCGCTTTCGCGAGGAGGTGCGATCGCAGGCGCTGGAGGGCGATTGGCATCGTTTCGGCTCGGGCGAGGCAAGCGATCTGACGGCCCTGGTGCGCACCTTCGATCTTGTCGTTTACGGCCAGGAATCGCCGGACTGGCGTCTGCCGACCGGGTTCCGGCCGGAGGACATGATCGTCGCCGGGGGGCGGCCGTTTCTCGTCGTGCCCTATGCCGGCAGGTTTGCGGCGGTCGGCCGGCGGGTGCTGCTCGCCTGGGACGGCACGCGCGAGGCGGCACGTGCGCTGCATGACGCATTGCCGCTGATCGCCCGGGCCGAAGCGGCGACGATCATGACCGTGCGTGCGCATGAAACCGATTTCGAGAGCGATCAGCCGCTGCTCGCCCGCGTCGAGCAGCATCTCGCGCGGCATGGCGTCAAGGCGGCGCACGAAGAGAGCGTGCGCGGCGACGTGCCGGTTGCCGACCTGCTGTTGTCGCGCGCTGCCGATCTCGACGCCGACCTGATCGTCGCCGGCGCCTATCATCACTCGCAGTTCCGCGAGGCGCTCCTCGGCGGCGTCAGCCGCGACCTGCTCGACCACATGACGGTGCCGGTGCTGCTGTCGCACTGACATTTCGCATCGCCACCGCCCAAGAACCATCCCCGGCGCGGCAAAACTGCGCTACAGTGCGGCAGACCTCGCACGGGAGCCTCGCGATGGCAAAAATCGTCCTCGGCATGGGCACCTCGCACACGCCGATGCTGAATGCGCCGCCGACCGATTGGCCGCGCTTTATCGAGCGCGACAGCAAACGCAGCAACCTGCTCGACACTGCAGGCCGACTGACCAGCTATGACGAGCAGCTGCGGCACGCCCCGCCGGGGATCACCGGCGAGATTGCGCCCGAGCGCATGGCGGCGCGCCACGCCGCGGTGCAGGGCGCCATCGCGCAGCTCGGCGACTATCTCGCAAAAGCGCAGCTCGACGCCCTGATCGTCGTCGGCGACGATCAGGAAGAGCTGTATCAGCAGGCCAACATGCCCGGCATCCTCGTCTATTACGGCGAGACGATCCGCAACGTGCCGCTGCCGCCGCCACCCGGCGAACCGAGTTGGGGCTGGAAGGCGAGCGCGCGCTGGCACGAAGAACAAGCGCCGCGCGAATACCCGGTCGATGCCGGGCTGGCGCGTCACCTGATCGATGAATTGATCGATCGCGAATTCGACATCTCCGCCTCGAACGGCATCGAGGAGGGCATGGGCGAAGGGCACGCGATCGGTTTTGTGCACCGGCGCGTCATGCAGGAGCCGATGGTTCCGGTCGTGCCGGTCGCGATCAACACC
>DATJSO010000017.1:0-5933 GCA_035504075.1 Allostellaceae bacterium | reverse complement strand
GCCGCGGCCTCATAGCCGAGAAGGAGAACCCCATGCCGACCTACACCGTCAAATTCCGCACCGCCGTCGATTACGCGACGCGCGACTTTATGGCCCGCTCGCCGCGCGCCGCCCTCAAGAAGGCCCGCGCCTTCAGCGACGAGCGCGAGGACGACCTGATCTTCGAGCGCTACGACGGCCCGCACCGGGTCAACGAGATCGCGGTGCGAAATGCCGAGGGCCGCGAGGTGGCGCTGTGGCAGGACGACGACCTGCGCCTGCGCCTCGCGGCCGGCGATCTCTTCGATGCCTTGGAGCTGTGCGTCGATTGCCTCTCCGAATTGTCGAGGCTCGATGACGGCACGCCGTCGGTCAGCGCGCTCGACCGGAGCCGCGCCGCGCTCGCCAAAGCGACAGGCGACACTGCTCCCACGACACCGGCCCGCCGGCTGCCGCCCGATCCCGAGGCGAAGAACGGGGACCGCGCCGAATGGGCGGCGGCGGCATTGCGGCATTTCCAGTGCATCACCGGCACCGATTACGAGGACAGCCTCGGCGACCTGCTCGGCGATCTGATGCACTGGGCCGACCGCAACAACTTCGATTTTGATGCCGCCCTGGCCCGCGCGCAAGGCCACTACGCCGCCGAAACCGGCGTGGGCAACAACTGAAAGCCGCCGTCGCTCGTCGCCCGCCGCCGCGACCGGGGCCGCGACGTTGCTGCATGAGCTGACCCGCTGCCTCGTCACGCCTCGTGCCTCGCCCGCGATTTCGGCCGGCGGCTGCCGCCTGACGGCGCGGAGCGGGCCGCCGTGCCGGCCCGCTCCTGCGATGGCGATTCGCTCACCCGCGACCGAATGAAATCATGAAATCATGAGATACAGCCAATCAACACATTGAAGTTCCGTGGGTACGGACTGGAGTTGCTAAATTCATGAATTCATGTAAGCAGGAATTTCGCATCGGGGGGTGCGATTCGGGGGAAGCATGACCGCGTGGTTCGACGTGATCACGCTGGCGACGCCGAAGGGCGGCACCGGCAAATCGACGCTTAGCCGCGGCCTCGCCGCCTATTGGTTCGCGCTCGGGCGCAAGCCGGCGCTGATCGACGCCGACCCTTCCGAAACGCTTGCCAAGCGCTACAAACCGGACGGCCCGCTCGGCGCCGTGCCGGTCATCGCCGAACCGGAGGAGCGGGTCGGCGCCGCCATCGACGAGCTGCGCGGCCGCTATGCGCCGGTCATTGTCGATACCGCCGGATTCCGCAACCGCACCAACATCACCGCGCTGGTCGCGACCGACCTGGCGCTGATCCCGCTCAAGCCGGCGATCGAGGACGTGGATGCGGCGGTTGCGACATACGGGCTGATCGAGGAGATCAACGCGACGCCGGAACGGGACGGCCGGCCGATTCGGGCGGCGATGATCCTGACCATGACGCTGCGCGGCACGGTCATCGCCCGGCATGTGCGCAACCAGCTTGAAGAGGCAGGGTATCCGCTGCTGAAGGCGGAGATGCCGCATCGCGTCGCCTATCCCGAGGCCGGCATCGACGGCCTCAGCCCGAGCATCCTCGAGCCGGACGGCGCGGCGGCACGCGACATCGCCGCGATCGTCCATGAAATCATGGATTTAGGAATTCATGAAACGATGAATTCATCGCTTCATGACGGGCGGAAGGCGGTCGGCGCATGAGGAGCAAGCAGCTTGGCGCGCTGTTGAGCGCGGTGCCGCCGGCGACGGCGCGGCCGGCGTCTCCGGTTGTTGCGGCGTCGCCAAAGGCGCGCACGCCGGCGGCGGCCCCGGCGCTGCCGCGCGGTACGCGGGAGGTGCCGCTGCAGGTGCTGGTGCCGGAGCATGTGCGGGAGCAACTCGGCATCCTGGCGGCGAAGGAGCGGGCCAGCCTGCGCGCCCTGATGCTGCGCGCCGTGCGCGGCCTCGGCATCGAGGTGTCGGATGAGGAAATCCGCGACAAGCGCGGACGGCGCACCATGAACCCCTAAATTCATGAATTACTGAATTTAGGGGTTCATGAATTAATGAAATCTTCGCGATGCAACATATGCGAGTCGCGCTGATTCGGGATACAGGCGAGACGTGCAAGCCGGCATCATGCAATGAATCCGCCTGCGAAATTCGCCCGTGAATCCAAGGATTCCAAAGCACAGCCGCGAGTCCTGGCCGGCGAGCCGGTAGACAGCATCTAGTTTTAGTTTTAGCGTCCTCCACTAGTAATGGAGGAAGTCGGCTGGATGAAGGCTATCGCGGCGAACCCCAACGCCTTGGGAATGCGCGCCTATCGCCGCCGCTTGGCGGCGGAGGGGCAACGCGAGATCATCGCCGCGCTGCCGCGCGAGACGGTCGCCTTTATCGACGAGTTCAAGCAGCGCCAAGGCTTGCGCAATCGCAGCCAGGCGCTGTTGCAATTGATCGAACAGGGGAGGGAATCGCCCAGCAGTAATTAGCCCGGAAAATACGAAAGCCCGCCTTGCCGGGCGGGCTTTCAAAACTCGTGACGGGCCTGGAAGGCTTACGTCGGGAAGATCGCAGCCCCGACACTAGCCTCTAGTTACCGCTCTTGTCAACGGAAATTGCCGTTTCCGTCAACGGGCGGGGCTTGCCCGTCGCGATCCAACCCGAGAGGAGGAAAGCGATGGCACACGAAAATTGCGCCCCAGGGGCGCCACGGGCGGGGTTTGCCCGCAGCGCGACCGGCTTCCGGCGATTGACGCCGGGGCTGCTAAGGACCGACCGGGCGGCCGAGGGTTTTGCCGGGTTGCCGGCGGGCGCCGCGATGCCGGGCCAGCTGCTCGCGGCCTTCAAGGAAGCCGCGCCGCAGCTGGGGATTTCGCCGCGCCTCGTGCATGCGGTCGACTGGCTGTTCTGCTTTACGCAGCCGCAGGATTGGCAGGCCGGCGCGCGGCCGATCGTCTGGCCGTCGGCGCGCATGCAGCAGGAAGCGCTCGGCCTGTCGCCGACGCAGGCGAAGGCGATCAACCGGCGGCTCATCGAGCTCGGCCTCGTCAGCATGAAGGACAGCGCCAACGGCAAGCGCTACGGCTGCCGCGACCCGCAGGGACGCATCGTCGAGGCCTACGGCTTCGATCTTGCGCCGATCGCGGCCCGCTATGGCGAGTTCCGCCGGCTGGCGGAGGAGGGCAGGACGGTGCGCCAGGCCATGGGCCGCCTGCGCCGGCGGGCGACGATCGCGAAAAAGGCCATCGTCCAGATCCTGGAGACCGCCAGCGAGTACGGCTTTGCCGGCGAGGAATGGCCGGCCCTGGCCCGCGATATGGCGGCTCTGGGGCGCGCGCTGCGGGCCGTCGAGCGGGTGGATGAGATGGAAGTCGGAGTGGCGAGCCTCGAACGCCGTCAAACCGCGGCGCGCGAGCGGCTGGAAGCCTTGTTAGGAACAATGGATTCCGGCCCCATGGGGGCGAAAAACCGGCCCCACTATAACAACTACAAACCAACCCCCGATCCTGAACAGGATACGGTAATCGCAGCCGAGAACTGTAACCGGGCAGGGCAGGGGCCTGAGCCTTCATTGCCGGCGCCGGCGCTGCGGCGACGGCCGGATAAGGGCATGCTGCACGGCGTCGCGCCGGACGAACTGGTGCGTCTTGCCCCGCGGCTGAAGCCCTATCTGCGGCGGCCGAGCCCGACCTGGCCGGAGCTGATCGATGCCGCCGACTGGCTGCGCCACGACCTCGGCGTCTCGAAAGCCCTGTGGGGCGAGGCTTGCCTGGCCATGGGGCGCGAATTGGCCGCCGTCGCGCTGGCGGTCGTCTCGACCAAGGAGCCGGGGCATTTCACGGCCTCCCCCGGCGGCTACTTCCACGGCATGGTCGCCCGGGCGAAGCTCGGCGAGCTGCGCCTCGAACGCACGGTCTGGGCGCTGCGCCGTGCCGCGCAGCCGGAACACGAGCGCAGCCGGGGCAGGGATCGCCGGCCGGACGGGTTCCGCGCATGACCGGCGTGTCCGCCAGGCCTGTCTGTTTCGCCGGGTCCCCGGATCGGGCCTCGATTTCGCGGGCGCCCTACGGCCCACTCCGGCGCTGTGGGGCAAGGGCTTTGCCCTCGCCGCGGTGTCCCCGGCTTTCGGCCGCTGCGCGCCTGCCAAGCCGGGTGATCCCCCTCCGCGGCTCGCCCCGCCGCCGCCGGAGCCTCAGGCCGTCTCCGGTCGCCATCGAGGCCCCATGCCGGGGCCTTCAATCAAGCGAAAAGGAGACAGTCATGATAATCGGACACTTCACCTATGGCAAAGCGCAGGACCGCTATACCGGCGAGCTTGCGACGCTGACCGCCGGCCCGCGCAAGCTGGTGTTCCAGCCGAGCGAGGCGACGGCCGAGAAGGCGCCGCACTACCGGGTCATCGGCGACAGCAAAGCCGGCGACATCGAGCTGGGCGCTGCGTGGAAGAGCCGCAGCAGGGAGGGCGTCGATTACCTCTCGGTCAAGCTCGACGATCCGGCGCTGCCGGCGCCGGTCAACTGCGCCCTGATGGCGTCAACCGAAGGCGAGGGCTTTATCCTCGTCTGGTCGCGCGACAGCCGCAAGGCGAAGGCCGAATAAGCTCCGGCCGGGGGCGGTCCTCCGCGGGCCGCCCTTTTCGCGCGTTTCAGGGCGCGGGTGGCGGGGCGCCGGCAGCGGTCTCGCGGCCGGCGCGCACGAACTCGCCGCCGGTATCGGCAGCGGCGGCTTGCGGCTCGGGGAGGTCGGGAAACAGCAGGCGGTCATGCGGGCGGACGACGTATTCGTCGAGCAGGCGGAACATGACGCGGCCGAACTCGCTGTCGCGGTTCTTGGCAAAATGCTCCAGTGCGAGCGCGCCGGCGATGACCTTGCGGCGGGTATCGGCCTTGCGTTCGGCTTGTTTTTTGCGGGCTTCGAGCGCTTTCAGCTGGGCATCGAGCTGGTCGCGTTTCTGGCGCAGCAGAAGGAGGCGGTCGGTCGTGCGGGGTCGTGGCATCGTAGGTCTTCGGTAGCGCGATGTCGGGGATCATGGTGGCATGACAGGCGAGGCTCGGCAATCGAGAGTTTAGCGAGGCGGCTCCGCCAGGGCTATCCCGCCGTTTTTGGCGAAGGGCGCACTTACGCATTGCGGGCGCAATGCCGTGCTGCACAAGGGCTTTCTTGCGGCCGCAGGATAGGATAAGCCGTTTCCGCAGGATCAACCGCCGGATGCGGCACGACGCATGGCGATCTATTCGCTGCAGGTGAAGACGATCTCCAGGAGCGCCGGCCGCAGCGTTGTCGCGGCCGCTGCCTATCGCGCGGCCGAAAACATCGGCGACGACCGGCTCGGCGTCGTGTGGGATTTCACGGGCAAAAGCGGGGTTCTGCACAGCCAGATAATGACCCCCGCCGGCGCGCCGGAATGGGCCAGGGATCGCGCCGAATTGTGGAACGCCGCCGAACGCGCGGAGGATAAATCGACTCGGCCGGAGAGCGCCAAAACGGGGCGCGACGTCATTCTGGCATTGCCGCACGAGCTTGACGGCGGAGAGCGACTCGCGGCGGTGCGCGAATTTGCCGCTGCCCTGATACGCCGGTATGGGGTCGCCGTCGATTTCGCCGTGCACGCGCCGGACCGGCACGGCGACGGACGAAACTTTCATGCGCATCTGTTGATGACGACGCGGCGGCTCGGGCCGCAAGGCTTCGGCGCCAAGACGCGCGAGCTCGACGACCTGAAGACCGGGCCGCGCGAGATCGAGGCGATCCGCCTGCTGTGGGAACGAATCGGCAATCGGGCCTTGGAGCAGGCCGGGTCCGACAGCCGCATCGATTGCCGCAGCTTTGTCGATCAGGGTCTCGACCGCGAGGCGACGGTGCATCTGGGACCCATCGCCGCGGGCATGGAGCGCAAGGGCGACAGAACCGATCTCGGCGACCGCAACCGGGCGGCCGCGGCGCGCAACGCCGAGCGCGACCGCCTCGGCGCCGACCGC
>DATJSO010000016.1:0-28956 GCA_035504075.1 Allostellaceae bacterium | reverse complement strand
TCGACGCGGTCATGCGGCGCACCGCGATGCGGCCGTTGCCGGCGGGCCGCATGATGCCGGGCGAAGCACTGGGGTTCGGCGTCGTACTGGCGGTCTGGGCAGTCGCGGTCATGGGGCTGGCGGTCAACCTAGTGGCCGCCGAACTGCTGGCGCTGACGATCGCATTCTATGTCTTTGTCTATACGATCTGGCTGAAGCGCCGCACGCCGCAGAATATCGTCATCGGCGGCGCGGCCGGCGCGTTGCCGCCGATCGTCGGCTGGGCGGCGGTGACCGGCAATGTCGGCTGGGGCGCGGTCGCGCTGTTCGCCATCATCTTCTTCTGGACGCCGCCGCATTTCTGGGCGCTGTCGCTCTGCCGCGCGGGCGAATACGAAGCGGCCGGCGTGCCGATGCTGCCGGTCGTGGCCGGGCCGCGCGAGACGAAGCGGCAAATGCTGCTTTACACGCTGATGCTGTGGCCGGCAACGCTGGCGCCGTGGTTTCTCGGTCTGGCCGGACCGGTCTACGGCATCGCCGCAGCCGTATTGAGCCTCCTGTTCACCGGCACGGCGATCCGGGTCCAGCGCGACGACGGCGAGCGCAGCGCGCGGCACATGTTCGGGTTTTCGCTCCTCTACCTGTTCCTGATTTTTGCACTGCTGCTGGTCGACCATGCTGGAGGCGGAATATTTTGAGTGCAGTTCAGACGCCGATGGACGAACGCGAGCGCCGCATGCGGGCGCGCAACCGCGCCCTCGCCGCCGTATTGTTCGCGCTTGCCGCGCTGTTCTTCGCAATCGCCATCGTGCGGATGAGCGGTGGCTAAAACCGGTAACCGAGGCTTTCCTGGCGGACAGAAATGACCGACATTCACGTTGAAGCGCATGGCCATCTCGAGGCTCACGGCGCCGGCCACGCCGAGCCGAAGCACCCCTATCACCTGGTCGATCCGAGCCCGTGGCCGATCGTCGGCGCGATTGCCGGCGGCACGCTGGCGACCGGCGGGCTGCTCTACATGCACGACGGGCATGTCTGGTGGGTGCTGATCGTCGGCGTGCTCCTGGTGCTCGGAACGATGTTCGTGTGGTGGCGCGACGTCATCCGCGAAGCGACGTTCCAGGGCTTCCACACGCCGGTCGTGCAGATCGGCCTGCGCTACGGCATGGCGTTGTTCATCGCCTCCGAGGTGATGTTCTTTTCGGCGTTTTTCTGGGCGTTCTTTTCTTCGGCCCTGTTCCCGGTCGGCGGCGTATGGCCGCCCAAGGGCATCCACCCGTTCCAGCCGTTCGAGATCCCATTCCTCAACACGCTGGTGCTGCTGCTGTCCGGAACGACGGTGACGTGGGCGCATCATTCGCTGCTCGAGGGCAACCGGAAGGGCCTGATCCAGGGCCTCATCGTGACGGTGCTGCTCGGCATGACGTTCACCTCGCTGCAGGCCTACGAGTACAGCCACGCCGCGTTTCACTTTACCGGCGGCATCTATCCCTCGACCTTTTTCATGGCGACCGGGTTTCACGGCTTTCACGTCATCATCGGCACGTGCTTTCTGGCGGTCTGTCTGTGGCGCGCGACGCAGGGCCATTTCAAGCCCGATCACCATTTCGGCCTGGAGGCGGCGGCCTGGTACTGGCACTTCGTCGATGTCGTGTGGCTCTTCCTGTTTGTCTGCGTCTACTGGTGGGGCATGGGCCACGCGGTGCCGGAGAGCTTCGGCGGCTGACGGACCGGTGCCGACCGAAACGCGCCGCGTTCCGCCGGTATCATTGCTGTGGGCGGCGCTTGCGTGCCGCTGCCCGCGCTGCGGCGAGGGGCGTCTGTTCTGCGCGCTGCTGACGGTGCGCCCGTCCTGTGCCGATTGCGGCCTGAATTTTTCGGGCCAGGACGTCGCCGACGGGCCGGCCGTCTTTGCCATCCTGCTCCTGGGGCTGATTGTCGTCGCGCTGGCGGCCTGGGTCGAATTGACATTCTCGCCGCCGATTTGGGTACATATCGTGTTATGGACGCCGTTGATCGTCGGCGGCGCGATCCTGATGCTACGGCCGTTGAAGGCCGGGTCGGTCGCGCTGCACTACCGCCATTACCTGCTGCACGCCCCGCCCGCCGCATGAGCGTCGAGCTCGGTGCGTATCGGCTCGGCCTTTGGCCGACGCTGATCACGCTGCCGCTTGTCGTCTTGTGCCTGGCGCTCGGCGTC
Source organism: Allostellaceae bacterium (assembly GCA_035504075.1). Lineage (GTDB taxonomy): Bacteria > Pseudomonadota > Alphaproteobacteria > ATCC43930 > CGMCC-115725 > DATARH01. Next base: position 26,777 of record DATJSO010000016.1, on the reverse strand, counting down.
TGGCAGATCCAGCGCCTGCACTGGAAGGAAGGGCTGATCGCCGAGCGCGCGGCGACGCTGCAGGCGCCGCCGGTCGCACCCCCGGCGAGCCTCGCCCAGGCGAAGCGGCTGGAACTGCGCCGCACGATTGAGCGCGGCGTCCTCCTCAACGACAAGGAAATTCTCGTCCATGCGATCGCAGCCGACGGCGCCGCGGGGTTCGACGTGCTGACGCCGCTGCGCGAGCCGGGCGGGCGCAGCGTCTTCATCAACCGCGGCTTTGTGCCGACCGCCCTGCGGGACCCGGCGGCGCGGCCGGCGGCGGAACTTCGCGGCACCGTGCAGATTGCCGGCCGCATCGTGCTGCCGGCCTCGCCGGGCCTGTTCGTGCCGGGCAACCAGCCGGACCGCGGCGACTGGTACCGCATCAATATCGCGGCGATGGCCAAGGCCGACCGGCTTGCCGACGTCGCGCCGTTTTATATCGATGCCGACCAGACGCCAAACCCTGGCGGCTGGCCCGAGGGCGGCACGATGCTGCCGGAACTGCCGAACCATCACCTGCAATACGCGATCACGTGGTTTTCGCTCGCCGCGATCGGGGTTTACATCTATTTCAAGTCGCAACGGCAGCCGCGCGGAGCAGCGACATGACCGCCTACGAGAAACTGGAGGCGCGGTTCGCCCGCCTCGGCGCAATCGAGGAGGCGGTTCAATTCCTCCATTGGGACGCCGCCGCGATGATGCCGCGGGGCGGCGGGGGATCGCGCGCCGGCCAGCTCGCGACGCTCAGAGTCCTCGCGCATGAAGAGCTGACGCGGCCCGACACCGCGGACCTGCTTGCCGACGCCGAAGCGGACGCCGGCAACCGGCTCGGCGCCTGGCAGCGCGCCAATCTGCGCGAGATGCGGCGGTGCTGGCGGCATGCCGCGGCGGTGCCGGCCGACCTCGTGGCGGCGTTGTCGGAGGCTCGCTCGCACTCGGAGATTGCCTGGCGTGCAGCGCGCCTCGATGACGATTTCGCCGCCGCCCTGCCCGGCCTCGAACACGTGCTGGCGCTGACCCGCGAGGCGGCGGCCGCCAAGGCCGAGGCACTCGGCACCAGCCCCTATGCGGCATTGCTCGACCAGTACGAGCCGGGCGGCACGACCGCCGAGATCGACCGCCTGTTTGCCGATGTCGAAGGTTTCCTGCCGTCCCTGCTCGCCGCGGCGCTAGACCGGCAGGCGGCGGGCCCGGCCGAACCCGAGCCGCCAGGGCCCCTCCCGCTCGCCGCGCAGCGTCGCGCCGTCCGGCTGCTGCTGGAAAAAATCGGCTTCGATTTCATGCATGGACGGCTCGATGAAAGCGCCCACCCGTTCACCGGCGGCACCTCCGACGATGTGCGGCTGACCACGCGCTACGACGAAGCCGACGCATCGAAGGCGCTGATGGCGGCGCTGCACGAATGCGGCCATGGCCTCTACAAGCGCGGCCTGCCGCGCCAATGGCGGCGTCAGCCGGTCGGCGCGGCGCGCGGCATGGCCGTACACGAGAGCCAATCGCTGTTCCTGGAGATGCAGATCTGCCGCAGCCGCGCCTTTGCCGCCTATGCGGCGCCCCTGTTGCACGGCATCTTCGGCGGCGAGGCGGCGGCGTGGGAGCCGGAAGCGTTCTACCGCCGCCAGGTTCGCGTGCGCCCCGGGCCGATCCGCGTCGATGCCGACGAGGTGACCTATCCCGCGCATGTGATCCTGCGCTACCGGCTGGAGCGGGCGATGATTGCCGGCGAGTTGCGCCCGGTCGATCTGCCCGCCGCCTTCAACACCGCCCTCAAACAGGCGATCGGCGTAACGCCGCCCTCGGACCGCGACGGCGTTCTGCAGGACATTCACTGGTACGAGGGCTACTGGGGCTATTTTCCGACCTACACGCTCGGCGCCTTGATCGCCGCCCAACTCTTTGCCGCCGCCCGTGCCGCGCTGCCGGGGCTGATGGACGCGATCGGCAGCGGCGAGTTTGCGCCGCTGCTTGCGTGGCTGCGGCACAACATCCACGAAAGGGCGTCGCTGTTGTCGACCGGCGAACTCGTCGAAAGTGCGACCGGGGCGCCTCTCGCGACGGCCGCGTTCGAGCGTCATTTGCGCCAGCGCTATCTCGCATGAACGCAGGCGACGGAACCATTGTCACGGCGCGGCGTTGATGAGCGCCCGTATCTGTGGGGGGAAGAACGGTGCGAACGCGGATCATTCACCTGATCAATCCCAGAACGGACTCGCTGACGACCCGCCCGGTATACCTGAACCGGGCGCTCTATTCGCCGCTCGCCGGCCTGTTGGCGGTCGCCGCATGCATCCCGCGCGACCGCTACGAGGTCGTGCTGACCGACGAGAACATCGAGGCGATCGACTTCGACCTGAAGGCTGATCTCGTCGGCATCTCCGCGATGACCGCCTATGTCAACCGCGGCTACGAAATCGCTGACGTCTTCCGCGCCAAGGGCGTGCCGGTGGTCATGGGCGGCGTGCATCCGAGCTTCATGCCGCAGGAGGCGCTGCAGCATGCCGACGCCGTCGTGGTCGGCGAAGCCGAACTGATCGTCGACAAGCTACTCGACGACCTTGAGCACGGCGCGATGCACGGCACCTATCGCGCGGCGGGGCTGCACCCGATGGTCGGGCTGCCGATGCCGCGCTACGACCTGTTGAAAAAGCATCGCTACGTCAACCGCACCTTCGTCCAGACTTCGCGCGGCTGTCACCAGGGTTGCACGTTCTGCGCCGAGCCGCTGATGAACGGCCTTAAATTTCGCTACCGGCCGGTGGACGAGGTCATGCGCGAGATAGAGGATTGCGGCGCGCATACGATCTCGATCAACGACGCGGATTTCTTCGGCACCCCGGAACGCCCGAAGGAGGTCATGCGGGCGCTGAAGGGCCGCAATATCCATTGGCAGGCCGGCGTCACGTCGAAATTGGCGCAGGACGACCGCATGCTGGAATTGGCCGCCGAAAGCGGCTGTACGATGCTGTCCATCGGCTTTGAGTCGATCTCGCGGGAGACGCTGAAGAGCGTCCACAAGCATGTCAACCGCCCGGAAAACTTCGCCGCGCTCGTGGAAAAGGTGCATTCCTACGGCATCATGGTGTTCGGGCTGTTCATGTTCGGCTTTGACGGCGACGACGCGTCGGTGTTCGACGAGACCGCGGCTTTCAATATCGCCGCGGGATACGATGCCTGCGCCTATTCGACGCTGACGCCCTATCCAGGGACGTTGACCTGGTACGAAATGCGGCGCGCCGGGCGCATCGTTTCCTACGACTGGACGATGTATGACCAGGGGCACGTTGTTTATCGTCCGGAACGTATGTCAGCCGACGAACTGAGCCGCGGCGGCATGGATGCCTATCGCCGGTTCTACTCGGCCGCCTCGATCGCCCGCCGCTATCCGCTGCGCGGCCACCGCCATCGGGCGCAGTGGCTCGTCTACAACCTGTTCATGCGCAAGGGCTCGCAGGGCGACAACCATGTCGTCGCAGCGGCGACGGCGGAGCCGACGCTGGCGCCGATGCCGCCGATCCTGCCGGTCAAGCGCGAATGGCGCGAGGCCGTACTGGCGGCGGCGGCAGCCGACTGAAGCGGCGACAGCCGGCGCGGCCGCGCCATCGACCGGAATCCGCGAAGCGCGGCCCATGGGGGCGGCGCGATTATGGAAATTCATAAAGGTTTACACCAGCGCCGCTACCGGCCATATGTGCGGCAACGCCGCCAATCGCGCATGACGCGGGCCGAAACGATCCGGCGCTCGAGGCGTTTAGCGGGCAACCACGCAACGGGGTGCCGATGTTCGATTCAGCCGTCCAAACTTTGGTACACCCGCTCGACCGTGCCGCCCAGCGCAAACGCCTGTTGGCGGTTCGTTGCGGCAGCGAAGCGCTCGCCGCCCCTCTCTCGCCAGAAGACCAGTCGATCCAGTCGATGCCGGATGTCAGCCCGACCAAATGGCATCTCGCACACACGACCTGGTTTTTCGAGACGTTCATTCTGACGCAGTACGACCCCGCCTATCGTGTCTTCGATCCGGCCTTCGCCTATCTGTTCAATTCTTACTACGAGGCGGCCGGGCCGCGCCATCCGCGGCCGCAGCGCGGCTTGTTGTCACGCCCGACGGTCGATCGGGTGGCCGCCTATCGCGACCACGTGACGGCGGCGATGCTGCGCCTGATCGAGACGGCCGACGCGGCGGCGTGGCGCGACATCGCGCCGCTCGTCGAACTCGGTCTGCACCACGAGCAGCAGCATCAGGAATTGCTCCTGATGGACATCAAGCACGTCTTCTCGGTCAACCCGCTGCTGCCGGCCTATCAACCGCCGCGCCGCGACGAGCCGCCGATACCGAGCCGCCGCGGCTGGATCGATTTCGCCGGCGGGCTGGTCGAGATCGGCCATGCCGGCGGCGGCTTTGCGTTCGACAATGAAGGGCCGCGCCACAAGGTCTGGCTGGAACCGTTCCGGCTTGCGACCCATCCGGTCTCGTGCGGCGAATTTCTCGAATTCATCGCCGATGGCGGCTATCGCCGCGCCGAATGGTGGCTATCGGACGGGTGGGCCGCCGCGAACGAACTCGGCTGGCAGGGGCCGCTCTACTGGCGCAGCGTCGACGGCGAATGGCGCGTCTTCACGTTGTCCGGCGACAGGCGGGTCGAGCCGGCGGAACCGGTCTGCCATGTCAGCTTCTATGAGGCCGACGCCTTTGCCCGCTGGGCCGGCGCGCGGCTGCCGACCGAGGCCGAATGGGAGATCGCGGCGGCCGATGTGCCGCTCGCGGGCAATCTCGTCGGCAGCGGCCGCTATCACCCGCGGCAGGACGAAGGTGTAGCGAGCACGCTGCGCCAGATGATCGGTGATGTCTGGGAATGGACCGCGAGCCCGTACATTCCCTATCCGCGTTTTCGCCCGGCCGCCGGCGCGATCGGCGAGTACAACGGCAAGTTCATGTCGAACCAGATGGTGCTGCGCGGCGGCGCGGCGGTAACCCCGGCCGGCCATATCCGCACCACCTATCGCAACTTCTTTCCGCCGGCCGCGCGCTGGGCGTTCTCGGGGCTGCGGCTGGCGGAGGATATCTGAGGATGGCGGATGGCGACGGCGGTTTCGCATTTTTCGATCTGGCGCCTGGCGAGGAGAGTTTCCGCGATGCGGTGTTTGCCGGTCTCGGCCGCGCGCCGAAAACGCTGCCTTGCAAATTCTTTTACGACGCGCGCGGCTCGGCGCTGTTCGAAGCGATCTGCGAACTGCCCGAGTATTACCTGACCCGCACCGAGATCGCGGTCCTCAAGCAATATGCCGGGGCGATCGCGACGGAGATCGGCCCGCATTGCCGGCTCGTCGAACTCGGCAGCGGCGCCAGCATCAAGGTGCGAATCCTGCTGCGGGCGCTCTCGGCGCCGGCCGCCTATGTGCCGGTCGATATCTCGCGCGAGCTGCTGCGCGAGGCGGCGCGGCACCTCGCGGCCGATTTCCCCGGCCTGCCGGTCGTCGCGGTGTGCGCCGATTACACCCGCCCGTTTCCGCTGCCGCCGCTGCCCGGCCCCGTCGGCAAGCGGGTCGGCTTTTTCCCGGGTTCGACGATCGGCAATTTCGAACCCGACGCGGTCGTCCGTTTTCTGCGCCATTGCGCCGAGTTGCTCGGCCCCGGCGGGGAAATGCTGATCGGCGCCGATCTGAAGAAGGACCCGGCCATCCTGAACGCCGCCTACAACGACAGCGCCGCCATGAACGCCGCCTTCAACCTCAATCTGCTCGCCCGCATCAATCGCGAACTCGGCGGCGACATCGATGTCGAGCGCTTCGCCCACGTCGCGTTCTACAACGAAGAGGCCGGGCGCATGGAGCTCTATCTCGAAAGCCATGCGCCGCAGAGTGTGACGATCGCCGGCCGACGCTTCGATTTCGCCGCCGGCGAGCGCATCCACACCGAAAATTCCTACAAGTATTCGATCGACGAATTCCGTGCGCTCGCCACCCGCGCCGGGTTCCGCCCGGCCGAAACCTGGACCGACCCGAAGCGCCTCTTCAGCGTCCACTACTTTCGCCAGGCGTAACCCGTCTGCCGCCATTCCAGGACGCGCGGCTTCACTGAAGGAAAGGCCGGCATGGAATACCGCGTTGTCGCCGAAGGATTGGAATTTCCGGAAGGACCGGTGGCGCTGGCCGACGGTTCGGTCGTATTGGTCGAGATCGCCGCCGGCGCGTTGACGCGCATCGCACCCGGCGGCGGGAAAAGCGCCGTCGCGCGACCCGGCGGCGGGCCGAATGGCGCCGCGATCGGTCCCGACGGCAAGTGCTACGTCGCGAATAACGGGGGTTTCGAGTGGATCCGCGACGCCGGGCGGTTGCGGCCCTTTCTGCAGGCCAAGGATTACGCCGGCGGCCGCATCGAACGCATCGATCTGCACACCGGCGCGACCGAGATCTTGTACAGGGCCTGCGGCGAGGTGCCGCTGAAAGGGCCGAACGACCTCGTCTTCGACGCGCATGGCGGCTTCTACTTCACCGATCTCGGCAAGGTGCGGTCGCGTGACATGGACCGGGGCGCCGTCTATTACGCCAAGGCCGACGGCTCGTTCATCACCGAAATCGCCTATCCGGTGATGACACCGAACGGCATCGGCCTGTCACCTGACGGCAACACGCTTTACGTCGCCGAGACCGAGGCGGCGCGTCTCTGGGCGTTTCAGCTCGAGGCGCCGGGGGTGGTGAAGAAAGAGCCGTGGCCGTCGCCGCACGGCGGCCGCATCATCGTCGGCGTGGGCGGCTATCAGCGTTTCGATTCGCTGGCAGTGCAGGCAGACGGACGCATCTGCGTCGCAACGCTGATCAACGGCGGTATCACCGTCATCTCGCCGGACGGACGCCATGTCGAGCACCGTCCGATGCCCGACCCGATGACGACGAATATCTGCTTTGGCGGCGCCGACCTGAAGACTGCCTACATCACGCTGTCGTGGACCGGCCGCCTTGTCGCGGTCGATTGGCCCACCGCCGGCCTCAAGCTGCACCAACGCGGATAACGGCCAACTCCAAGCCGCCTGATTTGATTCGCGTTACGCGGCGGCGAGGCCGCGCTGCTGGAGGAGCGGCGCGGTGTCCGGGTCGCGACCGCGGAAGGCGCGATAGAGCATCATCGGGTCTTCGGTATCGCCGGCGCTGTAGACCGCCTTGAGCCGCGCGGCCAGCGCCGGATCAAACGCGTCGCCCTTGTCGGTAAAGGCCGCAAAACCGTCAGCGTCGAGCACCTCGGCCCACAGATAGGCGTAGTAACCGGCCGCATAGCCCGATCCGGCGAACAGGTGCTGGAAATGCGCCGGGCGGTGGCGCAAGCCGATCGCCGGCGGCATGCCGATCGCGGCGAGAAATTCCTGTTCGTAGGCCGTGATGTCGAGATCGCCGGGGTCGCGCCGCGAGTGCAGATCGAGGTCGAGCATCGCGCAGGCGGCATATTCGATGGTGGCAAAACCGCGGTTGAAATTGGCCGCCGCCAGCAGCCGGCCGATCGTCGCCTCGGCGAGCGGCTCTCCGGTCTGGTAATGGCGCGCGTAACGGCGCAACGTTTCCGGCACGGTCAGCCAGTGCTCGAATACCTGCGACGGGAACTCGACAAAGTCGCGGCGCACCGCGGTGCCCGACTGCGACGGATAGCGCACCCGCGACAACAGCCCGTGCAGCGCATGGCCGAATTCGTGGAAGAGGGTGTGCGCGTCGTCGAACGAGAGCAATGTCGGGTCGCCCTTTACAAAGTTGTTGTTGTTGACGACGATCGGCAACACCTCGCCATCGAGCGACTCCTGGTTGCGATAGCTGCTCATCCAAGCGCCCGAGCGCTTGCCGGTACGGGCGAAATTGTCGTGCAGAAAGAGGCCGATCGGCCGGCCGCCGGCCCTGTCGCGCACCTCATAGGCACGCACGTCCGGGTGATACACCGGGCAATCCGGCTGCGCGATAAAATCGACGCCGAACAACCTGCCGGCGCTGGCGAACGCCGCCTCTACCATGGCGTCGAGCACGAAATAGGGTTTCAGCGCCGCCTCATCGAGCGCGTATTTCTGCTGCCGCACCTGCTCGGCATAATAGCGCCAGTCCCACGGCTCGAGCCGGTCGTTGAGGCCGGTGGCCAGCGCCAGTTCGGTCAATTCCGCGCGTTCCGCCGCCGCCTTCCTCTTGGCCGGTTCCCAGACGCGGCGCAGCAGCTCCTCGGCCGCCGCCGGCGTCTTCGCCATCGTGTCGTCGAGGCGATAGGCGGCGTAATCGGCGTAGCCGAGCAGGTGCGCCTGTTCGGCGCGCAGTTGCACGATCTCACGAACGAGGGGTCGGTTGTCGTGCATGCCGGGATGGGCGCCGCGCGCCGCCCACGCCTCGCAGGCCGCCTGGCGCAGGTCGCGCCGCGCCGAAAACGTCAGAAACGGCTCGACCGAAGCGCGCGCCAGCGTGATCACATATTTGCCGGCGAGACCGCGCTCCTCGGCCGCGGCCGCAGCGGCCGCGCGGGCAAATCCGGGCAAGCCGTCGAGGTCTGCCGCGTCGAGCACGAGATGCCATTCGTCTTCGTCGTGCAGCACGTTCTGGCCGAACAGCGTGTGCAGCGTCGCGAGGCGCTCGCCGATCGCCGCGATGCGCGCCTTTGGTGCGGGCGCCAGCCGGGCACCGTTGCGCACGAAGCGCAGATGGTAGCGCTCCAGGAGACGACGCTGGTCAGGCTCCAGGCCGAGCCGTTCGCGCGCCTGATAAAGCGCGTCGAGGCGCGCGAACAGGCCGGGATCGAGCGCGATCTTCATCTGGTGCGCTGCGAGTTTCGGCGCGTAATCGAGGTCGATCGCGTCGAGTGCCGGGTTTGTCGCGCTGCCGGTGAGGTTGTGAAAGACGCGGCTGACCTGCGTCAACAGCCTGCCGCTGCGCTCCAGAGCCTCGACTGTGTTGGCAAAATCGGGCGGCGCATCGGCGCCGACGATGCCTGCGATCTCGGCGGTCTGCTCGGCGATGCCGCGGTCGAAGGCAGGCGGGAAATGCGCCGGCCGGATGCGATCGAACGGCGGCAATCCGAACGGCGTCGTCCAGCGTTCGAAAAACGGGTTGTCGTGCATCTCACACCTGCTGGATTGCCGATAGCAGCCAATGCCCGCCGCGCCGGCGCACAAAGGTCCACACTTCTTCCTGCTCGACGGGGCTGCGCGGGTCGCCGCTGATGACCGCGTCGGGCGCCCCGGGACCGGCGCCGAGCCGCACCGTGAAGTCGTTCGCGCTCCACTGCATATAGGCGGTCGCGAATTCGAGATCGCCCTCGTCCCAGGCCTCGGTGACGTCGCCCTTGAGGAGGCGCACGTTCGAGATGACATTCTGCACGCCCCGGCTGGAATTCTTCGTCAGTTCGTCCGAGAAATAGCTCAGCATCTCGGGGGTCATCAGTTGCCGCAGGCGGGCGAGATCGCCGTGGCCCCAGGCGTCCTGCACCGCGGCGTGGATCGCCTGGAAGGCGTTGAGGTCGTTGTCGTCGACCGTCGTGTCGATGCCGCGGTAATGCGCCGGCGACGCCGCCGCGGCGCCGGCCGAGCGCGGCATCGCCCAACCGGCGCCGGCGCGCGCGCCAAATCTGCCGAAAAAGAGCCGGTAGATGAGCCAGAACAGGAGGCCGAAGATCAACAGATGGAACAGGCCGCCGAATGCGTAACCGAACGGCCCCATGCCGCGGAACAGCATCGAGCCGAGCCAGCCGCCGAACAGCCCGGTCAGAAACGGATGCCGCGAGAAGAAGCTGCCGCCGTAACCGTAGCCATATCCCGGATAGCCGTAGCCGCGCGCCGGGTTCATGCTGCGGCTGATCGAACCGGCACCGTTCGGCTCAAAGGTGCGCGCGCCGCGGCTGCCCATGCCGGAAATTCCGGACGAGCCGCCGAAGGAAAACGATCGGCCGGCGCGCGCCTCGGCGAGGCTCGGCGCGAACGCCAGCGCGCACGCGAGGAACAGCGCAAACAGCAGCCGCCACTTGACGCTGCCAACCGGGGCAGGCGGCGAAATGCTCAGCGTGGGCAGGGTTGAGGACATCGGCAAGTGCGTCCGCAGGTCAAAAAGAGCGACGTGCTTCAATATGGGCAGCGCCGGCCAGCGGCGAAAGAACCGCCGGCGACTGCGCCCACCGGGTTCCTTGATCGCGGCAATCGACGATCCCAATTTACAACGCAAGATCGTTTGCCGCTGCGGGTGCTGCATCTTGGGCCCGCCGCGGCCTCTCGCTCGAGCGAGGAGACCCGCGATGTCGCGCTTGCCGCTGTTCAATTCGCCCCTGTTGCTGGGTTTTGAGCATTTTGAACGCGCGCTCGATCGCGTCAACAAGGCGTCAACAGACGGCTATCCGCCCTATAACATCGAGCAGCTGGGCGAGGATTCGCTGCGCATTACGCTGGCGGTCGCCGGTTTCGCGATGGCCGACCTGTCGATCACGATCGAGGACAACCAGCTGGTTATCCGCGGCAGACAAAGCGAGGACGGCCAACGCGTCTATCTCCACCGCGGCATTGCGGCACGCCAGTTCCAGCGCTCCTTCGTGCTCGCCGAAGGGATCGAGGTCAAGAGCGCCCGGCTCGACAACGGCCTCCTGCATGTCGATCTGGTGCGTCCCGCGGTCGAGGCGAGGGTGCGCACGGTGCCGATCCGCGGCCCGGGGCCTGACGGCAGGGGCGGATAACTGCTGCCCAAGCGCTCGCATGCTGCCCGGATCATTCCAAACGGTCCGGGTGTTATCGGCCGCGGCCGCCGAGCGGCGCCGCGCGATGGAGGATCTCATGCAATTTCTCGAAGGCATCAGAGGCTTGTCGCAGCGCGAATTGGGGCTGCTCGGGATGGAGGATGTCGCGTATGTGAAGCAGGTCGTCGTGGACGGCGTGGCAGCCGTCGCGGTGCACGCCGCGGACGGGACGCAGATGGCCGTCCTGGCGAACCGCGATCTCGCCTTCGCGGTCGTGCGCCAGAACGGCCTGGAGCCGGTCAGCATCCACTGAACGAGGTGGTCGGCTCAGAGATCGGCGAGGCGGACCCATGTGCCAAGCGCGGCGCCGATCGCCAGCGCGACGGCGATGTGCAGCAGACTTGGGCCGCCGAGCAGCAGCAGAACGAGGACGCCGGTGCCGCCACCGCAGGCGATGCCGCCAACCAGCGACGCCCGCGAGCGCTTCAGGCGCTGCAGCGGCGCGCCCAGCCTGTCAAGCGGCCTGCCGAGCGGCGACGCACTCACGCGCGCGCCTCGGTCGGCTCGGCCGCGGCGGCAATATCGTGCGCGCGGCGCAGGTCGCGGCGGACAAAGCGGGTGTCGTAGCCGTTGAACAGATGACCGAGGACGCCGCGCCGCAGGTCACTGGTTGCGAACAGCCAGTCGGTGATTGGATAGGTCAGGTTGAAGTTGCGCTCCATCATGATCGCCTGGTCGTGATGCGCGATGTGATGCCGGCGCAGCGAGTTGACGAATGGCACCCGGCGCACGATGCGGTCGTCCTTGACATGACAGCACCAGTGAAACAGCTCGTAGTTCAAGTACATGCCGACCGTCGTGCACATCAACAGCCAGCCGGTGGCGGGCGCCCACAGCCAACCGAGGATGACGGCCGGCGGGATCGACATGCCGATGAACGCGACCAGCGCGTAGGGCGGAAAAAATGTGATGCGGAAGTCGCGGGTCGTGTCGATCGTCGGCTCGGCGTCGGTAAAGAACTGGTGATGCGCCAGCGTATGCCGCCGATAGATCCCCATGAACCCCTTGACCGGCCGATGCATGACAAAGCGATGAATCCACCACTCGAAGCCGTTGCAGGCGAGGAACACGACCGGCACGACGAGCCACTCGGCCCAGCTCGGATCGTGAATACGCGGGATGCAATAGGCCAGCGCGGCGGCGCCGATCGCGTAGATGACGAAGACGTGCGCCGGGCCACTGTACCATGGCGAGATGCGCGGGCGATAATCGGCGCGGAATTCCGCCTGACGTTTCGGCATCATGATAAGCGCCCTCGTTGCGGCTCGTGCAACCGAACCCGAGAAGTATACAGGCTGCGGACCGGCTAGCGAATACCCGTCATCTTGTGGGTCTGCAGGCTGAGCTGCCAGCGCGGGTGGGCGAGACAGAGCGCGATCGCCAGCCGTGTATTGCGGGCCCGCTCGGGACCGTCCATCGGCTGCACCGAAAAGCGGCGAAAATCGAGCGCCTCGAAGGCGCGCGGGTCGAGCCCCGGCTGCGGCACGACGATCTTCAATTCGTCCCCTGCCGTTACGGCCAGCGCCGCGCCGGCCTTCGGGCTGACACACAGCCAGTCGATTCCGGCCGGCGGCTCGAGCGTGCCGTTGGTCTCGACCGCGATCGCAAAGCCACACTCGTGCAGTGCGGCGATCAGCGGCGGGTCGAGTTGCAACAGCGGCTCGCCGCCGGTGCAGACGACAAAGCAATGTGCTGCATTCGCCGGCCACAGCCCGGCGATCTGCCGCGCCAGCGCCGCGGCGTCAGGATACCGGCCGCCCAGCGTTCCATCGGTGCCGACGAAATCCGTGTCGCAAAACGTGCAGGCCGCATTGCCGCGATCCGCCTCGCGCCCCGACCACAGATTGCAGCCGGCAAAGCGGCAAAACACGGCGGGGCGTCCCGTCAGCGCACCTTCGCCCTGCAATGTGTAAAAGATCTCCTTGACGGCATAGCCCATCGCCACCGCCTTTCGACGGGCAAGCGTTTACGCGCGGCCGGCCGCGCCGGCAAGAGATCCTCTCAGGCCCGGAATTCCACGATTTCCGGCTCTGGACTGCGGAGCGGATCGGCAGATCAGCGGCGGTCGCGGCCACCACCGGCATGGAGCCCGGCGCCATGGCTGGCGCCGCCGCCGAAACCGCCGGCATGCATGCCGCCGAAATGACCGAAATGGCCGCCGGCGAAATGAGCGCCGCCAAAGTGGCCATGAAAGCCGCGATGCGCGAAGTGGCCGCCGCCCCAGCCGCCCCAGCCGAAACCTACGGTCGGACCCCACCAGTAATTCGGCGAATTATAGCCGTATTGGCAGTAATAGGTATTGTAATACGGCCAGGCGCAGTACGGATAGTAATACTGCGCATTGGCGGCTTGCGGTGCCAGCACGAGCGCCAGTCCACCGAACCCGGCGATGGCGCCGCCGGCGATCAGCAGACGGCGCAGGCGGCCGGCGGCGTAGGACTCCGACATCATCGTCCTCCTTCAGATCGGATACCGTAGTCGAAACGACGGCGCAGCCGCGGCTATCCAATAGCCCGCGGGACGATCAAGCCGAGCCGCCGGCTAATCCGGAACGACAGCGGCGCCGCCGTCACCGCGCTTGGCCGCGACCGCGGCTCGCGCCCGCCGAAACTCATCCAGCGTTTGCGCGCCGGTGGCCGGCGTCAGCCGCGGCATCGGTTGCGGATTGGACTAACGCCGCGACTGGGTTGCATGCGGCAGCCTTCGCCTTTCCGTAAGCACCGGGGACCACACCGGGGGTGCCTGTGTTTGTGTCAGCGGCCGAGCCGGGAATTGCATCGGGGGTGTAGTAATGAACATCGCACAAATTGCCCCGCTTTACGAAAGCTGCCCGCCGCGTTTCTACGGGGGCACCGAGCGGGTTGTCGCGTACTTGACCGAGGAATTGGTACGGCTCGGTCACCGGGTCACGCTGTTCGCCAGCGCCGATTCGGTGACCTCGGCCGTGTTGGAGCCGGGTTGTGAGCAGGCGCTGCGGTTCGACTGCCGGTGTGGGGATCCGCTGGTCCACCACCTCGTCATGCTCGATCGCGTGCGGCGCCGCGCCAACGAGTTCGACATCCTTCACTTCCATACCGACTATCTGCATTTCCCGTTGTTCGGCGAGTTCTGGAACAAGACCCTGACGACGCTGCACGGCCGGCTCGACCTGCCGGACCTGCCGGCAATGATGCGCCATTTTGCGATGATGCCGCTCGTTTCGATCTCGGACGCGCAACGCACGCCGGTGCAGTGGGCCAATTGGCGGGGCACCGTGCCGCACGGTCTGCCGCATCACCTTCATCGCGGCGGCAACGGCGGCGGCGGCTATCTCGCATTCCTAGGTCGGGTCAGCCCGGAGAAAGGCGTCGATCGAGCGATCGCGATCGCCCGTCGTGTCGGCCTGCCGCTGCAGATTGCCGCCAAAGTCGATCGCGTCGATCAGACTTATTACGACGACGTCATCGCGCCGCTGGTCGCTGATCCGCTCATCGAGTTCATCGGCGAGATCGGCGAGGCCGACAAGGGTTCCTTTCTCGGTGATGCGGTCGCGCTGCTGTTCCCGATCGATTGGCCGGAGCCGTTCGGCCTGGTGCTGATCGAGGCGATGGCGAACGGTACGCCGGTCATCGCGTTTCGGCGTGGCTCGGTGCCGGAAATCATCGAGGACGGCGTCACCGGTTTTATTGTCGAGGATGTCGCCGCCGCGGCCGCCGCGGCGCCGCGTGCCGCCGCCCTCGATCGCCGCGCGATCCGACGCCGCTTCGAGGAGCGCTTTACCGCCGAGCGGATGGCCTGCGATTATCTGGCACTCTATAACCGGCTGCTGGGGCAGCATGGCCGCCGCATGCTCGACCTCGGCGAGTGCGGCGATGCGGCAGAGGCGGCCGACTAGCACACAGCCCGGAGAATTGCAGCCATGGTAAGCGCGCCCGCCGATCGGGCCGGAAATGATTCGCAATTCAGGATCGGCATCACCGGCGCCTTCCGCGAGCCGCGGACCCGCATCCTGAAGCAGGGAGAGACATTTGCGGTGTTCGACCCGCTAGGCGATATTGTCGGCGGCATCGGCCAGCCGGACGGGCTGTACCACCGGGACACCCGCTTCCTGTCGCAACTGCAGCTGGAGTTGAACGGCCAGCGTCCGCTGCTGCTGAGCGCGGCGCCGGCCGAGGACAATTCGCTGCTGCCCGTCGATCTTGCCAATCCGGATACGATCGATGGCGACGGCAGCCCGCTGCATCGCGAACTGCTCTACCTCAATCGGCGACAGTTCGTCTGGCGCAACGCACATTATGAACTGCTGATCGTGCGCAACTTCGACCAGCGTTCGCATGCAGTGACGCTCACCCTGAATTTCGCCGCCGATTTCGCCGACATCTTCGAGGTGCGCGGACAGCAGCGCGGGCGACGCGGCGAGTGTTCGGCCGAACGGCGAGAGCCGGGCGCCGTCGCATTGCGCTATCACAGCCTCGACGGCATCCGGCACACGACTGTTCTGACCTTCTGGCCGCCGCCGACGCGGCTTGACACGACGCGCGCCACTTACGACGTCCGGCTGGCGCCGTCCGAAGCCTGCCGCCTGACATTGCGCGTCGGTTGCGATGTCACGGCGGCGCCGCAATGGAATGTCCGCGAATACTATCGCTCATTGCGCGCTGCGAGACATACGCTCAGAAGCGCCAAGGCACGCTCCGCCTGCATCGAAGGGTCGAACGCGATCTTCAACGAGTTGGCGCGACGCTCGGCCGCCGACATCTACATGCTGCTGACCGAGACCGAATACGGCCCCTATCCCTATGCCGGAATCCCTTGGTACAGCACCGTGTTCGGCCGCGACGGCATTATCACCGCTTTGATGATGCTGTGGATGGACCCGGCGATCGCCAAGGGCGTGCTGGGGTTCCTGGCGGCGACGCAGGCGACAGCGACCGATCGTGCGCGCGATGCCGAGCCGGGCAAGATCGTGCACGAGATGCGCGACGGCGAAATGGCACGTCGCGGCGAGGTGCCGTTCGGGCGCTACTACGGCAGCGTCGATGCGACGCCGCTGTTCCTCGTGCTGATGGGCGAATATTTTGCGCGAACGGGCGACCTTGCCACCGTCCGTCGGCTGTGGCCGCACGCGATCGCGGCGCTGCGTTGGATCGACACCTATGGCGATGCCGACGGCGACGGGTTTGTCGAATACGATCGGCAAAGCGCCACCGGGCTCGAAAACCAGGGCTGGAAAGATTCGAGCGATGCGATTTTCCATGCCGACGGCGAACTTGCCCGCGGCCCGATCGCGCTGTGTGAGGTGCAGGGCTACGTGTTCGCCGGCAAGCGGCACGCGGCCAACCTCGCGCATGCGCTCGGCGACACCGACACCGCCGCGCGCCTTGATCGGGAGGCGCAGCAACTGCGTCGAAACTTCGAGTCGGCATTCTGGTGCGAGAACCTGGCGACGTATGCGTTGGCGCTTGACGGCGACAAGCGGCCCTGCTGCGTCGTCGCGTCAAACGCCGGACATGCGTTGTTCAGCGGCATCGCGGAACCCGCTCGCGCCGCGCGCGTGGCCGACACGTTGATGCGGGTCGGCTCGTTTTCGGGATGGGGGATCCGCACCGTCGCGACAACCGCAGCCCGGTACAATCCGATCTCCTACCATAACGGGTCGGTCTGGCCGCACGATAATGCGTTGATCGCGCTCGGCTTCGCTCGTTACGGATTGAAGGAACCGGTGCGTCGCATCTTCGGCGGCCTGTTCGACGCCGCCTCGTTCTGGGAGCCGCGGCGTCTGCCGGAGCTGTTCTGCGGCTTCGCGCGCCGCCGCACGGCGCCGACGATGTACCCTGTCGCCTGTGCGCCGCAGGCCTGGGCCAGTGCTGCGGTATTCGCACTGGCACAGGCGAGCATCGGCCTGCAATTCGACCACGACGCCGGCGAGATCCGCTTCGACCGGCCAATGCTGCCGGACTCTCTCGAATATCTGCGCATGCGCAGGCTGCAGCTGGGGGAGGCCAGCGCCGACGTGCTGCTGCATCGCTTCGGCGGCGAGATCGCAGCAACCGTGACGGCGCGCAGCGGCGCCGTGCGCGTCGTCGTCACCCATTGAGCAGGTCAGGGCGGCGCCAGCCGGCGCACCGCCGCCCCGAAAAAGGCCTGGGGTTGCGAGGGTAAGGCATGCACGCGGTGTTCCTCGCGGCTGACGCAGCCGAGTTCGCGACGGAAGACAACGCGCCAGCTCGGCGCATGCGGCAGCGCAACCGTGAGCAGACATTGGTCATAGACGGTGTACGTGCGATCGGCTTGGCAGCCGAAGGACGGCCGATCGGCCCGCGCCGCGGTCAGGATGATGCGGTTCGGCGCCTGCATCGAGCCATGGGCGAAGGCGCCGCTGTAGCAACTCGACACGATGACGACGGTCGGCGCATCGCGGCATCCCGATGCGAGCGCGCGCGCAAGGCTGATCGGCCACAGGAAATTCCGGCTTGCGGCAAGCCATACGCCGTTGTCCTCGCCACCGTGCGAGGTGATGAACACGAAGCAGCCTTCGCCGGGGTGCGGGCGCAGCGTGGCGATCCGGCCGAGCACGCGCGGCAATGTCGCCCGCTCAACCTGCGGATGACGCGGCGCAGCGCTCAGCTGATGGATCGCCTGCTGCGGCACGCCCCTGTCCACCAGCCATCGGTCCATCGCGGCGACGGCGTTGTCGAACACCGGTTCTGCGTTGTCGCCGGCGACCAAGACCGCCTGCCAGCCGCTAACCGCGGGCGCCGCCGTTCTTGCCGTCGCACCGCCGCCAACGGACAGAATGACAAACGCAAGCAGCAGGCGGATGATCAGCATCGGTTCAGACCGGCCGGCCGGAACGCAGCGCCGGCCGCCGCCAGGTGCAAGGCGGCTGCAATATGGCACTGTTCCGGCTGCCGCCTCCGGCAAGCCAGGCCGGAGGCCGACCGGTTGAGGAGATCGAGCGATGGATGTGACCGAGCGCCCCGCGAAAATCGTCCCCGATACGCTGAAAGCGCTCGGCCGCCCGCGCGGGCTGCCGTTCCGCATCGGCAAAATCGGCCATGTCGTGCTCAACGTGCGCGATGTCGCGCGCTCGGTGCGGTTCTACACCGAACTGCTCGGCTTCGAAGTTTCCGATGTATATCCCGACGACATGGTGCCGGGCGGCATGGCGTTTCTGCGCTGTAACCCCGATCATCACGGCATCGCGCTGGTCGGCGGCGCGCCGGGCGAGTCCGCGAACATCGAATTGAACCATATCGCGTTCGAGGTC
The DNA here is from genome assembly GCA_035504075.1 of Allostellaceae bacterium. Lineage (GTDB taxonomy): Bacteria > Pseudomonadota > Alphaproteobacteria > ATCC43930 > CGMCC-115725 > DATARH01. Next base: position 8,772 of record DATJSO010000016.1, on the reverse strand, counting down.
GCGACGCTCGACGAGGTGGTGCGGGCGCGTGACCATCTGCACCGCCATGGCGTTACGATCGATTTCGACGGGCGGCGCCGCGCCGGCTGCCAGTTGGCCGTTGAATTTCGCGATCCCGACAATCACCGCCTCGAAATCTATTGGGGCATCGACCAGATCGGCAGCGAAGGGCGGGCACGGCCGCGGACGGAGTGGAAGGGCGTTCAGGGTCTCGAAGCGGCGATCGCCGACCCCGTGCCGGGCCAGGACACGACGCTGCAAGACCCCTCGCTGCTGACGGGATGAAGTCCGCCGCATCGCTTTTCACGCATCGTAATCGAGGCCGATCGCGGCGTAGCGCTCCGGGTCATCGATCCAGTTGTCGCGCACCTTGACGAACAGGAAGAGGTGGACGCGGCGATCGAGCAGGTGCTCCAGTTCGCCGCGGGCGCGCGCGCCGATCATCTTGATGCGTTTGCCGCCGTCGCCGAGCACGATCGCGCGCTGGCTGGGACGGCGCACGTAAAGAATCTGGTCGATCCTGACGCTGCCGTCGCGTCGCTCCTGCCACGACTCCGTCTCGACCGTTGCAGCGTAGGGCAGTTCGTCGTGCAATTGCAGAAACACCTGCTCGCGCGTGACTTCGGCGGCAAGCCAGCGCTCCGGCGCGTCGGACAATTGGTCCTCGGGAAACAGCCACGGCCCCGACGGCATGGCGGCGGCAAGATGGCGCTTCAGATCGACAACCCCGTCGCCGTTCAGCCCCGAGATCATAAAAACGTGGTCGAAACAGCCGGCGCGGAACAGCGTGTCGGCGAGAGCCAGGAGCGCGTCGCGCCGCACCAGATCGATCTTGTTCAAGGCCAGGATCGCGCGACGCTTGGCTTTGACCAATTGCTCGACAATGCGCGCGCTATCGGGATCGTCGGGATGCGCCGCATCGATCAGCAATACGACCCGATCGGCATCGGCGGCGCCGGCCCAGGCGGCAGCGACCATCGCCTGGTCGAGGCGGCGGCGCGGCGCGAAAATACCCGGCGTATCGACGAAAACGAGCTGCGAGGCCGCCTCGACCGCGATGCCGAGGAGGCGGGCGCGCGTCGTCTGCACCTTCGGCGTGACGATCGCCAGCTTGCGGCCGATGAGCGTGTTGAGCAGCGTCGATTTGCCGGCATTGGGTGCGCCGATCAGCGCGACGTAGCCACAGCGCGTACCGCCGGCCCGGTCTGGCATGGCCCTCGGATCAATCATTTGCGGCCGCCGGACTTTTCCCGCTGCGCGTCTGCATCGACGGCGCCTCAAGGCGCTCCAGGAGCGCCGCGGCCGCGGCGGTTTCGGCGGCGCGTTTCGAGGAGGCCGTCGCGCTGACCGCGTCGCCGCCGGCGAGCCGTACGGCGACGGTGAATTGCCGCGCGTGATCGGGGCCGCACACCCCGGCCAGCTGATAGATCGGCAGTGCCAGTCCGCGGCCCTGCGCCCATTCCTGCAACAACGTTTTCGGATCGCGCGGCGGTTTTTTCATCGCCGCGACGCGCGGTCCCCACAACCGTTCGACAAAGGCGACCGCAGCGGTGAAGCCGCCGTCGAGATAGATCGCGGCAATGACCGCTTCCACCACGTCCGCCAGCACGCTCGGGCTGCGGGCCCGCCCGGAGGCGGTCTCTGCAGGCGACAGCCTTATGAGGCGGTCGAGGCCGATCTCGCGCCCGATCCCGGCCAGCGTGTCGCGGCGCACCAGCTCGCCGTGGCGGCGCGTCAGCGGCCCTTCCGGCTCGCTGTCGAAGCGCCGCCACAACAGGTCGGCGATGATTAGCCCCAAGACCCGATCACCGAGAAATTCCAGCCGCTCGTAGTGCCGCGGCTGCGCGCCGCGGCGCGCTTGCCGACGGCCCTGCCGCGGCGGCAGCGCGCTCGGATGGGTCAAGGCCTCGCGCAGCAGTTCCGGACGGACGAATTGGTAGTGCAGCAGCCGCGCCGGGTCCTCGCCGGCCGGGACAGGCACCTCTGACAGTGCCGCGGTCAGGACACCGCCCCGGCAAGAATCAGTGGATGCCGTGAAACAGGCGATCGTAGCGGACCGCAAACGGCCAATTCCAGATCTGCCACCAGCGAGCCTCGCCATTCGTCGAAAAGAAAATGAATTTCGCCTTGCCGACCAGGTTTTGCCCCGGCACATAGCCGACCGCCGACAGCACGCGGCTATCCTCAGAGTTGTCGCGGTTGTCGCCCATCATGAAGTAGTCACCCTTGGGCACGTCGTAAACCTGGGTATTGTCGAGCGGCCCGTTATTGCCGATCTTGATAATGCAATGCTGCAGCGGCTGCTGACCGGCGCCGCGCGGCAGGCTTTCCATATAGCCCTGCTGCACCGCGACCGGAAAACCGGCGTCGGCGTTGCGGCAAGTCGGGTCGGGCCGGCGCGGCACTTCCTGGCCGTCGATGTACAATTCGCCGTGCATCATCTGGATCTTGTCGCCCGGCAAGCCGACGATGCGCTTGATGTAGTTTACAGAAGTGTCGGTCGGCAATTTGAAGACGACGACGTCGCCGCGCTGCGGCTTATGCGACAATCCCGGAACCATGATCCGGCCCGAGAACAGCGGCAGGCCGAACGGCAGCGAATAGCGGCTGTAGCCATACGAGAACTTCGAAACGAACAGGTAATCGCCGACGAGCAGCGTCGGCACCATCGATCCCGACGGGATATTGAACGGCTCGTACGCGACCGTGCGCACGATGAGCGCGATCAGCACCGCGTAGACGATCGTCTTGACGGTTTCGACGATACCGCCGGAAGTTTTTCTTACGACTGCCACTTTAGAGCCGGATCTTGATCTCATGGTCAAATTGCACAGTAAAGAGAGCGGCGATCAAGCGCGCCGAGGCGCGACGAGTCAAGGTGCTGGGCGAAAAGGTCACGTCCCAGACGATGCCCGCATAAAATCCGGGCTTCCCGCGCTCGCCGGATGCCGCTGCTGGACCGCGGACGCCAGCTCGGCGCTGATGATGACGACGGCCTGCGCCAGCGGCGGCTCGTCGGTCAGGCTGACATCGAGCCGCGCCACCATGCCGGCCGGAGTCATCGCTTCGAGGCGAGCCTGCGCGCCGCCCGTTAATCGCATTCCCGGTTGTCCGGACGGCAGATTGACGACACCGAGATCACGCCAGAACACGCCGGCACGAAAGCCGGTGCCGAGCGCCTTGGCCGCGGCCTCCTTGGCAGCGAAACGACGGGCATAGCTCTCGATCCGGGTGGCGGCGCGGCGGTCGCAGCGGCGCCGCTCCGCCTCGGTGAAGATGCGCTCGAGAAAGCGGTCGCCGAACCGTTCGATCGCCCGCTCGATGCGGCGGATGTCGATCAGGTCGCTGCCGACGCCGAGGATCATCGCGCGCCCCGCGGCATCGCCTACCCGCGCGCCCGTTCGACCGCGTTGATGACCGGCGTGGCGCGCAAGGCGGCGATGATCGTCGACAGGTGCTTTACGTCGCTGACCTCGATATCGACCATAATTTCGAAAAAGTCGGTCGAGCGGTTCGTTATCTTCAGGTTGCTGATGTTGCCGCCCTGCTTGCCAATCGTCGTCGTCAGCGACCCGAGATTGCCGGGTTCATTGGCGATCGTGACATTGATGCGGCCAACGTGAGCGGCGTCGGCCTCCTCGCTCGACCACGCGACATCGAGCCAGCGCTCCGGTTCATCGGCAAAGCTCTGCAGCGTATCGCAATCGATCGTGTGGATCGTCACGCCCTTGCCGGTCGTCACGATGCCGACGATGCGATCGCCGGGCAAGGGATGGCAGCAACCGGCAAAATGCACCGCCATGCCGGGAATGAGGCCGCGGATCGGCACCGCATCGCGCAACATCCCGCGGCGGCGGGCGCGCGCCAACGGCACGACCTTGTTCCGCTCTTCGGGCGGCTGCGGGAAGGCGGCGTTGACGACCTCGCGGCCCGTCGCCAAACCCTCGCCTACCGCGACGTAGAGATCTTCGATGCCGTCACAGTGGAACTGCGCGAGCACCGCTTCCAATGGCCGCTCGGAGAAATCCTGGCCCTGTTGACGGAACGCCTTCTGTACGATGGCGCGGCCGAGATCGAGATATTGCGTGCGCTGCTGGGTGCGGATAAAGCGGCGGATGCGGGCGCGCGCCTTGCCCGTGACGACGAAGCGCTCCCAGGTCGGCGACGGCGTCTGCGCCTTGGACGTGATGATCTCGACCTGGTCGCCGTTCTGCAATTGCGTGCGCAGCGGCAACAACCGCCCGTTGATCTTGGCGCCGACGCAGGTGTCGCCGATCTGCGAGTGCACGGCATAGGCGAAATCGACCGGCGTCGCGCCGCGCGGCAATGCGATCAAGTCGCCCTTCGGCGTGAAGGCAAAAACTTGATCCTGGAACATTTCGAGCCGCGTGTGCTCGAGGAATTCCTCCGGGTTCGACGCCTGTTCGAGGATGTCGAGCAGTTCGCGCAGCCAGCGGTACTGCCTGCCATCGACCGAGCCGGCCTGCTGCTTGTAGATCCAGTGCGCCGCGACACCCAATTCGCCAATCTCGTGCATTTCGCGGGTGCGGATCTGCACCTCGATGCGCTGTTTCTGCGGCCCGATCACACCGGTATGCAGCGACCGGTAATTGTTGGGCTTCGGCGTCGAGATGTAGTCTTTGAAGCGGCCGGGGACGACATGATAGGCCGAATGGATGACGCCGAGCGCATGATAGCAGTCGCCGATATCCTCGACGAGCACGCGAAACGCCATGACGTCGGCGAGCTGCTCGAACGAGACGTTCTTGCGCTCCATCTTGCGCCAGATCGAATAGGCCGATTTCTCACGCCCGGAGACGCTGGCGGCAAGCCCGCCGGCCCGCAACGTCTCGCTCAATTCGGCGACGACGCGCGCCACCATGTCGCCGCCCTGCTGGCGCAGAAAGCCGAGCCGGGCGATGATGCTGGCGCGCGCGTCCGGGTGCAGCTCCGCGAATGCGAGGTCTTCGAGCTGGTCCTTCATGCGGTGCATGCCGATGCGCTCGGCGAGCGGGACATAGATGTCCATCGTCTCGCGCGCGATGCGGCGGCGGCGCTCGTCGTCCTTGATGAAGTGCAGCGTCTGCATGTTGTGCAGCCGGTCGGCCAGCTTGACGAGAAGGACGCGGATGTCCTCCGACATCGCCAGCACCAGCGTGCGGAAATTCTCGGCCTGTTCGGTTTTGTCCGACTGCAGCTCGATGCGCGACAATTTGGTGACGCCGTCGACCAACCGGGCGATTTCCGGGCCGAACAGGCGCTCGATATCGTCGAGGGTCGCGACCGTGTCCTCGACCGTGTCATGCAACAGGCCCGTAACGATCGAGGCGGCGTCGAGCTTCATCTGGGCGAGAAGCCCCGCGACCTGCACCGGGTGCGAGAAATACGGGTCGCCCGAGGCGCGCAGCTGCGCGCCGTGCGCCTTCATCGAATAGACGTAGGCGCGATTCAGCGCGTCCTCGTCGGCCTTCGGGTCGTAGGCCTTGACAAGTTCGACCAGCTCGAACTGCCGCATCATCGCGCGGGCCGCCGCTCTGCCATCCGTCCCGCCATGCCCGCAGGCCGCGCTAGGATTCCTCCTCCGCGTCGACGTCGGGTCCGGCTTCCGCTTCCCCGTCATCCTCTTCGGGCAGCACAATCTCGTCTTCGTCCTCGACATCGAGCTGGTCCTCGTCGAGTTCGTCGTCGATTGCCTCCCCGTCAACCTCGTCCCCGCCGATGACCGGGCCGGTCGGATCGGCGATGCCAAACAGCGTCTGCTCAATCTCGGGCGCGTCCTCGGGTTCATCCATCTCGACGTGCTTTTGCATGCCGCGGACCAGCGAGTCCTTCAGGTGATCGAGCGAGATCGTCTCGTCGGCGATCTCGCGCAATGCGACGACCGGGTTCTTGTCGTCATCGCGGTCGAGCGACAGCGGCGCGCCGGAGGTGATCTCGCGCGCCCGCTGAGCGGCCAGCAGCACCAGCTGGAAGCGGTTCGGGATCTTTACCACACAATCTTCGACGGTGACGCGCGCCATGCCGGAATCCTTCGCCCGCTTGCGGAAAACAATGAATATATGGGCCGGTCGCCGGCGCGGCAACAGCCGGCCGGCGCAAACCCGGCCGATTTGTTGAGGTTTTCTACCGCCTGTCGCCTAGAGGGCGAGCAATTCGGCGACTGCCCGCGCGATGGCGGCGTTCGACAGAATGACCGGCAGGTCGAGCGGCTGCAGCGCGGCGCGGTGCCGCTCGGTAAACCCTATGCAATCGAGAACGATCGCCGCGGCGCCGCGCTCCTTGAGCGCACTCCCGGCGCCAAGAAGCGTGGCGGGCGGATCGGTATAGGGGCTGGCGACCGCGACGACCGGCGGCCGGGCGAGGGCCTGCCATTTGCCGCTCTCCGATTCGATCTGGCCGGCGATCGGCACGATGACGCCGAGTTGGCGGCGGCCGACAAGGCCTGCGACCATCGCCGGGATCACCTGATCCGGCTCGATCAGCCAGGCGCGGCGGCAATGGAGGCCGTCGAACGTGCCGGTGCACAACAGGAGAATGGCGTCACAGCCGGCATCGTCGAGGGCGACCAGGGCCTGCTGTACGCCGTCCTGCATGCGGCGGCGCGACAATTCGACCGCGCTGCCGTCCTCCAGCCGGGTGACCAGCGCCGGCTCCCCCGGTGCGGCGGCGTAGCAGGCATCGATCTCGCGGCGCGACAGCCCGTCGAGCACGCCCTGATGGATGCGCCGCACCGCGGGCGGCACATGCGCATCGATGATCGGCGTCACGTCGGGTCGCGGCGCCTGGCCGATCGTCAACGTGCCCAAGATCCGCTCGCGCATCGGCCACCCTTCCCGCCGCGCCGTTCCGGGATTCCCGCGACGCGCGGGCGCGCGCTCAGAACGCCGGAAGCAGCGGCACCGGCACGGCGTGTTCCTCGACGCCGCGAACGCCGGGGATGCTTTCGGCGGCAACCCGCAATGCCGTCTTCTTCTCATCCGGTTCGTCAGCCGACAGCCAAAAATGCACGACGCCGTCGCGGACGATGACATCCTCCGGCCAGATCTTTGCCCATTCCTCGCGACCGAGTTCAGCCAGGATGCGCGCCCGGATCGAGCGATCGTCGACCTCACCCTCAGGCCGCGGCGCAATCCTGGTCGATCCCAATGCGCGGACCAGGTTCGCCCGGCTGATGATGCCGACGATGCTACCGTCGCGCACGACCGGTACGCGCTTGATGCGCTTTGCCTCCAGCAATTCGGCGACATCGGCAAGATCGGTGTCTTCGCTGACGGCCACGACATCGCGACTCATGATGTCCTTGACCGTGCGGCCGTGCGATTTGATGTACTGGCGAGCGAGGTCGGAGGCAAAATCGTCGAGCCACCACGATCGTCGGCGCTCGCGGTGGCGGCGCGCCGTGCCAATTTCGGTGCGGTGCAGCAGGTCGCCCTCACTGACGATGCCGACGAGGCGACCGCCGTCATCGACGACCGGCGTGCCGCTGATGCCCCGTTCGGCGAGCAGCGTCGCCAAATCCTGAACCGTAGTGTCCGGACCGACCGTGATCACGTCGGTTGTCATAACGTCCATGGCGCGCATAGCGAGACCTCCCGGTTCGTTCAACTTCGACCGCTTTCGAGCGGTCCGATGATGAGGCGCAGGCAAGGCGCTCCAGCGACATCGGCGCCCGGCACGCCGCTGCGCTGCGAACCGCCGGCCGGCGGATCTCGCCGATTATCGTACACGCGACGGCGGCAGGCATCCCAGACAAATTGCGTCGCCGCCGCGTCCGCCCGTCCCGCCTCCTCGAGGGCCGGCCGAAAATCACACGCGCTCCGCCGGCGGCGATCATCACCACATGCTCACGACCCGGGATCGAATGACGATCGGGCGGCGGCGGGCATTACATAGGGCCGCCCGTCCGGCAGGCTGCCCTCCTTCCAGCGCCCGGCCTTTTTCAGCGCCTCGGCAACTTCGGGCGGCATGTATTTCGCGTCATGCTTGGCAAGGATCGTGCTGGCGGCGAAGACGCCGTCAGGCAGCAGTTCCCCTTCGGCGACAACGCCTTGCCCCTCGCGGAACAGATCGGGCAAGATGCCCGTATAGGTGACCGCGATGTTGGTCTTGCCGTCGGTGATGCGGAACCGCACGCTCTTCCCGTCGGCGGCGCGCACGAGGGTGTCTCGTTCGACCACGCCGCCGATGCGGATGCGATGGTCGGGGGCGATCGCCCGCGCGATCAGATCGCTCGGACTGTAAAAAAACACGAGGTCGCTGCTGAACGCCGCCAGGACCAGCGCAATCGCTGCGCCGAACAGCGACAGACCCGCGACGACGGCGATCAGGCGCCGGCGTTTGCGGCTCATCCGCGCCGCCTGGCGCGAGGCGGACGGCGCTCGAGGCGGTCGAGCGCGGCGCTGCTGGCGCGATGCCAGCGCCAGGAATGCACCGCCAGGCCGCCGAGGACGACGCCGGCTACGCCATAGGCCGGCCACACATAGACGGCGTAGCCGCCCATCGCCAGCCAGCGCGTCACGGCGGCGAGCACAGCGGCTCCTAGCGCAGCGCCGGTTCGGCGAGCGCGGCCGGCGCCGCGGCGCGACGCTGTTCGGCCGTCGCCATCTGGCCATAAAGCCGCAACGCCTCCAGCTTTCTGTCGTTCAACGCCGCCCGCATGCGCAGCAACAGGAGCCAGAGGAACGCCAGCATGAACCCGAATGCCATGACAAGCAGCGGCAGCAGCACCCCGAGCGCGTAGGAGGCAGCCACGAACGGAAGATGCGTCATCCG
>DATJSO010000015.1:0-9595 GCA_035504075.1 Allostellaceae bacterium | reverse complement strand
CGCGCACCGAAGAGCACGCGGCCGTGCGGCCGGGGCCGGCCGCACAACCGCCTGCGGCGCCGCATGCCGAAATGCACGCGGCCGTGCGGCCGGAGCACGGCGTCGCCCATCCGGCGCCGCGCACCGAAGAGCACGCGGCCGTGCGGCCGGGGCCGGCCGCACATCCGCCCGCGGCGCCGCATGCCGAAATGCACGCGGCGATCCGGCCGGGGCCGGCCGCACATCCGCCCGCGGCGCCGCATCCGCGCGGACCCGGCGGCCCGCATGCGGCCGCGCCGGCGCACCAGGCAGCCGCTGCCGGACATCCTGCGGCACATCCGGCCGCTAAAAAAGACGAGCACTGACCCGCGGCGACCGGTGTCCGCGCCCGCTTCTTGGAGAAGCGGAGTGCGGCCCGGCCGCATCCGGGGATCGGCGCCAACGCAGCCCTGTGCAGGCCGAGTATGCGCGTTTGCCGCTAGGCAGCCGCGGCAAACCCGGCTATAGCGGCACAGGGCGACGACGGGGCAACGGACGATGGCGCTTCCCGACAGCATCAAGGCAGTAGGCGAACAGGTCGACGGCGGCGGCGAGCTGGCGCCCGGCCCCGAAATCTTCGAGGCCTACGACGTATTCGCCGCTGAATTGGCGCAGATCTTCACGCACCCGTGGCTGGCGGTGGACCACGCCGGCCGGCTCGCCGCCGACGGCGACTATGTGCGCGCCGATGTCGGCGCCCGGTCAGTCGTCGTCGTGCGCGAAAGCGAAGGCAGCATCCACGCGCTGCGCAACGCCTGTCTGCATGCCGGCTACCGCGTCTGCGAGGCGGAAGCCGGCAACGCGGAGCATCTCTACTGCGTCTATCACGGCTGGTCGTACGCGCTCGACGGGCTATTGACCGATCCACTGCTGCGGCCGCAGATGACCGACCGTTCGCGCTTTCGCCTGCCGCGCTACCCGATGCGCATCGACCGGGGCCTGATCCTCGTCGATCTGTCGCAGGTCGCGCCCGAGGCGCCGGTTGCCGGCCCGGTGGACCTCGGCGAACTGCCCGATCTTGGCGAGCGCGCGGTCGGCCGCCGCCTGCATTACCAGACGCCGCACAACTGGAAACGCCTGCGCCAGTTCCTGTGGGAGGCGCCGGGCCTGGCATTCGGCGACGGCTGCGATTTTGTCGTCGAACTCGGGCCGCTGAGTTTTGTTGCGTCGCGCGACGGCAATGCCGCCCTGCTTCGCCTCAATCCCCGCTTCCCCGGCCAGTGCGAGATCGAGCTGATCGAGATGCCGCGATCGGCGACGGCAGCGAGCGATGCCGACCCGCTCGGCGACGCCTTGCGCCAGCAGAGCGAAACCATCGCCGCCGCGCCGCTCGACCGCGCCTTTTGCGAGTGGTATTGGCATTTGATGGCGCCCGCCGCCTGAGCGCGGAGCAGGCACAGGAGGCGGCCACAGGAGTGAGCCGATGGCCGGTGTTCTCGACGGCATCCGCGTGCTCGATTTCGGGCGCTACATCGCCGGACCGTTTTGTGCGGCATTGCTCGGCGATCTCGGCGCCGAGGTCATCCGCATCGAGCGGCTGGGGGGCGGCGAGGACCGCCACCTGATCCCGGTCGATGCCGGGGCCGCCGGCGGTGGCGCGATGTTTCTGGCGATGAACCGCAACAAGCGCGGCATGTGCCTCGACCCGGCGGCGCCGGCGGGTCGCGCAATCGTCAAAAAACTCGTCGCGACCGCCGATGTCGTCGTCGCCAACCTGCCGCCCGCGGTACTGCGTGCGTTGGCGCTCGATCTCGACAGCCTGCGCGCGGTGAAGCCCGACATCGTCCTGACGACGGTGACGGGCTTCGGCGCCGGCGGCCCGATGAGCCACAAGCACGGGTTTGACGGCATCGGCCAGGCAATGAGCGGCGCGGTCTATCTTTCCGGCCTGCCGGAGCAGCCGATCGCTTCGAAGGTGCCCTGGGTCGATTTCGGCACCGCGTGCCTGTCGGCGTTCGGCACGCTGGCGGCGCTCTATGAACGCGGCAAGAGCGGCCGCGGCCAGAAGGTCGAGGGCGCGTTATTGCGCACCGCGACGGCATTCAGCAATGCGCTGTTGATCGAGCAGGCATTGATGCAGGTCGATCGCGCCGCGATCCGCAACCGCGCCTTCAGTGCCGCCCCGTCCGATGTCTTTCGGACGCGCGACGGCTGGATCATCGTCAGCGTCATCGGTCAGCCGATGTTCCGCCGCTGGTGCCGCATGATCGGCGAAAACGAGCCGTGGTTGACCGATCGGCGTTTTGCCGACGACCAGGCACGCGCCGATCACGGCGACATCGTCTCGGCGCGAATGGCCGCGTGGTGCGGCGAGCGGAGCTGCGCCGAGGCGCTTGCCGCGCTCGAAGAGGCGCAGATCGTTGCCGGCGAAGTCTATTCGCCGCAGCAGGCGCTCGACGACGCGCATATCCGCGCCGCCGGCCTCCTCGAAGAGCGCGCCTATCCGACGCTCGACCGCAGGGTGCCGCTTGCGCCGACGCCGATCGATTTGTCGGAAACGCCGGGCACCTATCGGCGTTCGGCGCCGCTGCTCGGCGAACATACCGACGAGATCCTTGCCTCGCTGGGATATGCTGCGGCCGACATCGCGGCGCTTCGCGCCGAGAACGTCGTCGGCTGAGCCGGTCCGTCGCGGCGGCCGCGGATGAGCAAAGCCTTCGTCAAGGAAAGCGAAACCGAGGATGCGGCGGGGCTGCCGGACGATGAGCCGGCCGTGCCGCGGGGCGTCAAGAATTACATGACGCCGTCGGGCCACCGCCGCCTGCAGCGGGAATTGCAGCTGCTGTTGTGCGAGGAGCGACCGAAGACGGTCGAAACCGTCGCCTGGGCGGCGGGCAACGGCGACCGCTCGGAAAACGGCGACTACATCTACGGCAAGAAGCGGCTGCGCGAGATCGACCGACGCATCCGCTTTTTATCGAAGCGGCTGGAGGCAGCCGAAATCGTCGATCCGGCGCGGCAGACGCGGCGTGACCAGGTGTTCTTCGGCGCCACTGTGACCTACGCCGACAAGAGCGGCGCCGAGAGAACCGTGACGATCGTCGGCATCGACGAGACCGATCTCGACCAGGGGCTTGTCAGCTGGGTCTCGCCGGTCGCCCGTGCCCTGTTGAAGGCGCACGAAGGCGATGTCGTGCAGTTGCGCGCCCCGGGCGGCGTCGAACTGCTCGAGGTCGTCGAGATCCGCTACGCGGCGGCCGGCGCCGAGGCGTAAAGGGCGCGTTCCCCGTCACCGCTGCGGCGGTTGCAATGGCCGCGGCGCGGGGTTTCACCCCGGCAATAGTGCTGTTTCGGGTGCGGCGATGCTGCCCCGCGCGGATGCTATGCGAACTTCCGGCCGGCCGGCGGTGTTGAAGTCATGGATTTCGCCATCATGGGGTGCTGCGATGCGTTTCTTGCCTCTGCTTGCGGTATTGGGCGTCGTCTCCGCTTTCGGCTTCGGCCCCGCGAACGCCGCCACGACCGGGATCAACATGCGCCTCGACCACGCGGCCAGCCGGCCGATCGTGGCGGTGCGGTGGGAGTGCAGCCCCGTCAGCTGCATCAACTCGCAAACCGGCGCCTACACCCAATCCGGCTGCGACGCAGGCGGCTGCCATCCGACGAGCGGCGTCATCGGCTACACCAACCGGGGGCAGGCGCACCAGGACTGGCACATATTTCACGGCCAGTGATTGCGGCGCCGGCTGAAATGGCCGGCGCGCTTCACCGCGCGGCTATTTCAGCTGAGCGGCTGCCTTGTCGAGCCCGGCCTTGGCGCATGCCTCGTCCTTGTCGCCGCCGGGCGACCCTGACACGCCGACCGCGCCGATCACGTCGTCGCCGATCTTGATCGGCAACGCGCCCTGGGCGGCGATGACACCCGACAGGTGCACCAGTCCGATCGTCGGATTGGTCTTGACGCGCTCGGCAAAGACGCCCGACGGGACGCGGAAGGTGCGCGCGGTATAGGCCTTGCGGCGGGCGTTCTCGACCGTGTGCGGCGAGGCGTCGTCGCCGCGCAGCAGCACGATGACCTGTCCCTCGCGGCCGACGACGACGACGGAAACGCGGTTGCCTTCGGCCTTGCAGGTCGCCGCCGCGGTCGTCGCGATCGTCAGCGCCGCGGCCAGCGACAGATCCTTGTGATCAAGCAGTTGCGCTCCGGCCGGCGTCGCCGGCACGGCAGCCGTCGCGAGCGCAGCGATCAGAACAGCCCATTTCATCGTTCCCTCCCCTGATCGGGCTGCTTCAGCCCAGTTCGCCGCGCATCTGCTGGCGCAACTCGTCGATCAGCACGAGCCGGCCCTGGCGCTCGACATGCCAAAAGGCCCAGCCGTTGCACGCCGGCGCTCCCTGCACGCGGGCACCGACAACATGGATGGAGCCGCGGTGCTCGGCGGAGATGACGCTGCCGTCGGCGCGCACCCGCGCGGCGAACCGCCGGCCGGCATCGACCAGCACGTCGCCCGGCCGCAGCAGGCCGCACTCGACAAGGCTGCCGAACGGGATGCGCGGCGCCTCGCGGCGCGATTCAATCGCCACCTCGTCACGCGCCGCCGGCCGCACCGCCGCGATGCGCGCCTGCGCCAGCCTGACATAACCCGCATCGCGCTCGATGCCGACGAAGCGGCGCCCGAGCCGCCGTGCCACGGCACCGGTCGTGCCGGTGCCAAAAAACGGGTCGAGCACGATCTCGCCCGGCCGGGTCGAAGCGATCAGCACGCGGTGCAGCAGCGCCTCCGGCTTTTGCGTGGGATGCGCCTTCCTGCCGTCGCCGCCGCGCAGCCGCTCGGTGCCGCCGCACAGCGGGATGAGCCAGTCGCTGCGCATCTGCACGTCGTCATTGAGCGCCTTTGCCGCCGCGTAATTGAACGTATAACGAGACTCCTTGGAATGCGCGCACCACACCAGGGTCTCGTGCGCATTGGTCAGGCGGCGACCGCGGAAATTCGGCATCGGATTGGATTTGCGCCAGATCACGTCGTTGAGGATCCAGAAGCCGAGATCCTGCAGTACCGCACCGATCCGGAAGATGTTGTGGTACGTGCCAATGACCCACAGCGCGCCGTCCGGCTTCAGCACGCGCCGGCAGGCCGCGAGCCAGGCGTGGGTGAAACGGTCGTATTCGGCGAAATCGGCGAACCGGTCCCAAGCCTCTTCGACGCCGTCGACCCGGCTGTTGTCGGGCCGGTGCAATTCGCGCGACAGTTGCAAATTGTAGGGCGGATCGGCGAAGACGAGATCGACCGACCCCGCCGGCAGCGTCGCCAGCGCCGCCAGGCAGTCGCCATGCAGGATCCGGTCGGTGAGCGCCCGCGGCTCGCTCATGACGCGAAACTGTGAGCGCCGCCGGCCGCCTCGTCAACCCGCGGCGGCCTGGCCTAGTCGGCGGCGGCGGCGAGCGCAGCCGCGTCGAGCGGCGCAAACAGGTCGGCGGGGCCGGCGAGCGCCAGGCGCACCGGCTCGAACGAGCGGCGGTGATGCGGCGTGACGCCGAGCCGGCGAATCCCGGCGAAATGTTCGGCCGTCGAATAGCCGACATTGCTGTCCCAACCATAGCCGGGATAGCGTCCGGCCAGGGCGCGCATGATCCGGTCGCGCGTGACCTTCGCGACGACCGAGGCGGCGGCGATCGAGAACGACAACGCGTCGCCCTTGACGACGGTTTGCACCGGACACGGCAGGTCTGGCGCAATGTTGCCATCGACCAGCGCGATGTCGGGCCGGGCGCCCGCCAATGCCGCGACCGCGCGGCGCATCGCCAGGAGACTGGCGCGCAGGATATTGATCCGGTCGATCTCGTGCGCGCTCGCCGCCCCGACGGCGAGGTTGACCGCGCCGGTCTGCGCGCCGTCGATCAGCGCCCGGTAGCAGTTCTCGCGCAGCTGGCGCGGCAATGCCTTCGAATCGTCGAGCACGCGGCGCAACTCGCCGCGGAACCGCCGGCGGTCGATGATAACGGCAGCGGCGACGACCGGCCCGGCGAGCGGCCCGCGCCCGGCCTCGTCAATACCGCAGACGATGCCTTGGCAGCGCCGCTCGATCGCGAAATCCGGCATGCCGCTCCCTCCCCCGCGACAGCGCTTCTGCCATCATCGAGCGGACGAGGCAAGCGGCGCAGCGGCCAGGCGGCGCGCCAAAGCATTGTTCGCGGCGCAGCCGGGAGTCCGCTAATTCAATCAAATCAAAGATAAAATACGACGAATAAATATGGTTTTCGGAAAGTAAACGTCATTTGATGTGTCGGGAGCGCGGCACGAGGAAAACATGGCGAAACGATCGCGGCCGGCAGACCTGACCGAGAGGCGGAGGGCAGCGGCGCATTATCGCGAATACGCGGCGCAAATCAGGGTTCTGGCCGATGGTGAGCGCGACGGCGCATTGCGCGAACGGCTGCGGGCGATCGTCGCGGAATACGAGGCGCGCGCCGAGGAACTCGACCCGCGGTCATGACACGCGGTTTTCCCGGGTTGCGCCTATCGCAGCAGGCCTGACGCCCGGCCGTCGCCGCGGACAGCCGCCGGCGGGCAAACGGCAAACCGGCAGGTACGGATCGTCCTCGCCCATTTCAGCGCATAGCGCTCGAAGGTCTCCGCCATCGCGAGCAGATGGCGGCGCACGGTCGCGTCTTGCGCGCCGGCCGCCCGGGCCCGCAGCTGCGCGGCGCGGGAACGCCACAGGACGCCTTTATCAAACGGCTCGCGCGAACTCATGCATCGGAAACGGCATCCTTTCGGCTCGGGTTCCAGCGTCGAGGCCGACCGTCTCGCTATCGCAGGCGACGCCGAGCCGGCAGAGAACGAACAGTGAAACTTGATGCTTGACCCGCGCGCCATTTTCCCGTTATGTTCCGTTGAAGGCGCTCGTTGCTCTGACGCAGGGGAGATCCAAGATGCGATGGATGCTGTTCGCGATGTCGGCGGCGGTCGCTGCCAGCCTGTGGCTGCCCGGCGAGGCAGCCCAACCCGCGCCGGCCGTCGCGAGCGGCGCCAACATCACGTTCGCGCAGTACCGCGGCTGGCGCGATGCATTTACCGCGCGGCGCCGCGACGAACTCGCGCGCCAATTGGCGACGGCTGAATTGCCAGCTGCGCGCAAAACCCGCCTCGAACAGGTCAAGGCCTATTACGACTGGCTCGCCGGCCTGCCGGCGGCCGAGCGCGACCGGCGCTACCGCGCCCGCTTCGACGAGATCGACACCGATCACGACGGCACGATCGACCCCGCCGAGCGCGCCGCCTGGCGTGCCAAGCAGCGCGCCCTCTATCACCGCGCCGCGGCGCCGGCTCCCGCCGCGGTGTCCGCATCGCGCTGACGCCGGCCGCGCGCCTAGTTGATCGACCAGCGATAGCCGATTTCCGGTGCCCGCACGAGATTGGGGGCGGCGCCGATCGTCGGGCCGGTATAGGGGGATATTTCCTGCGCCGGCGGCGCTTTTGCAGCCGGCAGCGACAGGTTCTCGCCGGCCACGATCTGCCGCGACGCCGCGGGCGCCAGCGTCAAATTGACGATGCAATCCTGCGTCCTGCGCGGCGGACACTTGGCCCATCCCGCACCGGCCGCCAAAACGATCAACGCCGCGACAACCGCGGCCACAGCGAAGGCACGCATTGCTGCCTCCCAGTCCTGATCGCGCCTTGCTATTGTTACACGAAAAATTTACCGGACACGAGTCGCAAATTTTGCCGCCCGATGCCCGATTGTCACGCGGTTAAGCAAAAATTCCCGCGGTTCCGAGCATATTGCGTTCAATCAAGGTTATCGCAACGATTGCCGTCCAATCTGGCTGTGCGCTCGGCGGGCGGAGCGGCCGTCCGCCGCCGCTGCACGCGCCGCCTCCGGCAGCCGCCGAGCGAGGTCTTCGTCGTGATACCCGGCCCTGTCAGAGAACTTCCGCCGCGCCGCCGCGGCACCGCATGCGGCTTTGCAATGACGACGCGGCTGCTCGCGGCGGCCGCCGTTGCCGCGTTTTCGGCGCTCGGCACGGCGGCATTGACTGCAGCCGGGGCAAGGGCGCAATTGACGGACGCGGCGCTGCAGTCGCCGCCCGGCGCAGCCGATGCGACAAGCGGCGGCGGCGAAATCCGAAGCCGTCTCGACGGCGCGGCGCCGCTCACCGTCGACGACGAGCGGCTGCATGCCTCGCTGCTGCAGAAATTTTACGCGGCGCACGCGTGGGCGCCGGTATGGCCGAGCCACCCGCAGCAGGCGGCCGCCCTCATCGGCGCGGTCATGCGGGCCGGCGAGCAGGGGCTCGACCCCGCGTTGTTTCATGCCGCCCTGCTGCGCAACCTGGCGGCGCTATCGCCGATCGATCGCGAACTGGTGTTGTCGGATGCGTTTCTCGCATACGCCGACGCCCTCGCGCGCGGTGCCTTGCCAATCGAAGACCGCAGCGACGACGAGGACCTGGCGCCCGCCCCCGTCGATGTCGGGGCGGCCCTCGACGCGGCGATCGCCAGCCCCGACCCGGCATCGGTCATCGTCGCGCTGGCGCCGAGTTCGCCGGAATACCTCGCGCTGCGCCGCGCCCTGGCGGAGGCACGCGCAATGCCGGAAGCCGCTCGGGCGGCGGCGCGCGAGCGCACGCTCGAAGTCAATCTCGAACGCCTGCGCTGGCTGCCGCGCCGGCTGCCGCCCGACCGCGTCTGGGTTAACGCGGCAAATGCCCGGCTTGTGCTCGACCGGGGGGATTTCCCGATCTTCACGACCCGCGTCATCGTCGGCGAGGTCGACAAGCAGACGCCGGAATTCCAGGCGACGATCGACAGCGTGCTGTTCAACCCGCCATGGAACATCCCGCCATCGATCGCCACGAAAGAGATCCTGCCGAAGCTGAGCCTCGACCCCGACTATCTTGTCGAGCACGATATGATCTGGCGCCGTCCCGGCGCGTTGCAGCAGGTTGCCGGCCCGCACAGCGCGCTTGGCCGGCTGAAATTCGAAATGACCGACCGGTTCGATGTGTATCTGCACGACACGCCCGAGCATTTCCTGTTCGCCCGCCGCGACCGGCGGCGCAGCCACGGCTGCGTGCGGATCGAGGATCCGCGCCTGCTGGCGGCGCTGCTGCTCGACGAACCGGTGGCCGAGATCAACCAGAGCATCGCACAGGAGGGGACACACCGCCGGTATCTGAAGACCCCGATGCCGGTGTTCATCGTCTACCAGACGGCGGTCGCCGAGCCGGACGGCCGGATCGCCTTTCTCCCCGACGTGTACGACCGCGACCCCGAGATCTGGCAGCGCTTGCACCCGAGCGAACAAGCGCCGATCGCCGAACACGAGCCGCCCGGCCAGCGCCCCGGCTGAGCGGCCGATTTTCGCGACGCGAGCGCCGCTTGCTCCGGCGTGGGCGATCGTCGTGGCGGCTGGAACCGGTTTTGATCGCAATGCGTTTTTAGTCCAGCGTTATAACATACGAATGGTTTTGCCGTGGGCATCCTCCTCCTTATCCTGTTGATTGTCATCCTGGTCGGCGCACTCCCGGCTTGGCCATATAGCGGCGGTTGGGGCTATTACCCGAGCGGCGGCGTCGGATTGCTGGTGCTGATTCTGGTGGTGTTGCTGATCGCCGGCTACGTATAGCGCCGGC
>DATJSO010000014.1:0-2689 GCA_035504075.1 Allostellaceae bacterium | reverse complement strand
ACGAGGCCGCCGCCGGGCGCGCCGCTGAGGCGGCCGCTTCCGCGGCGTTCGGGCTGACCCCGCGCCGGCTGCACATCGCGCTGTTCGTCGCCGGCATCATGTGCTGCCTGGGAATGTCGGTGCCTCAGGTGCATCTGATCGCCTACTGCCGCGACCTCGGATACGGTACGAACCGGGGCGCCGATATGCTCTCATTGATGCTGGCGGCGAGCCTGGCGAGCCGTGTTGTCTTCGGTTACAGCGCCGATCGCATCGGCGGGCTGGCGAACCTGTTGATCGGCTCGACGATGCAGGCGGCCTCGCTGGTCCTTTACGCGTTCTTCAACAGCCTCGGCGCGCTCTACGCGATCTCGGCGCTGTTCGGCTTTGTCCAGAGCGGTATCGTGCCGTGCTACGCGATCGTCGTGCGCGACTATTTCCCGCCACGCGAGGCAGCAACGCGATTGGCACCGCTGTCGGTCGCGAATTTTATCGGCATGTCGGTCGGCGCCTGGATGGCCGGCGAGGTCTTCGACCTGACCGGCGCCTACCGCGACGCCTTTCTTGACGGCGCGATGTGGAACAGCGTCAACATCATGATCATCGCATGGCTGCTGCTGAGGCTGCTGCGCCGCAAGGAGAGGATGCTGGCAACCGGCCCGACCGCACTGCCGCCGCTGCCCGGAGGCGGCGGGCGGCGGCACTGAAGCCGCGCATCGCGGCAGACCGACCGGCGTCACCCCGCGCCGATCAGGCGGGCGGCTCACGACGGATTTCGTGTGAGAACCCGGCGCACGAGGCGGTTTCCGCCGGCATCGATTGCGGCTTGGCTTCGTTGCCGCCCGCAACATCGATGTGCCGACGGCGAGGCACGACAGTGGGCGCGCCCTGTTCCTCCTCGTTGAGCGGCTGCTTGACCGGTCAACCGACTTGATTATGCTCCGTGCCAATCAGCGGTGTACAACAACCGCGGCCGGCCGACTGCACCCGGAGGGATCGCCGATGTTCCTGCGCAATTGCTGGTATGTCGCCGGCTGGAGCCACCATTTTCCGCTCGGCACGCCGGTTGCGCGTACGATGCTCGGCGAACCGATCGTGCTTTACCGCGGGGCCGACGACGCCATCGCGGCACTGGAAGATCGCTGCTGCCATCGCCTCGCGCCGCTGTCGAAAGGCCGGGTCGAGGGCGACGATCTCAGGTGTATGTATCACGGCCTCAAGTTCGCGCGGTCCGGCGCTTGCGTCGAAGTTCCCGGGCAGAGCGTCGTGCCGTCCCACGCCAGAGTACGCTCCTATCCGGCGGTAGAGCAGGATTGCTGGGTGTGGCTGTGGATGGGCGACCCGACGCTGGCCGAGCCGGCGCTGATCCCGCGCGCCCTCAACCATGGCGACCCCGAGTGGTGGATGCAGACGGGCGAGCTAGCCTACGAGGCAAATTATCAGCTGATCAATGATAACCTGCTGGACCTCGCCCATCTAAGCTACGTGCACGAGAATACGCTCGGCCGCAACAGTATGAGCTGGGCCGACAGCCGCCCGACTGTTACGCCGATCCCGCGCGGTCTCAGGATCGCCCGCTGGGTCGTCAACAATCCGGCGCCGCGTTATGTCGGCGTAGCAGACGGCGTCACCCACACCGATATGTGGGCGAGTTACGACTACCTGGCGCCTGGCATCTTTCTGCTGGGCACTCGGACCTATCCGGTCGGCACGGCGGCGGCATGCGGGATGCAGGCGCCTGATCCCGACGCGGCCCCGTTGACGTGGACGACGACCTCGCAGGCGGTGACAGCGATCGATGCCGAGCACACGATCTATTACTACTCGGGATGCCTGCCGAAACGGATTGCCAGCGAAGAGAATTCGCGAGAGCAGCTGGCGCTGTTCGAGCGCGCCTTCGCCGAGGACAACGCGATAATCGAGGCACAGGCGCGCGTCATCGCCCGGACCCAGCAGCCGCGCATGCTCGGCATACGCGCCGACCACGCACTGAACCGGTTCCGCCGCCTGATGGACGACCTGATCGCGGCGGAGAGCGGTGACGCAATCGCGAACCGCGCGCCGGCGCCTTTGGCGGCGGAAGGCTGATTGGCGGATCGCCGGCGCGTGCACGGATGCGCGAGATTTGATGATCGGGCGAGGGTCCGGCGACCATTTCGCTGGCAGCAGAAGCCGATCCGCAGCCGTGAGCTGATCTCTGCTCGCTAATAGGGCTGCTCTAATCTGCGCATCGGCCGAGACGGGGCTGTCGACTTCGCCCGCCGCGCGCCGGCCTGCGCCGATCCTACGCGAGTCGATTGTACCCTGGCTTCTTGTAGAGCTTGCCGGCGCCGCTCAAGATATCCGCGCGATACACCTTGTCGGGCCAATCGCCCGGTGTGACGTCCTCTATGGTGACGGAAACCGCATCGTCGCCGACCTTCGTAATCGACATCACATCCCTGACGATCGCGGCGGTGAGCTCGGCCTTCTGCTGTTCGGACCGGCCGGGCAACATCTTCACGATGACATGCGGCATTCAGCCCTCCTACTGCTTGGAAACTGCGGCAGTTCAGCGCCTCTCGGGTTCGGCGCGATAGTCCTCGTCGTCGACCTTTTCCATCTCTTCATCCGCAACCACGGCCCAGATCACGACCGGCGTGTTCGGGTGCTTTACAGTACGGACCGAAATTTCGTGCACCTCGCGCAATTGGCACAGTGTCTCGGCATC
>DATJSO010000013.1:0-6929 GCA_035504075.1 Allostellaceae bacterium | reverse complement strand
AGGGTAATCGACAGCTCCGGCGCCGCCACCCTCAGCACGGCACCGGCGCGAACCTCATGCGTTGGGTTGGCATAGGAATGGAGAAACCCGATTGCGACGCTGGTCACTCCGGCCGCGCGCAATTTTGGCGCGATGGAAGCGACCGCGTTCTCATCGAGCGGCTCGATGATCTGCCCTTTCGCGCCGATCCGCTCCGGCACGCCGAGGCGCAGGTCGCGCGGCACCAACGGCGCCGGCTTGTCCATGAAGATGTCGTATTGCTCGAAGCGGTTTTCGTATGCCATCTCAACCGCGTCGCGGAACCCTTGCGTCACCAAGAGCGCGGTGCGGGCGCCCTTGCGCTCGATGATCGCATTCGTCGCCAGCGTCGTGCCGTGAATGACGATCGAAAGGCTCGGCGGCGCGACGCCGGCTTCGCCAAGGATCGCGTCGATGCCGGCGAGCACGCCCGCTTCGGGAGCCTCGGGCGTCGTCAGCACCTTGCGGCTCCAACGGTCGCCCCCCGCTTCGAGCACGCAGTCGGTGAAGGTGCCGCCGATATCGACGGCAAGCCTCGCAACGCGGTCGGCTTTCATGCTGTTCCTTCTCTCGCCCGTTCGCCGCCGAGATAGGCGACGCGCAGCAGCGGATCGGCCAAGACATCCCGCGCGGCGCCTTCGAGGCGCTTGCGGCCGAGCTCCATGACAATCGCGCGGTCGGAAATGCGCAGCGCCGCAAGCGCGTTCTGCTCGACAAGCAGCACGCTGACGCCAGCGTCGCGAACGCTCCGGATCGTCTCGAATACCAGACGCTGGTTGCCCGGCGACAGGCCGAGCGACGGCTCGTCGAGCAGCAGCAGCCTCGGGCCGGTCATCATGACCATCGCCATCTCCAGAATCTGCTGCTCGCCGCCGCTCAAATTACCGGCCTGCACCCGCCAGCGCTCTCCGAGCAGCGGAAAGCGTTCGACCATCCGCCCGATCGCCGCCCCGGTTTGCCTGCGCGCCAGCGTATAGGCGGCAAGCTCGAGGTTCTCGCGCACGCTCATCAGGGGGAAATTGCAGCGGCCCTGCGGCACCAGCCCGATGCCGCGGCGCAGCCGCTCGCCCGGCGCGAGGCGCTCGATCTGCGCGCCGGCAAACACGATGCGGCCGCCAAACTGCCGGCCGAGACCGTACAGCGCGCCGAGCAAGGTCGATTTGCCGGCCCCGTTCGGCCCGACGATCGTCGTGATGCTGCCAGCCGCAATTGTCAGCGAGATGCCGCGGATCACCGGCTCTTCGCTGTAGCCGGCGGCAAGATCGGTGACTTCGAGCAGCGCTGCCTCACTCATCGACGACGGCCCCGAGATAGGCATCGAGCACGCGCGGGTCGTTGCGGATCAGCGAGGGCGGTCCGTCGGCGATCTTGCGGCCCTGCTCCATGACGATGACCGACCGGCACAGCGACATGATGAATTCGACATTGTGCTCGACGATCAGGAAGGTGACGCCGGTTTCGTTCAGTTGCCGAACAAGCGTCTCGATGCGCAGGATCATCGAGGGGTTGACCCCCGCGACCGGCTCGTCGAGCACGACGAATTTCGGCCTCGTCATCATCGCCGCGGCGATCGCGAGCAGTTTGCGTTGACCGTAGGACAGGATGCCGGCCGGCGCGCCGGCCTGCTCGGCGAGGCCGATCGTCTGCAGCAGGTCGGCGGCGTGCCGCGCCGCCGCCGCCTCGGCCCGGCGCAGCGCGCGGCCACCGGCCAGAGCCCCGAGCCAGCCGATCCCGTCGCGGCTCTGCGCCGCGACGATGAGGTTGTCGCGCAGCGACAGCTCGTCGTACGAACGCACCGTCTGAAAGGTGCGCGCAACCCCGGCCGCGGCGTGGCAATGCGGCCGTTGCCCCGTCAGTTCGGCGCCGTCGAGAAACCACCGGCCGGCGTCGGGCGCCTGGAAGCCCGTGATGCAGTCGATCGTCGTGCTTTTGCCGGAGCCGTTCGGCCCGATCAGCCCGACGATCGCGCCCGGCGGCACGGCAAGGCGCAGATCGGCGACCGCGGTCAGGCCGAAATAGCGCTTGCGCAGGCCGCGCACCTCGAACAGCGGCCGCCCGCCGGCACGGTTGCTCATGCCGAGGCGAAACGGCGGCGCAGCCGGGTAAGCCGGCGCTCGACTACCCAGCCGCCGATACCCCGCGGAAAGGCGATCATCGCCGCGATCAGCACTACGCCGTACAGCACCATCCGCAGGTCGGGCGTGAAGCGCAGCAGGTCGGGAATCGCCGAGAAGGCGAGACTGGCAATCACGACGCCCCAGAAACTTCCCGGGCCGCCGATGATGACCATGATCAGCATCGTTTCGGTGTAGTAGAAATCGAAGATCGACGGATCGACAATCGTCAGATGGAAGACATAAAGGCCGCCGGCGATGCCGGTGACGAAGGCCGAGACGCCGATCGCCAGGAGGCGGTGCCGCAAGGGGTCGATGCCCTGGCTCTCGGCCAGCGGCTGGTTCATCCGGATCGCGATGAAGGCACGGCCGATACGCGACCGCACGAGCCGGTGCAGCAGCACCAGCACGACAACCGTGTAGAACAGCATCATCCAGTAGAACGCGGCCGGGTCGGCGAGCCGCAGGCGGCCGATCCCGGCGAACGACAACGTCGGCGCGATAAGGCCCGGCAGCCCCATCGGGCCGCGCGTCAGTGAAGTCCAGTCGCGGGCAACGACGAGACAGAGCAGCGCGAAGCTCAGCGAGACGATCGCAAACGCATGGCGCGACAGGCGCAGCGACGTATAGCCGATGGCGAGGCCGAACAGCGTCGCCAACGCGCCGCCTGCTGCCGCGCCGGCCAGCATCGGCCAGCCGGCGTCGCGCACCAGCAGCGCCGCCGTGTAGGCGCCGATGCCGAAAAATGCGACCTGGGCAAACGACAACAGCCCGGTATAGCCGTACACGAGGTTGAGGCCGGTGCTGAGAATGGTGAACGTCGCCGCACTAATCCCGAGTTCCAGGCCGTACGGCGTCCCGCCCCACAGCGGCAGCGTCGCACAAAGGGCAAGCGCGGCCGCGCCGGTCGCGCGGCGCCGCAGCGAGGCGCCGTTCACACCCGCACCCCGCGCCCGAACAGTCCTTGCGGCCGGAACAGCAGCACCGCGATCATCGCGACAAAGGCGATCGCATCGACAATGGTCGGCGGCAGAAAGCCGCCGGCGACGCTCTCGATGATGCCGAGCGCGACCGCCGATACCGCCGCACCGAAGATGTTGCCGAGGCCGCCGATGATGATGATCGCGAAGGCCTTGAACACGAAGGCAAAGCCCATCGTCGGCTGCACCGAATAGACGGGGGCGAGGGCGGCGCCGGCGAGCCCCGACAGGCCGACGCCGATCGCCACCGCGAGCCGCGCCGCGGCGCGCGGATCGATGCCGACCATCAAGGCCGCGGCGCGGTTCTGCGCGACGCCGCGCATCGCCTTGCCGGTCCTCGTGTGGTGCAGCACCACATAGACGGCGGCAAATGCCGCCGCTGCAAGAAGCAGCGCGATCAGACGCAGCAGCGGGAGTCGCACGTCGCCCAGCATCAGGTGTCGATAGGTGTAGGCAGTCGTTTCCATGCGCGGGTTGGCCGTCAACAAAACCACCGCGCCGTTCTGCAGTACCATCGACAAGCCGAGCGTCAGCAGGATGCTGCGCTCGAAATCCTTGCCGGCAAAGGGGCCGAGCAGCGCCTCATAGAGCACGACTCCGGCGCCGCAAGCGCCCAATGTCACCAGCACGACACTGGTCCAGAAGCCGACGCCGAGCGTCATCGTCAGGAAATACGCCGCCATCGCGCCCAGCATGTAAAGTTCGCCCTGGGCGAAATTGACGATCTCGACGACACCGAAGATCAGCGCCAAGCCCATCGCGATCAGCGCGTAGATCGCGCCGAGCACAAGCCCGTTGACCAGCAGCTGCAGCAGCGTCGGCAGGTCCACGTTCAACGCTCGCCAGCCGCTTGCTTCAAGTCCTGTTCAACGCGGCGATCGCGACCTTGCCGCCCTTGACCGTCACGATGACGGCCAGGTCGTGCGCCAGATTGTGATCGTCGAATTTGAGTTCGGCGCCGAGGATCGACTTCATATCGGTTTTCGTCAGCGCCTGGCGGATTGCCGCCGGGTCGGCCTTGCCGGCGCGCTTGATCGCCGCGATCAGCACGCGCGTCGCCTCATAGGATTCGCGGCTCAGAATATTCGGCAGCGCGTGGTATTTCTGCTGGAATTCCGCGAGGAATTTTTTGGCGGCCGGGGTATCGACTTCCGGCACGTAGGGTTGCACCGCGCTGCTGCCGTCGAGCGCGCCGCTCTTCATGATCTCGGCCGGTACAAGGTCGGTCAGCAAGCGCCCGGTCAGCGGTATGCCGACACCAAAACTGACATATTGCCGGATCAGGTTCTGGAAGTCGGCGCCGATCGAGTACACCGCGATCAGACCGGGCTTCTCGGCGCGCAGCTTTGTCAGCAACGCCGTAAAATCGGGGGTGCCCTGCTGGTAGAAATCGGCCGACGCGAGCTTCAGCCCATGTGTTGCGAGGGCCGCCGAGAGCGCCTTGGCGCCGCCCCGGCCGAAATCGGTGTCTTCACCGACGACGGCGATCTTCGCCGCCTTGTCCCTTTCATGGTCAACGAGATACTGCACCAGCGCGACGGCGAGACTGCCGTCGCTCGGGTTGATCTTGAACGTCCACTTGTTGCCGCCGACCCCGGATTGGTCGACGATCGAGGTCGCGGTAGCGTTGGCGACGACAAACGGAACCTGCGCCCGCTGCACCAGCGGCATGATCGCGAGCACGGCCGAGCTGCAGGTGCCGTCGAGGATTGCCACGTCCCGCTTGGCGCTCAGCATCTGGCTGACGCTCTTGACGGCTTCCGTCGGGTTGCACTGGTTGTCCTGGTATTCGACCCGGATCTGCCGGCCCAAGGCGCCGCCGGCGGCGTTCGCCTCGTCAACCGCCAGCTGCGCTCCCCAGCGCGAATGCTGGCCCCAGAACGCGGCATTGCCGGTCAGCGGGATCGAGGACCCGATATAGATCGGCTCCTCCGCCCGAACCGCCGCGGTGGCCGACATCGTCAACAGCAGCCCAGCGGCAAAAACGCCCTTCAGTGACACTCGCACGACGATTTGGCTCCCCAGCGCATGGCGCGGCATTCGCCGCCTTCGGCGCCGTACCATGCCAGAACCGGGCCAAGCTCGCCCGGCCCGTTTTGTCGCATCGGGTGCGGCGCGCGGGCGAGTGTCGTACCGGCAGTTGATGCTGTCGTGCGCTGGTGCGGGCGGCCGGAATCGAACCGGCACGGGCTTTCGCCCAACGGATTTTCGTACCCGCCACGGCTTTCGCCGCCCGACGCGACACTTGAGGTGGCCGCACCGGTTTGGGGTCTGGACTATCCCTTCACCCTGGCCGCTGCGGCTTTAGGTGCTGCCCGTCTAGTCTCTACACCTTCCCGTTTCCGGGCTTGGCTCGGGATTGCCATCCGACAGGTTCCCCCGACTTTGGGCAGTTCTGCATCGCCGGTTTCCCGGCGAGCACTCAAAATCGTTCAAGTCCGTTGCGTCTACCAGTTTCGCCACGCCCGCATGACGACAGCTATAGCCTTGCCGTCGGCATTCGCCAAGTAGCGGCGCAAGAGTGTCGCCGCAGCTAGACGGCGACCTCGCCCACAAGCACCGCCACCGGAAAGTCGCGCAGCAGGTCGGCGGCGCGCACCGGTTCGTCGCCGTTGATGCGCGCGCCGGTGAAGACATTGCGCCAGAGGGATGCGCCCGGCAGCGTGATCGCAGTGGCGCCAAACTCGGGGTCGCCGCCGTTGCGCAGCAAGCCCCAGACGAGGCGCGGCACCGCAATGGCGAGCAGCGTGCCTTCGTGGCGGCGGGCAAAGGCGCAAAGGCGGTCGCTGTTGCGTCCCTCGCTGATCTCGAGCGGCTGATAGTCGCCGGCCGCAAAGAGGCGCGGCCGCTCGCGCCGCAATGCCAACAGCCGGGCCGTCACAAACAGCTTTTCGCGACCATCGGGCCATCGGGCGGCAAAGTCGGCCGGGTTTGCCCCGTCGATATCGACGATCAGGCGCTGCCGGTCGGGCCAATCGACCGGCCGGCGGTTATCGGGATCGACGAGGCTGAAATCCCACAATTCGCCGCCTTGATAAATGTCGGGAACTCCCGGCACGGTCAGCTTCAGCACCAGCTGCGCCAACGACGAGATCGCCGCCGGCCGCGCCAGCAGGCCGACAAAAGCGGCGACATCGACGAGAAACGGGTTGGACCGGCCGGCGTCGAGTGCGCCACGCACAAAGCGGACGAGGCCGGCTTCATAGGCGGCGTCGGGATAGCTCCAGCTGGAGCGCTGCTTGCCCTCGCGTACCGATTTGACCATTGCGGCCTCGATGCGCTCGGCGAACGCGGCCACCGCCGGCGCATCGGCAGGATCGAGAAGCGGCGGCCATGCGCCGACCAGCGTCTGATAAAACAGGTACTCGGTGTTGCGGTCGGGCGCCGGGCCGTCATCGAGCGTACTGCGATGTCGGCGATTGAGGCGCAGCCACTGCGCGACGCGGCGGCCCCACTCGCGCGGCATCTGCGACAGCAACGCGATCCTGAGACGGGCGTCTTCGCCGCGTTTTGTATCGTGTGTCGCGGTCGTCACCATCGCCTGCGGCCACAACCGGCTGCGCTCGCTCATCAGGTGGTGGAAGGCAGCGCACGACATGCCGAAACGGCGCGGGTCACCGCCGACTTCGTTCAGCGCCGACAGCCGCACATAGCGATAGAACGCGGTGTCCTCGACCGCTTTCGCCATGACGGGACCAGTGACCTGCTGGAATTGCATCGCCGTGCGCAACACGTCCTCCGGCCGCGCCGGGCCCGGCAGATCGCCGCGCAGCACACCGTGGATGAAATCGAGGATCGAGGTGTCCTCGGTCGCCCA
>DATJSO010000012.1:0-38495 GCA_035504075.1 Allostellaceae bacterium | reverse complement strand
CCATCGCGATCCGCACGAGTTATACACAAATGCCTTCGGCCGCGGTATAGCTGACCCCGGGCGGGGGCCTATTGCGCCTCGCCTTCGGTGCCGGTCGTCGGGCTGAAAATGCCGGCATCGTCGCCGCCGACGCTGCGGCGGCGTTCCAGTTCCTGAGCATAGCGACGCAAGGCATAGGCTTCACTGACATAGCCGATCACGTGGCGCTCGTCGGCGTTGTCGACAACGGGAAGGCTTTCCTGCGCAGTGCGGCTGAAGCGGATCAGCGCGGCGCGCAGATCGTCGCCTGCCAGCAGGTAGGCGAGCGGCGCCTTGACGAGATCGCCGACCGTCTGTTCGCCGCCGGTGCCCTCGGGCCGTGCCGCCTCGGCCGGATCGACGACGCCGCACAAGCGGGCATTGGCGTCAACGAGGAAGACCTGCTTCGTGCTGCCGGGTGGGTAGCGCCGCAGCAGCTCGGTGACCGGCTGGTCGGCGGCGACCACCGCCGGGTCGCGGCGCATCATCGTCCCGACCTTTATCTCGTCGAGCCAGCCGATGTCCTCCGGACTGCGGATCTTCAGCCCGCGCAGGTGAAACCGCCACGTGGCAAACGAATAGCCAAATCCGTAGCGCACCGCGAATGCCGCGATGACGACCCCGACCATGACCCCGATCGTCGCCGAGAAATCGCCGGTCGTCTCCAGCACCAGCATGATCATCGTCACCGGCGCGCCGACGATCGCCGCCGCCACCGCGCCCATGCCGACAAGCGAATACAGCACCCGGTCGGCGGCCATTTCGGGAGCGAGATGCATCAGCAATTGACCGACGAAATCGCCGAACAGGGTGCCGATGAACAGCGATGTACTGAACATGCCGCCGCGATAGCCGGCACCGATCGAAACCGCCGACGCGACCGATTTGGCCGCGATGATGGCGCCCAGCAGCAGCAGCGCATAACCGAGGTGCAGCTCCTGCAAAATTCCGCCGTGCCCGCTGCCGAGCGCCTGCGGGAAGGCGAGGCCGAGGAGGCCGAGAACAACGCCGCCGGTCGCCGGCCGCAGCCAGCGCGGCACCGCCAGCCGGCGGAATGCCGCCTCGGTGCCGGTGACGCCCTTCATCAACAGCACACCGAGCCCGGCGGAGGCCAGGCCGATGACGACAAAGGCGGCATAATCGACCGGCACCAGATCGGTGTGGTGGTACACGACAAAAATCGGATTGCCGCCGTTCAGTGCCCGCACCGTCAATGCCCCGAGCAGCGCCGCCAAGCCGACCGGTGCCAGCGTCTGCAGCGTGTAGCTGCCGAGGATCAATTCGAAACCATAGAATGCGCCGGCGAGCGGGGCGTTGAAGGCCGCCGCGATTGCTGCGGCGGCGCCGCATCCGACCAGTGTGCGCACGTCGTCGCGGCGCAGCGCCAGCCGGACGCCGAGCCGCGATCCCATCGCGGCGCCGAGCTGGGTATAGGCGGCTTCCATGCCGACCGAGGCGCCGAAGCCGCCCGACAGCAGCGTCACCGCGACAAGGCCGATGCTGTCGCCCAATGACATGCGGCCGCCGAACAGCGCGTTCGCCTCGATCGCATCGACGACCTCGCGCGGCCGCCAGCGGCGCAGCACCAGTTTGGCGACGCCGACGAGGATGCCGCCGGCAATCGGCATCATCAGCAGGCGCGGCCATGCCAGCCCGTTCGCGCTGCTCAGATGCGTGCCCGGCGGCAGGCCGAAGGCGAGAAAGCGGATCGCCGCGAGCAGCAGATCGATCGCGAGCACCCCGAAGCCGGCGAGAACGCCGGTGCCGCCCGCCAGCATGACCAGGAACAGATCGCTGTCGCGCAGGCGCGGTTCGGCTGCGTCGACCGTCCGCTCGGCGGCTTCGCTGCGCTCACCAGCCGGAACGAATTCAGTCACGGCGAGCCCATAGGCTCACCGGCGCGTCGTGGCAAGCCCTCAGTGCTCGCTCAATTTGAGTTCGATGCGCCGGTTGCGGCGCAAGGAATCGGGCGTGTTGCCCGGGTCGAGCGGCTCGGTGTCGGCAAACCCGGCGGCGGCCAACCGCTCGGCCGGAATGCCCTGGCTGATCATGTAGCGCACGACCGAAATCGCCCGCTCCGCCGACAATTCCCAGTTCGACGCGAACTGAGCATTGTGGATCGGCCGATGATCGGTATGCCCGTTGACCTGCAGCACCCAATTGATGTCGGGCGGGATCTTCTCGGCGATCTGCTTCAGCGCGGCGACCACCGGATCGAGCTGCTTTTTTGCGGCGTCGCTCAGATCGGCGCTGCCGGGCTGGAACAGCACCTCCGACTGGAACACAAAACGGTCTCCGACGACGCGGATGTCGGGCCGGTTGCCGATGACCTGGCGCAATTTGCCAAAGAATTCGGAGCGGTAGCGGGCCAGCTCCTGGACTTTCGTCGCGAGCGCCAGATTGAGCTTCTTGCCGAGATCGGCAATCTGCAGCTCCTGGTTTTTGACTTTCGCCTGCGACACGTCGAGGGCTGCGGCGATTTGCGCCAGCTGCTGGCGCAGCGCGGCGATCGAGGCATTGAGCGTGTCGACCTGGGTTTGCGCCGCCGCGCTCAACTTCTGCTGCGCCGACAGCGAACGCTCCGCGATTTCGGCGCGCAGCGTCAAGGCGCCGATCTGGGCATTGAGCCGTTCGCGCTCGGCAAGCGTCGCTTTCAGCTGCGCCCGCAGGTCGACGGCGCTCGCTGTGAGTTGCGCGTTTTGGGTGCGCGCCAGCGACAACAGGTCGCCCAACTGGCTGATCTGCGCCTGCAATTGCTTCAGCGCCTTGTCGCGGCCGGACAGCGCGTTCGACAGAAAGAACTGCCCGGCCGTGAAGACCAGCAGGATGAAGATGATGACGATCAACAGCTGTGCCAGGGCGTCGACAAACCCCGGCCATATGTCGATGCTGGAGCGCCGGTGGCGGCTTCTCGCTAGCGGCATGCGGCGGCCAGGCTAACGGCCGCTTTCTTCGGCGAGCGCGGCGATCGTACGCGCGAGGATGCGGATCTCCTGGCGCACTTCCTGGACGCTGCGCACCCGCCCTTCCGCGATGTCTTCGGTGAGCCGCGCAACATAGGCTTCGATGTTGCGCAGGTGGGCGCGCAACACGTCGTCCTGGCCGACGGAATTCTCCGCCGCGGTGGCGAGCCGGCTCAGCGACGGCTTCAATTCCATCTGGTTCTCGGCCAGCTTCAGCATCAGCAGCTGGCCGGCCTTCATGTGCTCGCCGAGCACGCCGAGCCGGTCGGTAAGTCCGACCAGCGTGTTGTTGGCGGCGATCCGACCCTCTTCACCGCGCGCCAGGATGCGCTGCAGATTTTCCAGACTGTCGGCGGTCTGCTCGAGCAGCGCATGCAGATAGGCCGGCATCGAGGCGTCGCCGCCCTCGCCGAACGGCCCGCCCGACAGCCGCGTGTAGGTCGCCAGCCATTCTTCGAGGTCGTTGTAAAAGCGGTTCTGCGCCTGCCCCGCCTGCAGATCGAGAAAACCCAACACAAGGCTGCTCGCCAGGCCGAACAGCGAAGCGCTGAAGGCAGTCGACATGCCGTGCAGCGGCGTCTCCAGCCCGGTTTTCAAGTTGGCGAAGGCGTGCGCGAGATCGCCGCCGCCGGTGTCGAGCCCGCCGATGACGCTGCCGACCGAGCGCACGGTTTCGAGCAATCCCCAGAACGTGCCGAGCAGGCCGAGAAAGATGACGACGCCGATCAGGTAGCGCGAGGTCTCGCGCGTCTCGTCCAGCCGCGAGGCGAGGCCGTCGAGCAGCGTGCGCAGCGAGGTCGCCGACAGGCTGACCCGGCCGCTCTGCCGGCCGCCCAGCATGCGCGCCATCGGCGCCAACAGGCGCGGCGGGCGACCGGGTGGCGCGGTCAGGTCGCGCGCCGCCAGCCGCTCGCGAAAGCTGTCGATCCAGTCGGTCGCCGGGCCGAGCAGCAGCACCTGGCGGAAGACATAGCCGATGCCGGCGATCAGGATGCCGAGGATCAGCCCGTTGACCGCCGGATTGCCCATGAAGGCAATAACCAGAGGCCGTCCGAGCGCGACGACGAGGGCGATGACGACGGCGAGAAACAGCACCATCCGCAGGACGACGCGGTGCGCACGAGCCATCTGGCTCCGTCGTTCCGGCTGTACCGCCGCGGCGACGCGCTCAGACATCGCGAGTCACGTAATCGCAAACCCCATGAGGCCGCCGCCGGGACGGCGCATGCCGATGATCACCGACGACCCGGCAAATTAACCGATGGCCGGCGTCGCGAACACCGAAATCTGGCTGGCCTCGGACGCGGCCAAGCGACCCACCGTCGCGCGCGCAGCGACGCCTCCCGGCAAGCTGCTTTGCCGCGCGATGGTCAGGCAGGCATTATGTCGCGATCCGTGCCGGCGGGCGCAGCGCGTCCCGGATCAGCGCCGCCAGCGGCAGATGCAGCGCGCCGTTGGCGGCCAGCACATCGCCGCTCGCCAACATCGTCTGGCCACCGGCGAGGTCGCTGACAAAGCCGCCCGCCTCGCGAACCAACAGGATGCCGGCCGCGATGTCCCACGGAAACAGCGCGAATTCCCAATATCCTTCGTACCGCCCGGCGGCGACATAGGCGAGGTCGAGCGCGGCGGCGCCCAATCGCCGCACGCCGCTGGTCGCCGCCATGACGCGGGCGAGCGTGGCGAGATAGGCCGGGTGATCGCCGCGGCCGCGAAACGGGATGCCGGTGCCGATCACCGCATCCTCCAGGCGGCGCCGCGCCGACACCCGCAGCCGGCGGTCGTTGAGATAGGCGCCGGCGCCCTTTTCGGCCCAGAACATCTCGTCGCGCGTAGGCTCGTAGACGATGCCGGCGACGATCTCGCCGTCGCGCTCCAATCCGATCGACACCGCGAAATGCGGAATGCCGTGCAGGAAATTCGTCGTGCCGTCGAGCGGATCGACAATCCAGCGATGATGCGGGTCGCTGCCGTCGCTGGCGCCGCCTTCTTCGAAAAGCAGGCCGTAGCCCGGGCGAGCCTTCGACAGCTCCGATCTCAGCGTGCGCTCGGCCCGCAGGTCGGCGGTCGAGACGAACTCGCCCGGTCCTTTCACTGAGACCTGCAGCTGCTCAACCTCGCCGAAGTCGCGCACCAATCCGCGCGCCGCCTTCAGCGCGGCGTTCGCCATGACATTGATGATCGGCGAGCGAATCGCCACGCCGCACCCGGGCGGTCAGTCCTTGGCGCGTTCGACGTAGCTGCCGTCGGCGGTGCTGACGACGATGCGGGTGCCGGCCTCGATATGCGGCGGGAGCATGACGCGGCGGCCGTTTTCGAGCCGCCCCGGCTTGTATGACGACGACGCGGTCTGGCCGCGCACGACCGGGTCTGCCTCGACGACCTCCATGACGACCGACGGCGATATTTCGATCGACAGCGGGGTTCCCTCATAGGTCATGACCTTGCACACCATGCCGTCCTGCAGGAAGTCGGCCGGGTCGCCGATCAGGTCGCGCGGCACCTGCACCTGCTCGAACGTGTCGCTGTCCATGAAGGTAGCATTGTCGCCCTCCATGTAGAGAAACTGCATCTCCTTCTCGTCGAGGCGCACGCGCTCGACCGCCTCCTGCGTGCGAAAACGTTCGGTCGCCTTGTTGCCGCTGCGCAGGTCGCGTATTTCGATCTGGGCGAAGGCGCCGCCCTTGCCCGGCTGGACGATCTCGCGTTTCAGCACGAGCCACAGCTTGTTCTGGTGTTCCAGGACGTTGCCGGGTTTCAGGTCGATGGCATTAATCTTCGGCATGAGCGGATCGTCTCGCTGCTGCTATCGCGGAGAAAGTGGGGATTTGGCCGGCTTCCTACCAGCTTGGAAACGCCGCGCAAAGCGGAATGCACCGGAAATCGCGAACCGGGGCGCGCGTTGAGCGCGCCGTGGTGGCACCCCGAGCGTCTCGCCGCGCGCCGCGCCCGGCTCGATGCTCGCGGCCGCGTTCTCGCCGCGGTGCGCGAATTTTTCGTCGCCTCGAACTATGTCGAAGTCGCGACGCCGGCGCTGCAGACAAGCCCCGGCCTCGAACCGCACTTGAAGGCGTTCGCGACCGTCCTGCACGATCCGCGCGACGGTGTGGCAAAGCGGCGCTATCTGCATACCTCGCCGGAATTCGCGATGAAAAAGCTCGTCGCCGGCGGCATGCAGCGAATCTGGCAATTGGCGCCGGTTTACCGCGACGGCGAGCAAAGCGCGACGCACCATCCCGAATTCGCGATGCTTGAATGGTATTGCGCCGGCGCGTCCTACCGCGACCTGATGGTCGAGTGCGAGGCGCTGCTGCACCGCGTCCAGCAGGCCGTCGGCGCCGCGGCATACCGCTGGCATGGCCGCACCGCCGATGCCCGCCGCGCTTGGCAGCGTCTGACCGTCGCCGACGCATTTGCCCGTTATGCCGGCATCGATCTGCTGGCGACGACGCCCGATCCCGCGGTTCCCGACTTTGCCGCACTCGCCGCCGCCGCGGCGCGGATCGGCATCGCGCCGCATCCGGGCGACGATTGGGAAACGCTGTTTTTCCGCGTTTTTCTCGACCGCATCGAGCCGCGCCTCGGGCTTGACGCGCCGACAATCCTCTATGACTACCCGATCGCGATGGCGGCGCTCGCACGGCCGAAGCCTGAGGATCCGCGGCTTGCCGAACGCTTCGAGATGTACGTGTGCGGGCTCGAACTGGCCAACGCATTCGGCGAGTTGACTGACGCCGCCGAGCAGCGCCGCCGTTTTGCCACCGACCAGGCGAAAAAACAGGCGCTCTACGGCGAGACCTATCCGATCGACGAGGATTTCCTTGCGGCGCTCGAATTTGGGATGCCGGATTGCGCCGGCATCGCGCTCGGCTTCGACCGGCTCGTCATGCTGGCGACCGGCGCCGATGCGATAGAAGAGGTGCTGTGGGCGCCGGTCTGCTGATCGCGCTATTTCGCACGGCCGTATATGCCGATGATTTGCCCCTTCGCCAGCGTGTTGAAATGCAGATTGAAGCCGACGACGGCGCCGGACGAATCGCCGTTCAGCGGCAACCTGGCGACTTTCACGGCGTAGACGGTGATATGGTAATGGTGCGCCGGGCCGGGTGGCGGGCACGGGCCGCCGTAATAGGAGAACCCGTAATCATTGCGTCCCTCGCCGGCACCCTGCGGCATTGCCGAGGATCCCTGCGCGCCCGCGTCGGCGGCCAGTGAATGAACGTCGGGCGGAATGTTGAACACCGTCCAATGCCAGAAGCCGCTGCCGGTCGGCGCGTCCGGGTCGAACATCGTGATCGCAAAGCTTTTCGTGCCGGCCGGCTCGCCCGACCAGGCAAGCGCCGGCGAGCGGTTCTGGCCGGTGCAGCCGAAGCTGTTGAACACCGTCGCGAGCGGCATGCGGCCGCCGTTCCCGAGGTCAGGCGAGGTTACGACGAGCCCGGCAGCCATCGCCGGCGCCGTCGCCATCGCCGCTATCCCCGCTGCGAATATCGATGCGCGCATGTCCTCCCCCGTTCTTTGCTTCTTCAGCGATAACAGCACCGCGGGGACGCGGCTGCAAGCGCCGCCTTATCACCGTCAGGACGCTGCCGCATCGGCAGCACGATAGCGCAGATAAACTGATGACTACGGAGCCCGGCGGAGACGATCCGCGCGACAACGGATACGAGCCGCCCTCGCGCCGCGGCGCGATCATCGGCCTCATCCTCGTGCTGCTGCTCGTCGTTGCCGGCTATTTCCTCGTGGAAGCGTTGCGCCACGAGAGCAATCTCGAAGATTGCCTGTTGTCCGGCCGCCGCAACTGTGCGCCGATCGAATTGCCGCAGAGTCGGTGATGTCGGGGCCGCCGGGACGGCGGATTGGGCTTTGCTTAACCGCCGTCCGCGAGCAACTCGGGGAGGGCGCGGATGATGCGGTCGGGGCGGACCGGCGATCCCGGCGGCAGGCCCATGCCATAGCCGTCGTACCAGATCGCGTAAATGCCGAGCCGTTGCGGTGCGACGACCTCCCATTCGAGATTGTCGCCGACCATCCACGTGTCGCCGGCCGTGACGC
Source organism: Allostellaceae bacterium (assembly GCA_035504075.1). Taxonomy (GTDB): domain Bacteria; phylum Pseudomonadota; class Alphaproteobacteria; order ATCC43930; family CGMCC-115725; genus DATARH01. The sequence goes on along the minus strand of DATJSO010000012.1, from coordinate 30,459 downwards.
CGAGCGCGGCCATCGCATGCCGGTAGGCCTGTTCCTCGGGCTTGCCGAAGCCGTGCTCACCCTCGATCTGGATGTGATCGAAGCGGTGTTCCAGCGCAAAGCGCACGACCTTCCTGCGCTGCGGCTCGGCGGCGCCGTTGGTGACGAGCGCCAGCCGTATGCCCCGTTCCTTCAGCCGGTCGAGCGTCTCGTGCGCGCCCGGGAACATGCGCAATTCGGCTTCGTGCACGATGTTGAAGCGGTCGGCGACGGCATGGCAGATTTCGAGCGGCGGCGCCGCCGCGCCGCCGCTCGCTGCGATCTCGGCGAACGCGCTGGCGACGATATGGCGCCGCGCATCCCCGATGCGGTGCCGCCAATCCTTGTGCCGCGCCTGGTCGGCCCAGAGATAGCGCGAGTAGGCCTGGATCGCGTCGATGACCGCCGCCGGCTCGTGCGGCGCGAGATGGGCGGCAAACTCGCCGATGACGCGCTGCCACTGCTCGGGCGATTGACCGAAGGCGGCAAGGATCGTGTCGTCGAGGTCGAACAGGATGGCGCGGGGCAGAACGGGCATCGCCCGGAGCATAATCGCCACCGCGGCAAGCCTCAATGCGCGGCGGCAGCGACAAGCGGCCGACGGCGTCCGCGGCATTGTCATCGCGCGGTCGGCGAGGCAAGCTGGCGCGGCTGCGAGGGAGGAAGGCGATGGCCATCGAGAAGATGCTGACGGAAGAATTGCCGGCGCGGGTGCTGGTCGCGCGGGTCTTGGCGGAGGCTGGCATCGAATACGTCTTCGGCATCTCCGGCGGCCACACGGGCCGCATCATCTCCGGCCTGTCGCAGCACCAGAACCAGATCCGCACCGTGCTGGTGCGCGAGGAATCGCTCGCCGGCGTCATGGCCGAGGTCTACGGCCGGCTGACCCGCAAGCCGGGCGTCATGATCGGGCAGGGGCCGTGGGTACTCGGCAACGGGTTGCTCGGTACGCTCGAAGCGCATTTGTCGTCGTCGCCGATGATCCTCCTCACCGATTTCAGCGACGCGCCGCATTTTCAGTTGCATGCGCCCTACCAGCAGGCGACCGGCGATTATGGCAGCTGGGACGCGCGCCGCGCCTTCAGCGGCATCACCAAGCATGTCATGCAGGCGCAGGAGCCGCTCGCCGCCGTGCAGGCGACGCAGCTCGCGCTGAAGCACGCGCTGGCCGGCCAGCCGGGGCCGGTGGCAATCCTGTTCAGCCACGATTCCCTGGCCGGCAATGTAGGACCGGAAGCCGCGCCGGCGCTCTATCCGACACGCTACTACCTGCCGCCGGTGCCGCCCCCGGCCGATCAGGTGCAAATCGCCGCCGCCGCCGAGCGCATCCTCAATGCCCGCACGCCGGTCATCATCGCCGGCAACGGCGTGCGCATCGCCCAAGGTTATGACCAATTGCAACAACTTGCCGAGACCGCCGGGTTGCCGGTGGCGACGACGGCCGCCGGCAAGGGCACGTTCCCCGAGACGCACCCTCTGGCCTTGGGCGTCTTCGGCACGTTCGGCACGGCGGCGGCCAATGCCTGCCTCGGCGAGGCCGATGTCGTGCTCGTCGTCGGCTCGAAACTCTCGCCCAGCGATACCGCATGGGAAAACGGCAAGCTGCTCGATCCGACGCGGCAATCGTTCATCCAGGTCGATATCGAGCCGAAAAACGCATCGTGGACGTTCCCGGCCGAAGAGGTCGTGCTCGGCGACGCGGCACAGGTCATGGCGGCGCTGTGCGAGGCGGTGCGGCCACGCGCCAACGGCCGCCGTGACGCGGCGCAGCAGCGGGTCGCCGGGCACCGCAAGGCGCACGGCTATTTCGATGCGCGGGAATATCAGTCCGATGACAAGCCGATCCTGCCGCAGCGCGCGATCGGCGAGTTGATGCGCAACCTGCCGGACAACGCGATCGTGACCTGCGACGCCGGCGAGAACCGCATCCTGATGACGCATTTCTACCAGACCAGGATGGCCGGCGGCTTTCTCCAGGCGGCCGGGTCGGGGCCGATGGGGTTCGCCATTCCGGCGGCACTCGGCGCCAAGCTCGTCCATCCGGACCGGCCCTGCGTCGCAGTATGCGGCGACGGCGGCTTTGCGATGACGATGAACGGCATGATGACGGCGATCGAACAGGACATCCCGATCGTCACGGTCGTGTTCAACAACAACGCGCTCGGCTGGGTTCTGCATGGCGGCGGACCGTTTGCCGCCGAGTTCAACGATTTCGACCATGCCGCGATCGCCCGCGCGATGGGCTGCCGCGGCGAGCGGGTCGAGGACCCGGCGCGGCTCGGGCCGGCGCTGCAGGAGGCGATCGCGGCGCGCCAGCCGACCGTCATCGACGTGCGCACGTCACTGAAGACATCGTTTGCCGACATCACCTCGCCGCTCGCCAACGAAGCGTCGCCGAGGCGGCGCTGAGGCTGCGCCTCGCGCCAGGGGACGTTGCACGGCCGTTCGACGCCGGCAGGGTGAGCCTGTTTTGGCGTCCCGGCTTGCGTCCTCTCCACCGCTCGGCTAATTTTCGCCGGCAGCCGCACTCTCCGTCTTTGTCGGTTTGAGATAAAGAGATCGGGAGCAGATCACCGCGCCGACGAACGTGTCGAGGCGCGAGAGCCTTAACCGAATAAGGGAGTAATGATTCAGATCGATCGCGTTGCAGTTGCATTTTTAGGGATTTTTCGGCATTTTTCAAATTTATTAACTTTCCGGCGCTAACGAACCCGCTGCGCCTGCCGACGCTCCGCTCGGCGGGCCGGGCAAAATCAGGGCCGGGCGGCGGCGCGCTGCCCGTGCCGGCACATCGCAAAGAGGTGACGAAACCGTGACGCTGGTCCTGATGGAACCTGACAGCGGCGAGCCTGGCGAGGCCGACGGCCCGGCGGGCTCGTTATTAGACAGCCTGGTGATAGCGGCGCGGTACCGCGAAGTGCACCTGTCGCGGGAGCAGGTGATGCGGGACCATCAGCTGACATCCGCCGACGTGTCGGTCGCGGAGGTGCTGCGCATTGCGCGGGCGTCGGGGCTGCGCGCGCATACCGCGCGGCTGCGGTGGAGCGACCTGTTCAATATGGGTTCGGCACTGCCGGTGCTCGTGCTGCTGCGCAACGGCGGCGCGATGGTGCTGCTGCAGGCGCGGACCGAGGGTGCCGGCCGCCCTCCGCTGGCGCTGCTGCGCGATCCGGGCGGCGATGAGGAGGCGCTGCTGGCGCTCGACGAAGCGCGTTTCACCGCCGCCTGGACCGGCGAGGTCATCCTGCTGAAACGCGATTACCGCCTGCGCGACGCCGATCGCCCGTTCGGCTTTGCCTGGATCATCGGCCAATTGCTGCACGACCGGCGGGTCATGCGCGATCTGATGATTTGCGCGGTCCTGCTCGGCTGTCTGGCGCTGTCGCCGGTCATGTTCTGGCGCGTCATGGTTGACCGCGTCATGTACTACGGCAGCCTCAGCACCTACACGATGATCTGCATTGCCTTCATCGTGCTTCTGGTGTTCGACACGATCTTCTTTCATTTGCGCCGCTATCTCGTGCTGTGGGTCACGACGCGGGTCGATGCGCGCTTCTGGACGCACATGTTCAACAAGATGTTGAACCTGCCGATCGACTTTTTTGAACAGACGCCGACCGGCGAGATCGTGCACGACCTCAATGAGATCTACCGCGTGCGACAGTTTCTGACGCAGCAATTGTTCGGGACGCTGCTCGACTCGTTCGTGCTGGTGATCTTTCTGCCGGTCATGTTCATGGTCAGCACGATCATGACGGCGGTCGTGCTGTGCATCTGCCTGGCTATCTGCGTTGTCCTTGTTGCTCTGCTGCCGACGATACGGCGCAAGGTCAACGTCGTTGTCCAGGCGGAGGTGGCGCGCGGCACGACGCTCGTCGAGGCGGTGTACGGCATCCGGGCGGTGAAATCGCTGGCGCTTGATGCACGCAAGCGGCACGAGTTCGACGAGCGCGTGGCGCGGGTCACCGAAGCCCGCTTTGACGAAGGGCTGACCTCCAACCTGCTACAGACGATTGTCCACCCGCTGCAGGTATTGATGACCAACGGCGTCATCGCCGTCGCGGTCTACCTGGCGCTGGTCAACCAGGACCCGATGTATCTGGGCGCCATCTTCGCGTTCATGATCATGACGCAGCGGGTAACGCTGCCGGTGATCCAGGCGGCGCAATCGATCGTTCAGATCGACGAGGCGCGCCGCTCGCTCGAACGCTGCTCGCGCATTGTCAATCGCGCGCCCGAGCCGGGGCGTTCCGGGCGCGGCATCCGCACGCCGCTGGCCGGCCGCATCGAATTCAGCGACGTGACCTTCAAGTACCCCGGCGCGATGTCGCCGGCACTCGACCGCGTATCGTTCACGATTCCCGAGGGCACGGTATTCGGTCTCGTCGGCCGCAGCGGCTCGGGCAAGACGACTGTGACCCGGCTGCTGCAGGCGCTTCACACCGACTATACGGGGCTCATAAAGGTCGACGGCAACGACCTGCGGGAGTTCGATGTTGATCATCTGCGTTCGAGCCTCGGCGTCGTACTGCAGGAGAATTTCCTGTTCCGCGGCACGATCCGCGAAACGATCGCCGCCTCTAAGCCGCACGCGACGTTCGAAGAGATCGTGCGGGCGGCGCGGCTTGCCGGCGCCGAGGAATTCATCGAGCGGCTGCCGGCCGGCTACGAGACCTTCATCCAGGAAGGATCGACCAATTTGTCCGGCGGCCAGCGCCAGCGGCTGGCGATCGCCCGCGCGCTGATGAGCAACCCCAGCATCCTGATGCTCGACGAGGCTACCAGCTCGCTCGATGCCGACAGCGAGGCGATCGTCAACGCCAACCTGCAGCAGATTGCCGCCGGCCGCACGCTGATCATCATCTCGCACCGTCTGTCATCGCTCGTCGCCGCGGATCGCATCGTCGTCCTCGAGCGCGGCGCCGTCTACGACAGCGGAACGCACCAGGAGCTGCTGGAGCGTTGCGACATCTATGCAGGGTTGTGGCACCTGCAGCATCGTCATCTGCACCTCAGGCCGTCATCGCATGAAATCATTCCGTTACGGCAAACCGCCGCGCAGTGACGCGCCGGCAGGAGCCGTCATCCGGCTCTTCCAATCGGAGACCGCCGAGATTATCGAGGCGCCGGAGCCGACCGGCATCCGCTCGACGATCTATGTCCTGGCGGTTCTTGTCGTCACCGCGTTCGTATTGTCGATCGTGACCCGGATCGACCGCGTCGTCACCAGCATTTCCGGCGAGATCGTCACGACGCAGCCGACCACCGTGCTGCAGGCTCTCGATCCCTCGATCATCAAGACCCTCAACGTCCGCGAAGGCCAGCAGGTGAAGGCCGGCGATGTGCTGGCGACGCTCGATCCGACCTTCGCCACCGCCGATGTCGACGCGCTGAAGCTGCAGATCGCCAGTCTCGACGCCGAGATTGCACGCTGCAATGCCGAGCTTTCCGGCCGGCCGTACGAGCCGCCGCCGAGCGCCGATCCGTCGGTCGCTCGCTATGGCCAGCTGCAGCGCGGCTACTATCTCCAGCGCAAGGCGCAATTCGACGATCAGATACGTGCCTATGACGCTCAGATGGCGCAATACACCGCGACGGTCACCAAGCTGCAAAACGATGCGACGCTGTATGCCGACCGCGGCGAGCTCGCCAAAAAAATCGAGCAGATGCGCGCGACCCTGGCCGCTGCGCAGGTCGGCAGCCGGCTCAATCTACTCGAGGCGGCCGATCAAAAGACCGAGCTGCTGCGCCAGACCGAATACGATAAGAACGCACTGGTCGAAGCGCAGCACCAATTGCAGGCGACGACCGCAACGCGCGCCGCCTTTGTGCAGCAATGGCTGGGCGAAGCGAGCAAGGAGCTGGTCACCGCCCGCAATCAGCGCGACGACGCGATCCAGAAGCTCGACAAGGCGGTCAAGCACAAGGATCTCGTGCGGCTCGTCGCGACCGAAGATGCCGTCGTGCTTAAATTGGCAAAATTGTCGGTCGGCTCGGTGCTGAAGGAGGGCGACCCGCTGATCTATCTGGCGCCGTTGCACTCACCGGTCGAGGCCGAAGTTCATATCCGGCCGCGCGATGTCGGGTTCATCCGCCCCGGCGACCCCGTCAAGGTCAAGCTCGACGCCTATGATTTCATCGCGCACGGCATGGTCGATGGGCGGGTGCGGTGGATCAGCGAGGGGTCGTTTGCCACCGACGAAAACAACGGCCAGCCGACCCAGCATCCCTATTACAAGGTTCGGGTCGATCTGACCCGCGTTCATCTGCACAATGTTCCCGACGGCTTCCGCCTGATCCCGGGCATGACGCTGACAGCCGACGTGCATATCGGCACCCGGTCGATCCTGATGTACATGATCAACGGCGCCATCCGCGGGGCGGACGAGGCAATGCGTGAGCCCTGAGCGGTCGCGGGTTCCTGGCCGCGATCGCCCCGACCGCCGAGTCAGGGCCGGGCTGGCCGCCGCCGCCGCCGGCAATCACCGCCGGGCGCTGCACTGCTTGCTGGGCGCGGCGGAGGCCGGCGATGCCGAGGGACAGTATCGTCTGGGCCTGCTCTATGCCCGCGGCGACGGCCTGATCGGCAATCTCAGCGACGCGCTCGTCTGGTTTCGTCGTGCCGCGGAACAGGGCCATGCCGAGGCGCAGTACCAGATGAGCCTCGCCTATCTCAGCGGCGGCGAGGCACAGGCCGGCATCGCCGAATGGTATCGCCGCGCCGCGGAACGCGACCGGGCCGCCGCCGAGCGCAACCGGGTATTGATGTTTCCGCACGGCCTCGCGGTTGCGGCCGACGCGGCCGAGGCGTTTGCCTGGTGTCGCGCGGCGGCGGAGCAAGGCCTTGTCAACGCCCAGGCGCATCTCGGCTACATGTATGCGCGCGGCATCGGCTGCGAGATCGATTACGGCGCGGCCTACCAGTGGTATCTGAGCGCTGCCGCCGAGGGCCATCCGATGGCGGAACTCGGGCTCGGCATCATCTACGCCAACGGCCACGGCACCGAAGCCGACGCCGCGGTTGCCGCCGCCTGGTATGAAAAGGCGGCGGCGCGGGGCAATGTCGATGCCCAGATTGCGTTGGCGCTGCTATGCGACACGGGGCAGGGCGTGCCGCGCGATCAGTCGCGGGCCGCCGCGTTGCTGCAGCAGGCGGCCGAGCGCGGCAACGCCCGGGCTTGCTATCATCTCGGCCTGCTCTTGATGGAAGGCAGTGGTGCACCGGAGAACCGCATCGCGGCGGAAACGCACCTGCGCCGCGCGGCGCGCGCAGGGCATGTCGGTGCGATGCTGGCGCTCGCCCGCCTGCACGCGGGTCAGATCGAGGAGGTGTTGTGGTTCCGCGCGGCCGCCGAACAGGGCGACCCGGAGGCGCAGTTTCAGCTCGGGCGGCTGCATACCTGCGGCGAAGGAGTGCCGCAGCGGCCTGCGGATGCGGCCCGCTGGTTCGAACGGGCGGCCGAACAGGGGCACGCGCTGGCGCAATTCAACATTGCCGTGTGCCGGCTCAATGGCAGCGGTATCGAGCGCGATCCGGCGATAGCGGCGCAGTGGCTGGCGCGCGCCGCCGAGCAGGGCATGGTGCGTGCGCAGGTTCGACTGGCGCAGCTTTATCTTTCCGGAAACGGTGTGGCGCAGGATACGGAAGCGGCGGCACAGTGGCTGCTGCGCGCGGCGGGTGTCGGGGATGACGAGGCGGCGACCGTGCTGGCGGCGATGCGCCTGCGCGGCGCCGGCGCACCGCCCGACCGCGAGGCGGCCGAACAGCTGTTGCGGCATGCCTCCGAGCACGGCTATGGGCCGGCGCTGCTTCAACTCGGGCATCTTTATGCCGAAGACGGTGCCGAGCTTGGCGATCGCGCCGAGGCGGTCCGCTGCTACCGGGCGGCGGCCGAGGCCGGCGTCGTCGCGGCGCAGCTGATCGTCGGGCAGAATGCCCTGTCGGGGGCCTGGGGCGAACGGGATCCCGCCGCGGCCGCCGCATGGTTTCGCCGCGCCGCCGACGCGGGCCACGCCGGCGCCCAGCTGCAGCTTGGCCTTCTTTACTGCAGCGGCGAGGGCGTGGCCCGCGATCCGGCCGAGGGGATGGCGTGGTATCTGCGAGCCGCCGAGCAGGGGGAACGGACGGCGCAATACAACCTTGCGGTCATGTTGAGCCGCGGCGACGGCGTCGCGCGGGATGCGGAGGCGGCCGCGTGGTATCTGAAATCGGCGCAGCAGGGCATGCCGGAGGCGCAGACGGCGCTCGGCGATCTCTATGCCCTCGGCATCGGGTTGGCGCCCGATCCAGAGGCGGCGCGCAGCTGGTATGAGAAGGCCGCGGCACAGGGTCACCCCGCCGCCCAGGCGCGGCTTGCCGGCGGCCGCGGGCCGCGGCTGGTGCGCGCCCCTGAGCCGGCGGCGGCCGGCGGATCATAGCCGGCCGGCCGGCCGCATCGTATGATGGTGGTCGGCGGCGTAGAGCCGGCTGTCGGCGCCGCTGCCGGCGAGTGCGTGGCCAACCAGGATCAGCGCCGTTCGCGTGATGCCGGCGACTTTCACCTGATCGCGGATATCGGCCAGCGTGCCGCGGAGCAGCAATTCGTCCGGCCAGCCGACCCGATAGGCGACGGCCGCCGGGCACGACGCGCCGTAAAAAGGCAAGATCTCGCGTACGACGCGCGCGAGATTGGCGATCGACAAATGGATCGCCAGCGTCGCGCCGGTCGAGGCAAAGCGTTCGAGGTTCTCGCCCGCCGGCATTGCCGAGGCGCGCACAGCGGTGCGGGTCAGGACGATCGTTTGCGCCACATCGGGCAGCGTCAATTCGCGGCGCAGCGCGGCGGCGGCGGCGGCAAAGGCCGGCACGCCAGGCGTTATGTCATACGCGATCGCCAGTCGGTCGAGCCGCCGCATCTGCTCGGCGATGGCGCCGTAAAGCGACGGATCGCCGGAATGCAGCCGCGCAACGTCGAGGCCGGCGCGATGCGCCGCCGCCATCTCGTCGATGATCTCGTCGAGCGTCAGCGGCGCGGTATCGATGATGCGCGCGCCTGCGGGCGCGACCGCGACGATCTCGCGCGGTACCAGCGAGCCGGCGTAAAGACATACCGGACACCGCTCGATGAGGCGCAGGCCGCGCACGGTGATCAGGTCCGGTGCGCCGGGACCCGCACCGATGAAATGCACCGTCACCGCCGCTCGCCTGCAAAATAGCCGCGGGGCGTATAGAGGCGCGGCGGCGGACCCGCAAGCACGCGGGTCTGGCGGTTGCCGACGATGACGAGGCTCAGCATGTCGGCCGCCGCTGCGGCCAACGCCGAGAGCGGCAGGATTTCCGTCCTCTCGCCGGCCCGTCCGAGATTGCGCGCGAGAACGCACGGCGTTTCCGGCGGGCGGTGGCCGGTGATGATCGCGGCCGCCGCGGCAAGCAGAGTCGGCCGCCGCGCCGAGCGCGGGTTATAGAGCGCGATGACGAAATCGCCCTGTGCGGCCGCTTCGATGCGAACGCGGATCGCGGCCCACGGGGTCAGCAAATCGGACAGCGAGACGGCGCAAAAATCGTGGCCGAGCGGCGCTCCGATGCGGGCGGCGGCCGCCTGCATCGCGCTAACGCCCGGCGCGACGACAATCTCGACGGCCGACCAGTCGCGCCGGGCCTCCCGGTCGAGCAGTTCGAAAACCAGCGCGGCAAGGCCATAAATGCCGGGATCGCCGGACGAAACCAACGCCACGAGGCGGCCCGAGGCGGCCAGATCGAGCGCGAGGCGCGCGCGCTCGGCTTCGGTCCCGATCGCGCCGTCGTGGCGGTGCTTGCCGGCGATCGCCTCGCCGAGCAGGTCGAGATAGAGCCGGTAGCCGACAATGTCCTCGGCGGCGGCCAGCAAGGCGCCGGCTTCCGGCGTGCGCCACGCCGCGTCGCCCGGCCCGATGCCGACGAGCGCCAGCCGGCCGCGCGGCCGGCCGATTGTCGCCGCATCGAGCGGCACCGGAGCGCGAGCGATCGCGCAGGTCGCATGCGGCGATTGCCGGCGCGACACGGCAAGGGCACCCTCCGCTCCAACCGCCGCCAGGGCGGCGCCTTCGGCGACCCCCCAGCACCCGGCGGCGCGAAAGGCGGCTTCCGAGCGCACGCTCAGCCGCGCCGTCTCCGCCAGCAGCGCAGCGGCCGGGAAGAACCGCGCCGGTGCGCCGAGCGCATCGGCGACGGCATGGACCGCCGGTTCATCGGCCTTCAACTCGATCGACACGACCGCGGCGACGGCCTGCGGCGAGAGGCCGGCCGCGGCGAGGGCGTCGCGCGCCAGGCCGACGGCTTCCTCCGGCGCACACCAGCGCTCGCACCCGATACCGAGCGCCAGTACCGGCGGATGGATGATCAGCGCGTGCCGATCCGCTGCGGCCGCCCGGTCGGTCACGACGATCTTCCGCTCCGCGGCGGCGCTCCACGCGACAACGCCGGCCCGCAGCCAGTCGGCCGGCGCCACCTCCTCGACCAGCCCGACCGGCTCGCCGGCCAGCAAGGCGGCCGCTACCGGCTTTACCTGTTGTGGATCGGCGAGGCGCCACCCCGGCGGCGGCTCGTCGAGCGCGAAGCCGAGACGCCGATCGCTGGCGGTCGTGATCGCCGCGGTGCCGCCGAGCGCCACAGCAATCGCGCGGGCGATCGCGTTGGCGCCGCGATGCCCGCCGAGCAGCGGCACGACGACCGAGCCGTCCTCGGCAAGCACGACGACCGGTGGCTCGTGCACCTTGTCGGCGACCAGCGGCGCGACCGCGCGAATCAGAATGCCGCTGGCGCACAGCCCGACGATCGGGCGACCGGCGGCAAACAACCCGGCGAGAAACGGCACGACGCGATCGTAGCCGTCGTTCCAATCGCCGGGCTGCGCGCGTGGGCCATACAGCCGGGCTCCGGGCAACAGGTCGCGCACGCGGCGGCCAAGCGCGGCACCGCCCGGGCCGAGCACGACGACAGCGGCGCCGTGCGGCAGTTCCGCGGTCATAGCGGCCGTTTGCGGCGGACGAGCGCCGTCGCGAAATACGGAACGCCCTCCGCTTCGACCACGGCGAGCGTTGTGATGCGCTGGTCGGTGAGGCTGGCGTGCTCGACGTAGACCGCATCTTCGAGCAGCCCCAGATCGGCCAGCACCCTGCGCACCTTTGCGACATGCCGTCCCAGCTTGACGATCGCCGCCGCATCGCTGTGCGCGAGGCGGTCGGCGAGCGCGCGCTCCGGCAATGTGGCGGGCAGCACGACGAGGCTCTCGTCGCCCCGCACGAGCGGCGAGCCGAAGGCGGCGGCGCAGGCCGTCGGAGAGGCGACGCCGGGCACGACCGTGACCGGGTAGTAGCTCAAGCGATCGAGTATCCCGGCAAAACTTCCGTAGAACAGCGGATCGCCCTGGCACAGGTAAGCGACATCCTCGCCGGCGTCGAGGATGGCGGCGAGCCGCGCCGCCGCGTCGCGGTAGATCGCCGCCGGCGGTGGCCCGGGCCGCATCGGAAAGCGGATCGCGATCTCCCGCTGACCGCGGTCGAGCCATTCGGCGACAATGCGCCGGGCAAAACTGTCGCCGTCCCGCGGCGCTGGATAGGCCACGACCGGCGCGGCGCGCAACAGCCGCAGCGCCTTCAGCGTGAGCAGCTCCGGGTCGCCCGGCCCGAGGCCGATCCCGTAGAGACATCCGGTTGTCATCGCGGCGGTCCGGGCGACACGGCGTACAACGTCAACACAAGCCGCCTGCCGTTGGAGTAATCGAGGCCGGAAACGCTGCCGAGGCGGCGGATGGCGCATCCCGCGGCGGCGAGCCGATCGCGGAACATCGCCTCGTCGCGGTTGCTGACCAATGCTTCGCCGCCTTGCCGCAGCGCCGCGGCGGCCGCTTGCGGCGGCAGCAGGCGCGGCTCGCCGCCGAGCAGGAACACGAGGCTCGGCTCGCTGTAGCCGATCGCGACGAGCGGCGCGCCGGCGGCCGGCGGATGCTGTCGGGCCAAAGTTGCCGCGGCGCGGCTGAGCCACAATCGGTCCAATCCCGGCAAGACGCCGGTTGCCGCCGGCACGACAAAAGCCAGCGACAACGCGGCCAAAGACCCGGTCGTTGCAATCGCGGCAAAGCGGCCGCGCAGCAGCACCGCCGAGATGCCGATAACCACGACGGCACCGGCCATATCGACGATCGCCGGCCCGCTGCCGAACCGTAGCGGCGCGGCGATCAGCGCTGCCGCCAGCGCGAGCCCGACCGCGGCCCACAGGCCAGTCGCCGCCAGTTCGGCGCGGCGCGGCCAGCCGCCGGCGACATGCCGCGTCCCCTCCGCGAGCGCGGCTGCGGCGAGCAGCGCCAGCGCGGGATAGAGCGGCAGCACGTAGTGCGGCAATTTGGTCGGCACCAGTTCGAGCACGATCCAGCCCGGCAGCAGCCATGCCAACAGGAACCGCTCCGTCGCTGCGGCACGCCGGCGCCAGCCGCGCAGGACGGCCGGGACCAGCAGCAGCGACCCCGGCCAGAACGTGACAAACGCCAGCAGCAGATAAAATAAAGGCGGCGCACCGTGCGCGTCCTCTGCCCCCGTCACCTTGCCAAGAAAATCGTGCCCGAGCGAAGCGGCGAGAAACCGGCCATGCGTCGCGTGTTCGACCGCGAACAGCCATGGCGCTACGGCGGCGATCAGCGCCGCCAGGCCGAGCGCCGGTCTGAGGCCGGCGAGCCAGCGCACATCGCGGTCGGCGAGTGCCAGCGTCGCGGCGGTCAATACGGCAAGGCCCGGCCCGATCGGCCCCTTTATCATCATCGCCGCGATCTCGGCGGCCCAGAATGCCGCTGCGATCCACAGAGCAACCCGCCGCCCCTGCCGCGCCCGCAGATAGGCAAGGCCGAGCGCCCCTTGGCCGGCGGTTGCGGCGGCGAGCAGCATCGCATCGGTTTTCGCGATATGCGCTTCGGCAACGACCCCGAGCGCGGTGGCAAGCAGCACCGCGGCAAGGAAGGCGACGGTCGTTGGCTCGGCCGCGTCCGCGCACAGTGCCCGGCCAAAGGCGAAGAGCAGCAGCACGGCGAGGGTCGCCCCGATCAGCGACGGCAGGCGATAGGGCCAGATCGCGTCACTGAGCGGCGTGCTGAAGGCGCTGACCGCGGCGGCCTGCAGCCAATAGATGCCGGCCGGCTTGTTGTTGCGCGCCTCGTCCTGGAAGCGGATGTGCAGGAAATCGCCGGTTTCCAGCATTTGCCGGGTCGCTTGGGCAAACCGCGCCTCGTCGCGGTCAAGAACCGGGATTGTCGCCTGGCCGGGTAGGTAGAGGAGGAGGCACAGGCCGACGAGCGCTGGATAGAGCCATGCGGCCGACAGCCGGGCACCGGATCGTCGCATGTCAGCCCGGCTTTGTCGCGGCGAGCTGGGTGACCGCGATCGACGGCCGCCAGACATGGTGGCCGGCAAGTGCCTCGCTGCGGCTGACAGCGATGCGCGACAGCTCGCCGCCCTGCGCCGCCTGCCAGTCGAGCAGAGCCCGTTCGCCCTCGCTGGAGATGACATTGGCGACCAGCCGGCCGCCCGGCCGCAGTGCCGACCACAGCGCCGGCAGCAGGCGCGCGTCGGCGAGGCCGCCGCCGATAAAGATCGCGTCCGGCGTCGGTAAGCCGACGAGAGCGGCCGGCGCGGCGGCCGCGACGATCTGCAGCGCGGGGACGCCGAGCGCCGCGGCATTGCGTGCGATCGTCGCCGCGCGCGACGGCGTTCGCTCGACTGCGTATGCGGCGCCATGCGGGACGGCGCGCAGCCATTCGATCGCGATCGAGCCGCTGCCGGCGCCGATATCCCACAACCTCTCGCCGGGCAATGGCGCGAGCCGGGCGAGCGTCGCGGCGCGCACGTCGCGTTTGGTCAATTGACCGTCATGTTCGAATGCGTCGTCCGGCAGCCCGGCTAGGTGCGACAACGCGCGGGTCCCGGATGCCGCCCGGCATTCGACCGCGATCGTGTTGAGATCGACGCTCGGCCGTCCGCCCCATTCCGCGGCGCTGCCGCATTGCACGCTCTCCTGCGCACCGCCGAGATGGGCAAAGACCGTCATCCGGCTCGGCCCCCACCCTGCGTCGGCCAGCAACTCGGCGACTCTGACCGGCGTCGCGTGGTTTTCCGACAGGATCAACAGGCGGCGCCGCGGCGCCAGATGCAGGCGCAGGCTGTCGAGTGGGCGGCCGTGCAGCGTCAGCGTCGCACACTCGGCAAGCGCCCAGCCGAGCTGCGCTGCCGCGAGGCTGAAGGCGCTCGACCGCGGCAGGATCGTCATCTCTGCATTGGCAAAGTGGCGCGTCAGCACGACGCCGACGCCGTACCACAGGGGATCGCCGGTGGCCAGCACGGTGACCCGCCGGCCGCGCCGCGCCGCGATGTCGGCGATCGTCGCGGCGAGCGGCCGCCGCCATTCGAGGCGCTCGGCCGCGCCCGCCGGCACCATCGCCAGCTGCCGGGCGCCCCCGACCAGCGTCTCGGCGGTATCGATCAGCGTGCGGGCGGCGGGCGACAGGCCCGCCGGCCCGTCTTCGCCGATGCCGACAATGCCGAGCCAGCGGGTCATCGTCGTGCCCCGCCGCACAGCGCGTTGAGGGCGGCGGCGGCAAGCGCGCTGCCGCCGCGCCGGCCGGCGAGCGTAATACAGGCGAGGCCGCCGAAACCGATCAGCGCTGCCTTCGCCTCGGCGGCGCCGACAAAGCCGACCGGGAACCCCAGCACCAGCGCCGGCCGCGGCGCTCCGGCGGCGAGCATTTCGAGCAGATGAAACAAGGCGGTCGGCGCGTTGCCGATGGCGACGACGGCACCGGCGAGAAACGGGCGCCATAATTCGGTGGCGGCGGCGCTGCGCGTCGTCTCCAACCGCGCGGCCAGCGATCGGACGGCGGGGGCGTGCAGCGTGCAGATGACCGCGTTGTCGGCCGGCAGGCCGGCGCGTCCGATCCCAGCGGCCGTCATCTCGCTGTCGACAAGGATCGCGGCACCGGCGGCGAGCGCGCGCCGTCCCGCCGCGACCGCGCCGCGCGACCAGGCCAGATCGGCGAGGATCGACGCGTCGCCCGCAGCATGCGCGAGACGCAATGCAACCGGCCGCAGCGCCGCCGGGAAACGCGGAAGGTCCGCCTCCGCGCGGATCGCGGCAAACGAGCGGCGATAGATCGCCGCCGGATCGCGCAGGTAGCCGTAACCCTCCCCCACGTTGCGGGAGGGGGTGGCGGCCGCGGTCGCGTCAACGACCGTCCGGCGAGGGGGGTTGAGCGGCCGGCCGGCCGCATGCCGCGTTGCCTTGCGCTTTTCCTCCGGCCGACGAGAACGCGCGATGCCTGCCGCCTTCGCGCCGGTGACGCCGAGGGTCCAGGCCTCTTCCTCGACGACGACGCGGCGCTGCGCGTCGGTCAGGTTCGGGTCGCCGCAAAACCAGCCGGCAAGCGCGCCGGCCCGGTCCTGTTCGGCGAAGATCTCGGCAACCGAACAGACCTGCGCCTTGTCTTTCGGCGGCCCGTATTCCGGGCGGATCTTGTCGCGCCACCACGACGGCCATACCTCGGCGAGAATGATCGCGGCATCCTCAGGCAAAGCGAGGTCGGTCTCGAACGGCCAGACCTGCGCCCGTCCCGCCCAGCGCGGGTCATCGCGCAGCGCCCGCACGACCGGAATGCCGGTCAACGCCTGGCTGCCGACCGAGCCGGTATATGCCAGCTTCCAGCACGGCTGCGCGCCGGTCATCCATCGATCGATCAGCCGCTGCTCCTGCAGCGGCTCGGCGCCGCCATGGCCGCGATGATGGCGGGGGCCGAGATGCGCGTATTTGCGTCCGGGCGGGCAGCCCCAAAACGGGAACGACCCGCCGGAAACCCGCTCGTTGAAGGCTGCGCCCACGGCGAAGCGGTTGCTGTTGTTTTGCGCATCGTCCTCAAGCAGGGCGGCAATCTCGTCCCAGACGGCACGCCACGGCGTGCCGACCAGGCCGAGGCGGCGGGCAAAGCCGGCCGGGTAGCCGAACGGGAAATCGAACCCGAGGATCGCCCGCTCGCCGCGTTCCACGACGCCGGTGAGAATGTCGCCGAGCATCGCTTTCGCCCGGTGGCGCGTCGCGGGATTGCTGCAGGTCTCGCCGTGCGGGCCGCGGTGGCAGATCCAGATGCTGTCGCGCCCGGTCTTGGGGCCGCTCGCCGCGCTCCAATCGACGATCACGTAATGCTCGAACCGCGCCTGCATCGCAGGTCAGCCGTCGGTGCGGTCATGATCGTGCGGATGCGCGTGATCATGGCTGCGATGATCGCCGCCATGGGTGGCGCGCGCATGGTGGTGGTGGCCTTGCTGCGGCATGCCGACCGCATGTTCGTAGCCGACGATCTGCGTGCGGTATTTGCAGAACTGGCAGTTCATCGCGGCATCGCCGGCATCGATCTCACCGATCCGGTCGAAAAGCGCATCGATGACGGGCGCCTCGTCGCGCAGATAACCGGCCTTGACGAACTCGATATCGGGAAAGCGCGCCGCGGCGGCATCCGTTTCGGCGTAGATGCGCTTGACGAGAACGCCGGTGAACAGGAAATAGGGAAACACGACGATGCGGCGGAAGCCGAGGCATGCCGCGCGGTCGAGCGCCGCATCGACGCGCGGATGCGCGACGCCGCTGTACGCCGCCTCGGCCCAGCCGAACCCCATCCCTTCCCACAACAGCCGCGCCAGCTTCGAGACATTGGAATTGGCGTCGGGATCGTTGGTGCCGCGCCCGACAACGACGAGCAGCGTTTCGTCGCGCCGGCCGGGCGCCGCCGCCGCGATGCGGCCGGCGGCGGCTTCGAGCAGTTTCGGTTCGATCGCCAGATCGCGGCCAAACCGCACGTCGATGTTGGGGTAGGCTGCGGCGAACGTGTTGATCTCCCACGGCAGGTCGTTTTTGACGTGGCTGGCGGCGAACAGCATTGCCGGAATGGCGAAAATGCGCGCGGCGCCGCGCGCTGCCAGCGCGGCCAGCGCATCGCCGATCGTCGGCCGGGCAAATTCGAGGTAGCCGATGGCGAATTCGCGGCCGGCCAGTCGGGGGCGCAGCGCCACCGCCGCCGCCTCGAATTCGGCAATGGCCTCGGCATCGCGGCTGCCGTGGCCGCACAACAGCACTGCCGTGTCGGTCATCGCGCCCTCTTGGCTTTGTTTGCGGCGGCGCCGGCGACAACGCAATCGCGATGACCGCGGCGGCGCTCCATGATCGCCTTCTGCTGCTCTTGGCCGGGCTGGCATTCGATGCGTTGTTCGGCGACATGCCGGCCGTCTTCGCCGTCCTGCCCCATCCGGTCGTGCTGGCCGGGCGGGCCGTCGCCTTTTTCGACAGAAAGCTCAATCGACCGCAGCGCGGTGCAACGCAGCGCCGCCTGCGTGGTGCGATCACGGTGGTCGTGCTGGTCGGCGCCGCGGCCGCAATCGGCTGGGTCGCACAGGCGATCCTGCAGAGCGGTATCCTTGGCGCCGCGGTCGAAGCCGTCGCCGTCGGCACGCTGCTGGCGCAGCAGAGCCTCTACCGCCATGTCGCGGCGGTAGAGACCGCGTTGCGGCGGGGCGGCGTGTCGGCCGGGCGCGCCGCCGTCAGCCATATCGTCGGTCGCGACCCCAGCCGGCTCGACGCGGCCGGCGTCGCGCGCGCCGCGATCGAGAGCCTCGCCGAGAATTTCAGCGACGCGGTCGTGGCGCCGGCCTTCTGGTTTCTGCTGCTCGGCCTGCCTGGCCTCTGCGCCTACAAGACAGCGAATACGCTCGACAGCATGATCGGGCATCGCTCGCCGCGCCATCTCGCCTTCGGCTGGGCAGCGGCGCGGTTCGACGATGTGGCGAACCTCGCGCCGGCGCGGCTCAGCGGCCTGCTGCTCGCCGGCGCGGCGGCGTTCGCGGCGCGCGCCCGGTCGGGGCGGGCCGCCGTCGTCATGCTGCGCGATGCGCGAAAGCACGCCTCGCCGAACGCCGGCTGGCCGGAAGCGGCTATGGCCGGGGCGCTCGGCCTGGCGCTCGCCGGACCGCGGCATTATGCCGATGGCCTCGTCAACGATCCGTGGCTCGGCGACGGCACGCCGCAGGCAACCGCGGCCGATGTTGCGCGGGCATTGCAGCTCTGTCGCCTCGCGGGTCTGCTGCTGGCCGGCCTCGTTGCCGGCGCGTGGCTGGCGGCGCATGTCAGCCGCCTCGGCTGAGGCTGGGCGAGCGCGCGGCGGCAAGCAGCGCGGCGATATCGAGGTGCCGTTCCAGGTGATCGGCGAGGCCGTTGAGCACGCGCTCGATCGTCGCTTCATAGGTTGCGTCGCCGGCGGCGCCGAGCCGCGCGAGAAACGCACGGCGAAATTCGTCGGCGGCGAACAGCCCGTGCAGGTAACAGCCGGCGATCCGCCCGTCGGCGCTGACCGCGCCGTCCGGCCGGCCGTCGAGGTTCAGCATTGCCGCGGCGAGGCCGCGGCCGGTCGTGCGCCCGAGATGCATTTCATAGCCGTGCACCGCCAGGCCGCTGGCAATCTCGATCCCGCCGGTCGCGATCAGCCGCTTGTCGCCGCCGAGCACCGTGGCGATGTCGAGCAGCCCCAACCCCGGCGCTTCCTCGCGCGGTCCTTCGCGGCCGTCGGGATCGGCGACCGTTCGGCCGAGCATCTGGAACCCGCCGCACAGGCCGAGCACATGGCCGCCGCAGCGATGATGCGCCAGGAGGTCGATGTCCCAGCCTTCGCGCCGCAGCGCCGCGAGATCGGCCAATGTCGCCTTCGATCCCGGCAGGATGACGAGAGCGGCGTCGCGCGGCAGCGGCCGCCCCCGACGCACGATGACCAGTTCGACGCCGGGTTCGGCGCGGAGCGGGTCGAGATCGTCGAAATTGGCGATGTGCGGCAGCAGCGGCACCGCGATCTTCAGCCGCTCACCTTTAGCCACGCTCGATCTGCGCGGCATGGCTTCAGGGTCGCGAAGTGCCAGCGAGTCTTCCGCCGGCAGCAGCGCGGCGTCGGCAAAGAACGGCACAACGCCGAAGCACCGCCAGCCGGTATGCGCCCCGATCGCGGCGACGCCGCCGTCGAACAGGCCGATGTCGCCGCGGAACTTGTTGACGACATAGCCGGCGATGCGGGCGCGCTCGTGGCGGGCGAGCAGCGCGTAGGTGCCGACGAGTTGCGCGATGACGCCGCCGCGTTCGATGTCGCCGATGAGCGCCACCGGCACATCGGCCGCTTCGGCAAAGCCCATATTGGCGATGTCGCCGGCGCGCAGGTTGACCTCGGCCGGGCTGCCGGCGCCCTCGACGAGCACGAGATCGGCCGCGGCGGCGACGCGCTCGAATGCCGCGAGCACGAGCGGCAGCAGGGTTGGCGCCAGCGCGCGGTAGCCGCGCGCCCCGGTCGCGCCGTACACGCGTCCGTTCACGACGAGCTGGGCAGAGCCCTCTGCCTGCGGCTTCAGCAGCACGGGGTTCATGTCGCTCGTCGGCGCGACGCCGCAGGCGCGGGCCTGCAGCGCCTGGGCGCGCCCGATCTCGCCGCCGTCCTGCGTCACGGCGGCGTTGTTCGACATGTTCTGCGGCTTGAACGGCCGTACCCGGATGCCGCGGCGGGAAAAGGCGCGCGCCAGCCCGGCGACGAGCAGCGACTTGCCGACATCGGACCCGGTGCCCTGCAGCATCAACGCGCGCCCCGGCATCGATCAGAACTCGATGCCGGCCTGCGCCTTGACGCCGGCGCGGAATGGATGCTTGACGAGCGTCATCTCGGTAACGAGATCCGCGGCTTCGATCAATTCGGGGCGCGCATTGCGGCCGGTCACGACGATGTGCAGGTCGCGCCGCCTGGCTCGCAGCGCTGCGACGACCTCGTCCACGGGCAGGTATTCGTAACGCAGCACGATGTTGAGTTCGTCGAGCAGCACCAGCCGGTAGGAGGGGTCGGCAATCATCGCCTGCGCCAGTTCCCAGGCGGCGCGCGCCGCGGCGATGTCGCGGGCGCGGTCCTGCGTGTCCCAGGTGAAGCCGTCGCCCATCGCGCGACAGGTGACAAGGTCCGGGAAATGCGTCAGCACGGTTCGTTCGCCGGTCGCCCACGCGCCCTTGACGAATTGCACGATGCCGACGCGCATGCCGTGCCCAAGACAGCGCAGCACCATGCCGAACGCGGCGGTCGATTTGCCCTTGCCGGGTCCGGTATGGACGATCAACAGGCCGCGCTCCTCGGTCTTCGTCGCCAGCACCTTGCGCCGCGCCGCCTGCCGGCGCTGCATCTTTTCGCGATGCAGCCGGTTGATTTCGTCGTCGTCGCTGATCGAGGGCGGCCGGGTCATGACGCGGGAAAAAACGCGACCATCGGGAGCTGAGCGACCAGCCGGCGCCGGTCGCCGTCCGAGCCGCAATAGGTCCAGCCGAGAAAGCGGCTCAACACCGCCCGTATGACAGGTGCCATGAACCAATTGCGCCGTTCGTACCCGGCGATGACGCCGATCGCTTCGTCGGCGGCGAGAACGCGATGCGTCGCGACGAAGCGGGCGGCACCGACGACGATTTCCGCCTGCCCCGTCGCTGCGATGTTGCGCAGCCAGTCGGCATCGTACCCGTATGCGCACAAGACGACGGCCTCGGGTCCGCTCTCGCGGTATTCGACGACTTCGAGCACCGTCTCGCGGCGGCGGCCGGTGCGCCGGCCGATATGGATCAGCAGCAGAAAACGGCACCCGAGGAGCCAACCGCAGCGCCAGCGGTACAAATAGACCGGTGCGCGATAAAGGACGCGCAATGCGGGGTGCGGCCGCGCCATCAGCAAGAACCCTGTGCCAGCGCGGCGCGAACGCTGTTGCGCTTGGGGCGCCACAGGCCGCGTGCGATCGCTTCGGCAAAACGGGCCTCGGTCTCGGCCAGCGCCGCCTGGTTGTGCTGTGCAATGAACGCGCGAACCGCCTCATCGCCGAGATAGGCATCGTAGAGCAGGTCGAAATGCGCATCGTCGACGGCGTGCGTCGTCGCGGCGAACGCGAACAGGTAATCGACCGTCGCGGCGATCTCGGCAGCGCCCTTGTAGCCGTGCCGCATGATGCCGGCGATCCAGCGCGGGTTCGCGGCGCGGCCGCGCACGACCCGCCCCAGCTCCTCGCGCAGGCTGCGGATTTTCGGCCGCTCGGGGCGCGAGTGATCGTTGTGGTAGACCGCGGGCGCGCGCCCCGACAGGTGCCGCACGGCAAGCGCCAAGCCGCCTTCGAACTGGTAATAGTCGTCGCTGTCGAGAAGGTCGTGCTCGCGGTTGTCCTGGTTGTGGAGGACGCCGTCCGCGGCCGCCAGCCGCGCCTCGAGGAGACCGCGCTCGGCTTGCCCCGCGCCGCCGGCGCCGTACGCCCACTGGCTCCAGCCAAGATAGGCGTCGGCAAGATCGCCGTCGTGGCGCCAGATCCCTTCGTCGATCGGCGTCTGCAAGCCCGCCCCGTAGGCTCCCGGCATCGACCCGAAAATCCGGTACGCGGCGCGTCGTGCCGCCTCGTTCGGCGCGACGCCGGCGGCTTCGAGGGCGCCGCGGTCGGCGGCGACGCGCGCGGCGAGCGGGTTCACGTCCGGCGGCTCGGCGAGCGCGGCGACGGCGCACACCGCGCTGTCGAACAGGTCGATCAGGCCGGGGAACGCATCGCGGAAAAAACCGGAAATACGCAGCGTCACATCGACCCTCGGCCGGTCGAGAATGCCCGGCGGCAGGATCTCGAACCCGGTCACGCGGCCGCTCGCCGTCTCCCACAGCGGGCGGACGCCGATCAGCGCCAGCGCCTGCGCAATGTCGTCGCCGCCGGTGCGCATGTTGGCGGTGCCCCAGGCCGACAGCGCCAAGCGCTCCGGGTAGTTGCCATGCTCCTGGGCATGGCGCTCGACGATCAGCGCGGCGGAGTGCCAACCCAGTTGCCAGGCCGAGGGCGTCGGTACGGCGCGAGTATCGACCGAATAGAAATTGCGGCCGGTCGGCAGGACATCCGGCCGGCCGCGGCTCGGCGCGCCGCTCGGGCCGGGCGCGACGCGGCGGCCGTCAAGCCCGGCCAATAACGCGGCGATCTCCGCCGCGCCGCAGGCCGTGACCGCCGGCCGCAACTCGCCGCCGATCCAGTCGAGCACCGCGGTCGTGCGGCGCCATTCAAGCGCCGGTTTCTGCGCCCCCGAGAGCAGCCGCAACGCCAGCGCCTCCAGCCGCTCGACGGTATCGCCGGCGCTGCGCCAGGCGCCGCCGCCACACAGCGCGGGCGGACGCGGGCCCGGCCACGGCTCGGCCGCATCGAGCAGCTGCGGATCGGCGCCGAGGCCGATATCGGCGGCGAGCGCAGACGGCAGCGATGCGTCCGCATCGCCGGAGCCGCGCCGCGGCCGCGCGATCGCCAGCAGCAGCGCGTCGAGCCTGTCGCCGGTGGGGCTCGTGCCGAACACATGCAGCCCGTCACGGATCTGCAGTTCCTTCAATTCGCACAGGAAACCGTCGAGCTTTTGCAACGCGGCGCCGGTCGGTTCGTCGGCGGCAATGCCGCAATCGCGATCGAGACCGAGGCCGCGCGCCTCTTCCAATATCGCCGCGGCGAGCGGCGCGAGGCGCCGCGGGTCGCCGTGCACCGCCTCGTAATACTCGTCGATCAGCCGTTCCAACTCGGCCTGCGGTCCCCAGCTGCCGGCGCGCGTCAATGGCGGCGTCAGGTGGTCGATGATGACCGCCTGGGCGCGCCGCTTTGCCTGGCTGCCCTCGCCGGGGTCGTTGACGATGAACGGATAGAGGTGGGGCAGGGGGCCGAGCACGGCTTCGGGAAAGCACTCGGCCGATAGCGCCACGGCCTTGCCGGGCAGCCACTCGAGCGTGCCGTGCTTGCCCAGGTCGATGACCGCGTCGGCGCGGAAATCGTCGGCGAGCCAGGCATAGGCCGCGAAATACGCATGCGGCGGCACCAGCGCCGGGTCGTGGTAGGTGGCTTTCGGGTCAAGGTTGTAGCCGCGCGCCGGCTGAACCAGCACCGCGATGTTGCCGCAGCGAAAGCCCGGGACCGCGAGGCAGCCGCAATCTAGCCGCCCGGGGCGGAAGAACGGGTCGCGCTCGACCGGACCCCAGCGCGCCGTCACCTGCTGCTGCACCGCGGTCGGCAGGGTCGCGAAAAACGCCGAATAATCGGCGCATGACAGCGTCTGTTCGGCCGCTGCCGCGGGCCGCGCGTTGCTCGGGCCGGCCAACAGCCGCGCCATCAGCGCCGCGGCATCGTCCGGCGCGTCGCCGGTGCGATAGCCCGCCGCCCGCAATGCCCGCAAGACGGCGACCGCCGATTGCGGCGTGTCGAGGCCGACGCCGTTGCCGATGCGGCCGTCGCGGTTGGGGTAGTTGGCGAATACGATCGCGATGCGCCGTTCGGCCGGCGCCTTCGCCCGCAACCGCGCCCAGTTGCGCGCCAGATCGGCGACGAATGCGACGCGATCGGCGACCGGTCGGTAGCCGACGAGGTCGGCCTCGGTTTCCGGGTCGCGGCGTAACGCTTGCTTGAACGAAACCGCGCGCGCCAGGATGCGGCCGTCGATCTCGGGCAGCGCGACGTTCATCGCCAGATCGCGCGGGCCGAGGCCGCGCGTGCCGGCGCGCCACGACGCTTCATCGCTCCCGGCAAACAAGGTCTGCAGGACCGGGCAATCGGCCGCCAAGGGGTCTGGGCCGCCGGCAGCGGCGACCGAGAAGCCGGTCGCATTGAGGATCACATCGGGCCCGTATGCGGCGAAGAGGTCGGCCAGCAGCGCCACGGCTTCGGGGTCCTTCGGGCTCTGCACAAAGACCGGCAGCGGCCGCAACCGGCGGGCGGCGAGGGCGGCGGCGAGCGCATCGACCGGGGCCGTGTTGCCCGACTGCACGAGCGCGCGATAGAACACGATCGGCACGAACCCGCCATCGCCGCGCCATTGCGCGGCGATTTCGCCGATCGTCGGCAGCGCGCGGCCCGGCCAATAAAGCCCGGCGCGCAGCAGCGGCGCGGGTTCCGCCCACGCGTCCGGGCACCCGATCAGCGTTGCGGCGTACCGCAGCAGATTGTCGGCATTGCCGGGACCGCCTTCGGTAAGGTAGCGCCACAGGCGCCGGCCCGCTTCGACCGGCACGGTCGACAGGCGCACGAGATCGGCGTCGGGCTTGTCGTCGCCCGGCAGCAGCGCCAACGGCACGCCGCCCTCCCGGCAGGTCGCGACGAGCCGCTCGACGCCGTACGGCCAGTAGCCGCTGCCGCCGAGCAGGCGGGCGATGACGAGCCGCGCCTGCGCGACGGTCTCCATGTACCGATCGATCGAGAAATTGTGGCCGAGGCGCATGACCGGCGCGAGCCGCACGCTCGGCGCCGCCGGGTTTTCGAGGCGCCGCCGGGCCTGCGCTGCGGCGACCAGCGCGATGTCGCTGTCGGTGCTCGCCAGCACGATGATGTCGCCCGGTGTCTGGGCCAGATCAATCGCCGTCGACCCGTCGGCGATAACGCCCGGCTCTGTCGCCAACAAGTGCATCAATCGGCCAGCAGCGCGGCGCCGATCGCGGCGCGGTCGATGCCGTTCCGGCCGATCACGACGAGCCGCCCGAGGCGCGGTTCGTCGGGCAGCCAGGCGCGGTCGAAGTGCCGCTCGATGCGTCCGCCGACTGCCTGGATGACGTGTCGCCGCTCGCGCCCGGGAACCGCCAGGAAGCCCTTGACCCGCAGGACATCGTGCGCCGCGATAACGGCGGCAAGGCGGCCAGCGAACGCCGCCGGGTCGGCGACCGGGCCGCGCGCGACGACAAAGCTGGCGAAATCGTCGTGGTCGTGCGCGCCGGCGCCGTCATGCAGCGACGGCCGGGCGGCGAGATCGCCTTCTGCCGCCGCCGCCAGCCCCAGCGCGACGGCCGGCGCGACGCGCCCTGCTTCCGCCGTCACGATTTTGACGGCCGGGCGCAGCCGCGCGGCAATGTCCGCCTTCAGGGCCGCGAGCGGGTCGGCCGGAACGAGGTCGGTCTTGTTCAGGATCACGAGATCGGCGCAGGCGAGCTGGTCGGCAAAGACCTCTTCGAGCGGGTTGTCGTGATCGACCGCGGGATCGGCGGCGCGCAGCCGTGCGACGGCTTCGGGATCGCCGGCAAACCGGCCGGCGGCGGCCGCCGCCGCATCAATCATCGCGACGACGCCGTCGACGGTCGCGCGGGTGCGGATCTCGGGCCACGCGAGCGCCTGCAGCAGGGGCTTCGGCAGCGCCAGGCCCGAGGTCTCGACAACGATGTGGTCGGGCGGCTCGGCGCGGTCGATCAGCCGCGACAGCGCCGGCAGGAAATCGTCGGCGACGGTGCAGCACAGGCAGCCGTTCGCCAATTCGACAATATCGCCGTCGCGGCAGGACGCGTCGCCGCAGCCGAGCAGCAGGTCGCGATCGATGCCGAGTTCGCCAAATTCATTGACGATGACCGCCAGGCGACGGCCGGAGGTCGCCAGCAGGTGGCGTACCAAGGTCGTTTTGCCGGCGCCGAGAAAGCCGGTGATGATCGTCGCCGGGACGCGGTGCATGTCTCAACCCCCCTTCAGCACGAGCGGCAGGCCGGCGGCGACGAACACGACGCGATCGGCGAGCGCGGCAACTTCCTGGTTGAGCCGGCCGGCGGCGTCGCGAAACCGGCGGCCGAGCGGCGTCCCGGGCACGAGACCGAGGCCCACTTCATTGGCGACGAGCACGATCGGCCCGAGGGCATCGCGTAGTGCGGCGCGCAAGGTGGCGAATTCGGCGTCGAGCGGTCGCCCGGCCAGCAGCAGGTTAGACAGCCAGAGCGTCAGGCAGTCGATCAGCAGCGGCCGCTCTGCCGTCGCCGCGCCGATCGGCGCGGTGAGATCGAAAGGCGCCTCGATCGTCTGCCAAAACGTGCCGCGGCGGGCGCGGTGTACGGCGATCCGCTCGCGCATCTCGTCGTCGCCCGCCCCGGCCGTGGCGCAGTACGTGCCGGCCGGCGCGGCAGCCTCGACGAGGTGCTCGGCAAGTCGGCTCTTGCCCGAGCGCGCGCCGCCGAGCACCAGGATGAGCCGCGGCAGCGGCTGTGCCGCGCGGTCGCGCGTCGCGTTCGGCGATGACAAAGGCGCCTCCTCCCACCGAGGAACGGTCCCGTCCGCACCCAGATCGGCTGGGCGGCGATGCGGAGGTCTCCTGGCTTGGGGTCGTCGTCCGCGGCGCCTTCCCGGTCGGCTCCCTGCGGGGTCCGGCCAGTGGCGTCGTGCCGCGGGCTCGCCGCTGACAGTTGCGGGGGCAGCGCCGGTCTTGCACCGGACTTCCCTGTCGCATCGCAAAATCGACGCTATCATGCCCGCCGGGCTGCGTCATCTTTTCTCCACAAAGCGTGGCTTAGGATGGCGTGTTCACGGAGGCGAGGAGACGAACATGAGGGTCGAAGGCGGCTGCCTTTGCGGCAAGGTGCGGTATTCGGGCGAAGCAGACCCCATTTTTTCCGGCGTCTGCCATTGCACGAACTGTCAGAAAGCCAGCGGGAGTGCGTTCAGTGCGGTCATCGCGGTGCCAAAACCGGCGATCGCCGTAACCGGGACGGTAAAGACATTCGAGGGCAAGGGGGACAGCGGCAACGCGACTTACAAGCGGTTCTGTCCCGAGTGCGGCTCGCCGATCCAGATCGAAGCGGCGATGATGGCGGGCGTCGTCATGATTCCGGTCGGCACGCTCGACGGCAAGAGCGCGGTCAACCCGGCGATGCAGATCTATTGCGACAGCGCACACCCCTGGGCGCTGCTCGGCGATTTGCAGCGTTTCGCGAAGATGCCGGGCCCCGGCTGATCCGCCGCTGATCGGGGCTCAGCAGGGCGGGCGGTTTACCGTGACCACGCGCCAGCCGTGCCCCATGCCCGGCCCGTCGACATGGTCGATGCGGGTAATCGAACAGTTCTCCATCGTGAACGCGAGGCAGGCTTCGGGTTCGAGGCCGAGCGCGAGGCCGAGGGCGGCGCGGATCGTGCCGCCATGCGCGACGGCGATGATGTCGCGGCCGCGGTTGGCGTCGAGCACAAGATGGATCGCGCGCGCGACCCGCTGCATGACATCAAGGAAGCTCTCGCCGCCGGGCGCCCGTTCGTGCGCCGGTGCGTGCCAGAAACGATGGAATGCGCCGCCGCGCGAATGGCGCAGTTCTTCGTAGGTCAGGCCCTGCCAGTCGCCGAAGCTCTGCTCCGCCAGATCGGCGATGGCGGGCGCCGCCGGGCCGGGGATCGGGTCGGGGCCGGCGAGGCCGGCGCGCACGATCGCCTGCGACGTCTCGTGCGTGCGGCGCAGGTTGCTTGTGACCCAAGCCGCATCCGGCGGCAGCTGCCGCGCCAGGCCGGCGAACACCGCCGTGTCGGTACAGTCGCACGGCATGTCTTTCTGGCCGTAGATGCGGCCCTCATGCGCCACCGGGGCGTGCCGCACCCACCAGAAGCGGGTTGTCGTCGCGCCGTCCTCGCGAAAGCGCGAGTCGCCGGCCGGCAGGGACATGCCGCCGCTCATTTCGCCGCCGCGACGAGCAGCATGACGATCTCTCCCAGTTGTTGGCAGCAGCCGAGCACGTCGCCGGTGTAGCCGCCGATCTGCCGCCGCGCAAGCAGCGCGGCCAGCGCGACCGCGCCATACGCCAGCCCGAGCGCGACGGCGCCGGCCAGCGGCCCGAGCATCGCCAGCGCGACGACGGCGCCGATTGCCGCGGCGGCGATTGCGACAGCGAGGCTCGGCCGGCCGGCAGCGGCGCCGAGCCCGTCCGGCCGCGCCGGTGGCAACAGGCGCATGACCGGCGGCAATGCGCCGCGTGAGGCGGCATGCGCCGCGATCAGCGCGAGAGCGGCATGGATCGGGTCGTCGAGCGTCGCCAGCGCGGCAGCACGCAGCCCGATGCTCAGCACCAACGCCAGAATGCCGAATGTGCCATGCCGGCTGTCGCGCATGATCGCCAGTTTTGCGGCGCGGTCGATGCCGCCGCCAAACCCGTCCGCCGTATCCGCAAGGCCGTCCTCGTGAAAGGCGCCGGTCAGCGCGATGCCGGCGGCGAGCGCAAGCAGTGCGGCGGGAAGCTCGGCGAGGCCGGCGGTCTCGGCGATGAAGAAGGTGATCGCCGCCAGCGCGCCGATGCCGACGCCGACCAGCGGAAACGCCCAACTGACGCCGGCGATTTCCTCGCCCGCAGCCGGCGCCGCGCCGATCGGCAGGCGGGTCAGCAGGCCGGCGGCGATCGCGAAATCATCGAATGGTCCGTGCCGCGCGTCCATCTCGCATCCTTGAGGTGCCGGCGACCCGCCGGCTATGGCCGGGAGCTTGAGCGCTGCGCTGTGCAGGCCCGGTGCCCGATCGGCGCCGCGCCGTCAAGCCGCCGGCGCCGCCGCGACGATCCGGCCGCGGCGCCATTGCAGCATCCTCCAGGCGAGTCGAGCGGCGACGATGCCGAGCCGCCCGTGGGGCTTGAAGCCGATGGCCTTCATCAGCATAGCGACGCCGCGCTCGACATGGTGCGGCTGGTACAAGGCAAACGCGCGCATCGCATAAGCGCGGGCGCAGCGCCGCCGATCGTAGGGCAGGGCGCTCTCGTTGGCCGCGTAGTAGGCATACGCCAACTCGTCGTCCTCGGACTCGGCGATCCGCCCGAGCGCCACCCGCAACCGTCCGAATCTGCCGAGGCGTTCCATCGTCAGGCAGCGCCCGAGGGTTTTGTAGAACAGCCGGTAGTGGCGCAGTTCGTCGGCGGCGATGCGGCGGCAGATCTCGCGCAGCACCGGCTCGCGCGCCGCTTCGCGCAGCGCGGCATAGTACGAACTGGTGCCGATCTCGACGATGCAGCGCGCCACCATCTCGCCAGCGCGCGAGCCGCGGCGCGAGCGGTCGCTGTCGAACTCCAACCGGAACCCGTCCCGAAAGCGGGCAAAGGCGGCGGCGAAATCGAATTGCGGGTCGGCAAGCGCCGCCCAGCGCGCCAACGCCCTGCCGTGCTGCGTCTCTTCCGCACCCCAGCGCCGCGCCGCCTCCTGGAACTCGCGGTCGCCAGCAAAGATGCGGCACAGGTGATGCGCGTAAGCCGCGCCGTTGTGCTCGACGAGGCTCGCCGCCTTGACGATGCGCACAAGTTCAAGATCGATCCGCTCCGAATCAAAGCATTGCCACGGAATCTCGTCGAGCGTCCAGGCTCCCATGCCGCCCGCCTTCTCCGATCGTCCCCTGATGTCCTTATACAACGGTGTCGGCGGCGGTTCCCACCGGTGCGAACGCCGCAGCCGCGGCGTATCATCGGGCGGCCGCATCCGCCGCTCGGCACAGGACCATTTGCATGAAGCTGCTGTTCTGGATCGTCGTTATCATAGCCGCGGCGGTACTTGGGTCGTTTGCCGCGTCGAACCGCGAAAGCGTCACGCTCGGGCTGTGGCCGCTGCCGACCGTCGCCAGCCTGCCGCTCTACATCGCCGTACTCGGCGCACTAGCGGTCGGAGCGGTGCTCGGCGCGTTGGCAACCTGGCTCGGCGGTGGCAAGCGGCGGCGCGAGGCGCGCCGACGCATCCGCCGGATCGCGGCGCTCGAACGCGAACTGGCCGCGCAACAGCCGCCGGCGGCGGCTGCCGCCGCACGACCGCCGCTGTTGGCCGCGCACAATTGATGTCGCCGCACCATATCAACGCCATGGCGATTGCCGTCAAAATCTGCGGACTGAGCAGCGACGAGGCTGTCGCGGCGGCGGTGACGGGAGGCGCCGCCTATGTCGGCTTTGTCTTCTATGCGCCGAGCCCGCGCGCCGTCAGCGCGGCGCGGGCCGCGCAGCTGTGCGCGGCAGTGCCGGCCGGCGTGCGGCGGGTCGGGCTGTTTGTCGATGCCGACGACGCAGCGCTCGGCGCCGTCCTCGACGCGGCGCCGATCGACATGCTGCAATTTCACGGACAGGAAAGCCCGGCCCGCGTCGCCGCCGCAAAGCTGCGGTTCGGTCGTCCGGTCATCAAGGCAGTCGCGATAGCGGCGCCGGAAGACACCCTGCGTGCAAGCCGTTACGAAGACGCGGCCGATATGCTGCTGTTCGACGCCAAGCCGCCGCGCCGTGCCGATGCATTGCCCGGCGGCAACGGGCTGTCGTTCGATTGGCGGCTCATCGCCGGGCGGCCGTGGCGGCGACCGTGGATGCTGTCGGGCGGGTTGACTGCCGCGCTGCTGCCCGATGCCGTGCGCCTGTCGGGCGCGTGCGCCGTCGATGTCTCCTCCGGCGTCGAGCGGCGCCCGGGCGACAAGGACCCGGCAAAAATTCACGACTTTCTCGCCGTCGCGCGCTCCCTTTGATTCGCCGCTGCGTGGTTTAAACTCGCAGCATGACGATCGGCGACAAGCGGACGCCGAAGGAGGATCGATGATCACGGCCGATCTCACGGGCAAAGCGGCGCTGGTCACCGGCGGCGCCTCGGGCATCGGGCTGGCCACGGTTGAGGCTTTTGCGCGCTGCGGCG
>DATJSO010000011.1:0-13742 GCA_035504075.1 Allostellaceae bacterium | reverse complement strand
GAAAGTCGCAGCCGATTTCCGCCCCCACATCTCACGGCCGCGATCAATTCCAAAAATTGGATTCGAGACACGGCCCAAGACACGGCCAAAGACTATGATCCGGAGCGGCTTGCAATGCCGCCGCGAGAGGAGACGCGCGCGACCGGACCAACCGGCGGAGCACGTCCATGTCTGTTTTCCTTCCCAATTTCGCCTGCGTCACCCGATTCAAGTGGCGCTTGACCGCGGTGACGGTCGGCTTAGCCGTCGCCGCGCTGGTCGGCGGCGGCTATGTCGCGGCCCGTGCCGCCGAGCCGGCGGCCGCCCCGCCCATCAAGATCGGCTTGAGTATGTCGCTGACCGGTCCGCTGGCGGCGAATGGAAAATCGGCGCTGCTGGCGATGCAAATCTGGGCAACCGACGTCAACGCCAAAGGCGGGTTGCTCGGCCGGCCGGTGAAACTCGTCTACTACGATGACCAGAGCAATCCGTCGACGGTGCCCGGCATCTACACCAAGCTCCTCGACGTCGACCACGTGAACCTCGTGGTCAGCGGCTATGCCACCAATATGATCGCGCCGGCGATGCCGATCGTCATCGCGCACAACGTGCTGTTCCTGTCGCTGTTCGGCCTGGCGGTGAACCATCAATTCCATTACCCGAAATATTTCACGATGACCCCGACCGGCCCGAACCCGGCGCTCGATTCGACCCGCGGGTTTTTCGAGATTGCCGCGGCGCAGAAGCCGAAGCCCGAGACGCTGGCGATCATCGCGGCCGACGCGGAGTATCCGCGCACGTCTGCCGTCGGCGTTCGCCAGCACGCGAAGAATTTCGGGTTCAAGATCGTCTACGACCGCACCTACCCACCCGATACGGTCGATTACACGCCGATCGTGCGGGCAGTGCAGGCGACCAACCCCGATATCGTCTTCGTCGCGTCGTACCCGCCCGACAGCGTCGGCATGGTGCGCGCCGCCAACGAGCTCGGCCTCAAGACCAAATTGTTCGGCGGCGGCATGGTCGGGCTGCAGACGACGTCGATCAAGCTGCAGCTCGGGCCGCTGCTCAATGGCATCGTCAATTACGATTTCTGGTTTCCGGCGCCGACGATGCTGTTTCCCGGCGTGCTCGCGTTCCTGCAGAAATACCAGGCGCGCGCGGCCGGCGAAGGCGTCGACCCGCTCGGCTATTATCTCGGCCCCTGGGCCTACGCCTACATGCAGGTGCTCGGCCAGGGCATCACCGGCGCCGGCGGCCTCAACCAGGACAAGGTCGCCGATTACATCCGCACCCATACCTTCAAGACCGTCATGGGTGACATCAAATTCGGCAAGGACGGCGAATTGGCAGAGTCGCGTTCGATCTTCGTGCAATACCAGCATCTGAAGGGCCACGGCCTCGACCAGTTCAAGGGCGGCAAGGAGCCGGTCGTCCTGTGGCCGGCCAAATACAAGGACGGCAACATCATCTATCCGTATGACGAGGCGCGCACGTAGTACCGGCGGGCCGATGCGCCGGAACCGCAACTGTTGCGGCGGGTGACGGGCGCAGCCGGCCGCGCCCCGAACCCTCGCGACGTTGCAGGATGACGGGTTCCGGCACCACCTGTATAAGATCGCCGTGTCGTTTCAACACGTGCCGCAGATGCCGCTCGATTTCGCCACTGACCCGTCCCGCTATCGGCATTGGCGGCTTGCCTGCGACGGTGCGGTCGCGACACTGATCCTCGATGTCGATCCTGCCGGCGGCCTCTTTCCCGGCACCGAGCTGAAGCTGAATTCGTACGATCTCGGCGTCGATATCGAACTGGCGGACGCAGTCATGCGGCTGCGCTTCGAGCATCCGGAAGTGCGTGTCGTCGTGCTGCGCTCGGGCAAGGACGGCGTGTTCTGCGCCGGCGCCAATATTGGCGCGCTGGCCCGCGCCTCGCACCAGCACAAGGTCAATTTCTGCAAGTTCACCAACGAAACGCGGCTGGCGATCGAGGAGGCCTCGGCCCATTCCGGTCAGCGCTGGCTCGCCGCCGTCTCCGGCACCGCGGCGGGCGGCGGCTACGAACTGGCGCTCGCCTGCGACCGGATCATGCTCATAGACGATCGCCGTTCGGCCGTCTCGTTGCCGGAAGTGCCGCTCTTGGCCGTGCTGCCCGGCACCGGTGGACTGACGCGGCTGACCGACAAGCGCAAGGTGCGGCGCGACCGTGCCGATCTGTTCTGCGCCGCCGAGGAAGGCGTGCGCGGCCGGCGCGCGGTCGCCTGGCGGCTGGTCGATGAGGTCGTGCCGCCGTCGGCGTGGGACGAGGAAGTGCGCGAGCGCGCGCTGACGATGGCGGCAGCGTCCGACCGCCCGGCCGACGAGATCGGCGTGGCTCTGCCGCCGCTGGAACGAAACGTTACGGAAAGCGCGATCGATTATCGCCATGTCCACGTCGCGCTCGATCGCGACCGCCGCATCGCCAACGTCACGATCCTCGGCCCCGCTTCGGTGCCGAGCGATCTCGCCGGCATCCACCGCCAAGGCGCCGCTTTCTGGCCGCTGGCGATGGCGCGCGAACTCGACGACGCGATGCTGCACCTGCGCTTCAACGAGCCGGAATTGGGCATCGTCGTATTCCGCTCGGAGGGCGACCCCGCCGCCGTGCGGGCGGCCGACGCGTTGCTCACCGCGCACGCGGCCGATTGGTTCGTCCGCGAGACGCGCCTGCTACTCGCACGTGTCTTGAAGCGCATCGATGTGACGGCGCGCAGCTTGTTCACGCTGCTGGAACCGGGCAGCTGCTTTGCCGGGTTCTTCGCCGAACTGGTCTTTGCCGCCGACCGTACCCTGATGTTTGCCGGTGCCCGGGCCGGCGACAACCGGAGCGCGCCGATGCTTGTCCTGTCATCGGCTAACTTTGGCGATTTTCCGATGGGCAACGGCCTGTCCCGCCTCGCGACGCGATTCCTTGGCGAATCGGCAAGCCTGGAGCGCGCGGAGACGGTAATCTGCACGCCAATTCACGCCGAACCGGCAGAGGCGCTGGGCCTTGTCACGGCGACCTACGACGAGGTCGATTGGGATGAGGAGGTGCGGCTGATGCTCGAGGAACGCGCCAGCTTTTCGCCGGACGCGCTTTCGGGGCTGGAAGCCAATCTGCGCTTCGCCGGCCCCGAGACCATGGAAACCAAGATTTTCGGCCGCCTCAGCGCCTGGCAGAACTGGATCTTCCAGCGCGCGAATGCCGTCGGCGACAACGGCGCCTTGAAGCGCTACGGCAGCGGCCAGCGCCCCAAATTTGACCCAAGCCGGATATAAGCAAGCAGATGGCATTCACGATTGGAAATCGAAGGATCGAAGTAGGCGCATTGCCTATATTATTGATATTAACCGCTATAGGAATTTTCCTTTTTATAGATCTTTACCCGATCGTGAGAATAATTAGGCGAACGGGATACAGCGGTCGGTGGGTGCTGCTGATGTTCGTGCCTATTGGGAATATTGTAGGCTTTTGATGTCTTGCATTCTTCCCTTGGCCGGGCTTGACCCGGCCACCCGCGTCTTGATGCTCGGGGCGAATTTAGAGACGTGGATGCCCGGCTCAAGGCCGGGCACGGGGCTGAAGTGAAAGGAGAACCAATGCCCGAAGCAGCAATGGTCGATTACGACGGGCTGATTCCGAACAATGTCGGCCTTTCGGCCGACCCGCGGCTGCGGCGAGCGCTCGAAAGCTGGCATCCGCGCTCCCTTGACTGGTGGCGGGCGCGCGGCCCCGAGGGGTTTCAGGATAATCTTGTCTACCTGCGCACCGCGGTCAGCGTCGAGCCGGAGGGCTGGGCCAAGTTCGGCTATGTGAAGATGCCCGAATACCGCTGGGGCATCCTGCTGGCGCCGGCGGTCGAGGGCCGCAGGATCGGTTTTGGCGCGCACAAGGGCGAGCCGGCCTGGCAGGAGGTGCCGGGCGAATACCGCGCAATGCTGCGCCGGCTCATTGTCGTGCAGGGCGACACCGAGCCTGCTTCGGTCGAGCAGCAGCGCCGCCTCGGCGCCACCGCGCCCTCGCTTTACGATCTGCGCAACCTGTTCCAGGTGAATGTCGAGGAGGCCCGTCACCTGTGGGCGATGGTTTACCTCTTACAGAAATATTTCGGCCGCGACGGGCGCGAAGAGGCCGAGGACCTGCTGCGCCGCCGCTCGGGCGACCAGGACAGCCCGCGGCTGCTCGGCGCCTTCAATGAGGCGACCCCCGACTGGCTGGCCTTTTTCATGTTCACGTTCTTCACCGATCGCGACGGCAAGATGCAATTGCATGCGTTGGCGCAATCGGGGTTCGATCCCCTATCGCGCACCTGCCGGTTCATGCTGACCGAGGAGGCGCACCA
Organism: Allostellaceae bacterium; assembly: GCA_035504075.1. Taxonomy (GTDB): domain Bacteria; phylum Pseudomonadota; class Alphaproteobacteria; order ATCC43930; family CGMCC-115725; genus DATARH01. The sequence continues at coordinate 9,402 of DATJSO010000011.1, read as the reverse complement.
CATGTTTGTCGGCCAATCCGGCATCGGCCGCATCATCGAGCGCACCTGCGCGGCGATGCGCGCAGCCGGCATCACCGATCCGCACGATGTCGAGCGGGTGCGCGCCCTGGGAGTCATCGACCTGCCGACGCTGCAAAAGCGCGCCAACCTGCATTTTTCGCTGACCCTCGACCTGTTCGGTAGCGAGATCAGCACGAATGCCGCGAACGCCTATAATGCCGGTCTCAAAGGCCGCTACGAGGAAGACCAGATCGACGACGATCACGGACTGGTCGGCGCCACCTACCCGGTGTTGCGGCTCAAGGAGAGGCGCATCGTGCGCGAGAATGTCGCGGCACTGTCGGCCCTCAATATGCGGCTGCGCGATGATTACGTGACCGACGCGCTGTCGGGCGTTGAGCGCTGGTGGAACCGCGTCATCCAGCGTGCCGGCTACGACTACCGGCTGCACCTGCCGCATGTCGCGTTCAACCGGCGGATCGGCGAGTTTGCCGCGATCGAGGCCGACCCCGAGGGCAACATCCTGGCGGCCGAGGAATGGCAGCGGCGGCGCGGGCGATGGCTGCCGTCGGCCGATGACGACGCGTTTGTCGCCAGCCTGATGCGGCCCTGCCGCGAACCCGGAAAATTTGCCTCGTGGATCGCGCCGCCGCGCGCCGGGATCGACGGCAAGCCCGGCGATTTCGAATATGTCAGGCTGCACGCCTGAGCGCCCGGATGCGTCCGGAACCCCGCCGCGGGAGCATCTCGGCCGGAAAACGCGCACGGCGCATAGAGCGGGCGCGACGGGCTGCGCAGGGCGTTTGCGGTTGTCATAAACCGCGTTTAGATTACCGCCCATGAATACCACCGCTCCCCCGCTGCCGCCGCCCGTCAACCCCCGGCTGCGCCGCATGGCGAACGCGCTGCGCGCGCTCGCGATGGACGCCGTCGAACACGCGAAATCCGGCCATCCCGGCATGCCGATGGGCATGGCCGACATCGCGACGGTGCTATTCACCGAATTTCTGCGTTTCGACCCGCTGGTGCCGGACTGGCCGAACCGAGACCGTTTCATCCTGTCGAACGGGCACGGCTCGATGCTGCTTTATGGGCTGCTGCACCTGACCGGCTATCCCGACATGACGCTCGACGAGCTGAAGCGGTTTCGCCAGCTCGGCAGCCGCACCGCCGGTCACCCGGAGCGCGGCCTGGCGCCTGGCATCGAGACGACGACCGGCCCGTTGGGCCAGGGGCTCGGCAACTCGGTCGGCACGGCGTTGGCCGAACGGCACCTCTGCGCCGAATTCGGCGACGACGTCGTCGATCATCACACCTATGTCTTCTGCGGCGACGGCTGCCTCGAAGAAGGCATCAGCCACGAGGCCGCCTCGCTCGCCGGCCATCTCCGGCTCAACAAGCTGATCGTTCTCTACGACGACAATTCGATCACGATCGACGGGCCGACCAGCCTGTCCTTCTCCGACGATGTGCTGCGACGCTTCGAGGCGTATCACTGGGCGGTCGAACGCATCGACGGCATGGACCACGACCAGATCGCCGCCGCGATCCGCCGCGCTCACACCCATGACCGGCCGAGCCTCATCGACTGCCGTACGGTCATCGCCTACGGCGCGCCGACCAAGGCCGGCACCGCGGCGGCGCACGGCAACCCGCTCGGCGCCGAGGAAATCAAAGGGGCGAAAGAGCGGCTCGGCTGGGAATACGGCCCGTTCGTCGTACCGGACGATATTCGCGACGAATGGCGGGCGGCCGGCGCGCGCGGCGCCGCCGTGCGGCAAGAATGGGAAAAGCGCCTGGCGGCGCTGCCGGCCGAGCGCAACGCCGAGTTCCTGCGCCGTCAGCGCGGCGAATTGCCCGCCGCTTTTGGCGGGACGATCGCCAAGCTGTGCGACGATTTCCGCGCCAAGAACGCAAGGCTGGCGACGCGGCAGGCATCGGGCGAGGTGCTCGACGCGCTGGTGCCGGCGATGCCGGAGCTGATCGGCGGTTCGGCCGATCTCACCCCCTCGAACAACACCCGCACCAAGGGGGAGAGCGAGGTGCGGCCGGGCGATTTCGCCGGCCGCTATATCCATTTCGGCGTGCGCGAGCACGGCATGGCGGCGGCAATGAACGGCATTGCCGGGCATGGCGGCCTCATCCCCTATGGCGGCACGTTCCTCACCTTCACCGATTACTGCCGGCCGTCGATCCGCCTGTCGGCGCTGATGGAGCTGCGTGTCATTTATGTCATGACGCATGATTCGATCGGCCTCGGCGAGGACGGGCCGACGCATCAGCCGGTGGAGCATCTGGCGGCCCTTCGGGCGATCCCGCATCTCCTCGTGTTCCGTCCGGCCGACGCGGTCGAGACCGCCGAATGCTGGCAATTGGCGCTGACTCATTCGAAGAACCCGTCGATCCTGGCGTTGACCCGCCAGGCCCTGCCGCTGCTGCGCACCGACGCGGACAGCGGCAATCGCTGCGCCCGCGGCGCCTATGTCTTGGCCGAAGCGGAAGGCGGCCGCCAGGTGACGCTGCTCGCCACCGGCTCCGAGGTGTCGCTGGCAATGCAGGCGCGCGGCCTGCTGGCGCAGGGCGGCGTCCGCGCCGCCGTCGTCTCGATGCCATGCTGGGAATTGTTCGAGCAGCAGCCGGAGGACTACCGGCGGCAGGTGCTCGGCGCGGTGCCGCGCGTCGGGGTCGAGGCGGCGGTGCGCTTCGGCTGGGACCGCTGGCTGGGCGACCGCTCGGCGTTTATCGGCATGCACGGGTTCGGCGCTTCCGGTCCGATCGAGCAGGTCTACCCGCATTTCGGCTTTACCCCGGAGAAGGTTGCCGAAGCCGCCCGCTCGCTGTTGTGACCCGCCGCCGAAAGGCGGCGACCGCAGGCACGACGATTTGCGGAACGGCCGCCCGCCCTCGGGCGACGGCAAGATCGGCGCGCTTGCCGGTCAAGATGACGAATTGGCCCGAGGCAAGGCGGGTGCGCGGCCTCGGGCGGCTTTCAACACAGCGGCGATCTGGTTTAAGCTCAAACGGACTGTTTCGCTGGAGGTTGAGCGATGGCGGTACGGGTGGCGATCAACGGGTTCGGCCGCATCGGCCGCTTGGTCTTTCGCGCGGCGATGGAGCATCCGAGCCGCGAGATCGAGATCGTCGGCGTCAACGATCTGGGCCCTGTCGAGACGAGTGCGCACCTGTTGCGCTATGACAGCGTGCATGGCCGCTACCCGCATGAGGTCACAACCGGCGATGACTGGCTCGACGCAGGGCGCGGCAAGGTCCGCGTCACTGCCGAACGCGATCCGGCCAAGCTGCCGTGGAAAGAGCTGAACGTCGATGTCGCGCTCGAATGCACCGGCATCTTTACCAAGCGCGAAGCCGCCGCGAAGCACCTCGAAGCCGGCGCCAAAAAGGTCATCATCTCGGCCCCCGCTGACGGCGCCGATTTCACCGTCGTCATGGGCGTTAACCACGAAGAACTGAAGGCGTCGCACCAGGTCATCTCGAACGGCTCGTGCACGACCAATTGCCTGGCGCCGGTCGCCTATGTGCTGAACAAGGGCGTCGGCATCGAGCGCGGCTTCATGACGACGATCCACTCCTATACCGGCGACCAGAGCCTGCAGGACACATTGCACAGCGATCTGCGCCGCGCCCGCGCTGCTGCGTTGTCGATGATCCCGACCTCGACCGGCGCCGCCCGCGCGATCGGCCTCGTCCTGCCGGAATTGAAAGGCAGGCTGGACGGCACAGCGATCCGCGTGCCGACCGCCAATGTGTCGCTGATCGACCTGACCTTTGACGCGGCGCGCGCGACGACGGCCGAGGAGGTCAATTCATTGATGCAAGACGCGGCGCAGTCCAACCGGCTCAAAGGCATCGTCGGCATCAACAAGGCGCCGACCGTGTCGTGCGACTTCAACCACGATCCGCACTCCTCGACCTTCGACGTGACGCAGACGCAGGTGCTGGACAAGCGTTTTGTGCGCGTCCTGTCGTGGTACGACAACGAATGGGGCTTCTCAAACCGGATGGTAGAGGTCGCCGCCTATTTCGGCGCGATGCACTGATCCGAGCCGACCGGCCTGACCCGCGGTCGCGAGCCTCTGCCGAAGCCAGCCGATTCGCGTCAGTTCGCGCGCAACGTCGCCGGTTCGGCCGAACTCGGCGTCTGCATGCGGTCGGCGGCGCTCATGCTTGTGCCGCGCCAAGTGAACTCATCGCCGCATATCGCCGCAATCCACAAGGCTGGCAGCAGCAGGTCGCGGACGACGATCGCCGCGGCAAGCCCTGGCGAGCAGTGCCAGCCGACGCGCCGCGCCAGCATGAGTTCGGCCAGCGTCCACAGCGCAATCAGCCCGACGCCGGCGGCCGCCGGCTCGATCCCGAGATGTGCGGCCGCAACCGCCGCCGCCACGGCAGGAAGGCAACTGCCGACCACCGCTTCCGGCGCAAACAGCAGCGGAAACGTCGCCCGACGCAGGCGCGCCCAGCGCAGTTGCCGCGACCAGACCTCGACAGCGCGGCGCCGCCCCAGCGGCTGTTCGAACGGCGCGTCGACAAGTTGAACACGGTGGCCGGCACGGCGAACCAGTTTCGTCGTCGCGGCGTCCTCGGCGGGTTCGGCGGCGAGCGCCCGAATGCCGCCCGCACGGTCGACGATGTCACGCCGGTACAGCAGCGTCTTGCCCTGCGCAAAGCCGAACCCGAGCGTCTCGCCGACATATTGGCAGCGCGCCTGGAACGTGTTGAGAAAGGCGCATTCCAGTTCGGCCCAGAAATTGTGCGGCCGGGTGCCGAGCGGCATTGAACATACTGCGCCGGTATCCTGTTGCCAGCGAGCCAGCAGGCGATCGATGTAGTCGGGCGGCAGCAAAAGGTTTGAGTCGGCCAACACGATCCATTGGTGCCGCGCGGCGTTCCAGCCTTTGACGCAGTTGTTGAGTTTCGGATTGATGCTAATCGGGTCGTCGCCGATCAGCAGCCGCGCCGAGACGCCGGGGCAGGCTTCGATCAGCCGGCGAACCAGCGGCACCGCGCGATCGTCCGCTCGCGCCGCACAAAAGATCACCTCGTATTCCGGATAGTCGAGGCGCAGGCTTGAAGCCAACGTTTCGGTGGCAAAATTGTCGAGGCCGCAAACCGGCACGACGATGCTGACCCCTGGCTGCCGGCAGTCGGCGGCCGGCCGCCGGCCGCGCCGCCCGCAGCGCCAGCCGGCGATACACAGGCTGGCGAAATGCGCGCCGCTAGCCGTCGCGGCGAACAGCGCCGCCCATTCCGCAAAGATCATCGCCAATCGCCCCCCGCCCGAAAAGCTCGCGCGCCAGCGGCGCGAAATCTGCCAGGGCCGCATGACGAATTGATGACATCAGGCAATATTTAGCGTTCGAAAATCTGTCACACACATTTGCTAGATCGAACTCATAGCGACGCAAGGTACCCGATCTGCGCGTCGCAACACGCCGCGAGGTCGCTATGACGGATCCGTCACTCCCGTTCCGCTACCGCACGATCTGGCTGTCCGACGTTCATCTCGGCACACCCGGCTGCAAGGCGGAGTTTCTGCTCGATTTTCTGCGGCATAACGAGGCCGAGACGATCTACCTGGTCGGCGATATCGTCGATGGCTGGCGGTTGCGCAAATCGTGGTATTGGCCGCAAACCCACAATGACGTCGTGCAGAAGCTGTTGCGCAAGGTGCGCAAGGGCACGCGTCTCATCTATGTGCCCGGCAACCACGACGAGGGGCTGCGAGGGTATGCGCCGCTGCTGCTGGGCGGCATCGAGGTGCTGCCCGAGGCGGTGCACGTGACCGCCGACGGTCGGCAGCTGCTCGTCATCCACGGCGATTCGTTCGACCTTATCGTAAAAAACGCCCGCTGGCTGGCGGCGCTCGGCGACAGCGCCTACACGGCGGCGCTGTGGCTCAACCATCATTTCAACCGCGCGCGCCGCCTGCTCGGCTACGAGTACTGGTCGCTGTCGGCCTTCCTCAAACTGAAGGTCAAGAATGCGGTGCAATACATCGGTTCGTTTGCCGACGCGCTGAGCGCCGAGGCGCGCAGCCGCCGGCTCGACGGCGTCGTCTGCGGCCACATCCACCATCCGGAGATTCGCGATCTCGGCGGCGTGCTCTACTGCAACGACGGCGACTGGGTGGAAAGCTGCACGGCGCTGGTCGAGCATTTCGACGGGATGCTTGAGATCGTCAACTGGACGACGCTGCGCGGTCTCGAATTGTTCGAGACGGCAACGCCGCAGCTGGATCTCGCCCAGGCGCTTTGATGAAGATCCTGGTGGCGACCGATGCCTGGCGGCCGCAGGTAAATGGCGTCGTGCGCACGCTGACGACGCTTGTCGGCGAACTCGCGGAGATGGGCCATCGCGTATTGCCGCTGCATCCCGGCATGTTCCGCACGTTTCCGTGCCCTTTTTATCCCGAAATCCGCCTCGCCATCGGGGCGGATGCGCGCGTCGCCAGGATCATCGAGACGTGGGAGCCCGACGCCATTCATGTCGCGACCGAGGGTCCGGTTGGGGCTGCGGCGCGGCGCTGGTGCCTTGCCAACCGATGTGAATTCAGCACCGCCTTCCATACCAAGTTCCCGGAGTATCTGGCGGCGCGCCGCCTGGCGCCGAGGCGGCTGACTTACGCCCTGCTGCGCCGCTTTCATATGCCGGCGAGCGCCGTCATGGTGGCAAGCGCGAGCATTCGGCAGGAACTCGCGTCGCGTGGGTTCCACCGGCTTGCGGCATGGACCCGCGGCGTCGATGCCGAGCTGTTCAGCCCGCGCCGTCCGCCGGCGCGGCTCGATCTGCCGCGCCCCATCTTTCTGTCGGTCGGCCGCCTCGCACGCGAAAAAAACCTGCCGGCTTTTTTGTCGCTTGACCTGCCCGGCTCCAAGGTCGTCGTCGGCGACGGACCGCAATTGCGCTCGCTGCGGCGGCAGTTTCCGCAATGCCATTTTCTCGGCCGCCGCGACAACGGCGAACTCGCCTCGCTTTATGCTGCAGCGGACGTGTTTGTGTTTCCGAGCCGGACCGACACATTCGGTCTCGTCATGCTGGAGGCGCTCGCGAGCGGCGTGCCGGTCGCCGCCTTTCCCGTCTCCGGTCCGCTCGATGTTCTCGCCGAGGGACAGGCCGGTGCGCTCGACGAGAATCTGCAGGCGGCGGCCCTTACGGCCCTGACGATCCCGCGGGAGCGATGCCGCGAATACGCGCTCAATTTCACGTGGCGCGCGTGTGCGCAACAGTTTGTCGCCAATCTGCGCCCGACGACATTTCACGCGGCGCCATCGCAACGGCTTGCGCCGCAGCCGCAGTCGATGTGATGCGATGGGGCCAAGATGCCGAGCGATCCGGCCGGCGAGATGCCGGACCGTCAAAAGCGATATCCGCCACCAGCGGGCAGTCGCATTGCGGCGGCGTGAACCGTGTCAGAAGGCGAATTGCATGCGCATCGCCAGCGCGTCCATTGTACCGCCGACCGACGTGCCGAGCGGCGTCCCGGCAACGCCGCCGCCGGCAGCGACCGAATAGCGCTTGTCGATGTTGGCGTGCAGGTAATCGAGCATGAAACGAACATTGGCGTCCAGGTACCAATTGAGCCCGACGGCATAGACTGTCTGCGTGCCGCCGCCGACAGCGTTGCTCGTCGGCCCCGGCGCGGCGCCGGCGGTGAAGTTGCTGTTCAGGTCGATCGTGCTGTAGCGAAACGCCAGTTCCCATGCGCCGATGCCGTAATTCTGCGCCCACGGTTCGAACGGCTCGAACGGGACGATGCCGGAATATGCGCCGGTCGCCGGAATGTATTTGCGGTGCTCGCCCGTGATCGTCCAACTGCCCTCGATATAGCCGCCGTCGAAGCCGTTTGTCGCGAGGCCAAACCGGTCGACGGCAATGTGGTAGTACTCGCCCTGCAGAAACAGGTTGCGCCAGCCGGCGGCGCCCTCGACGCCGTATACCTGCGCGCCGGAGACCGGATGTGCGGGGGTGCCGAGCGCGCCGGTGCTGAGGATCGTGGTCGGGTCGATGCGCAATTCCGGACGATCGGACAGCGTGATCGTCTGCACGCCTGTGACCGTCGGCGGTTTGAGCAGCGCGCCGACATCGGCGCCGACATGCACCGAGTAATCCGGTCCGACCAGCACCTGGTACGTTCCGCGGCCGAACGCGCCGTACTGCTCGCCCGTGTTGTGAGTGGCGCCGGATTGCGGCCCGGTCAGATAGGTGCCGGCCCAGTAGCGGTCATTATTCGACCGGGCGCCGACCGCCGAGCGGAAATCATTGGCGAAGATGCCGCTGGCGACCGTCTGAATCGAGGCACGCTCCATGAACATGAGATCGTTCGAACTGGTCGCCTCGTCGAGCGTGAACGGGGTGTCCATGTAGCCAAGGTCGAAGGCGACCGGCGTCGGTCCTTTGTAAAAGCCGTTGTAGGTCAGTTCCGCCGTTTGGATGCCGCCGCTGGTGGTGCCGGCGCCGCCGGGTCCTTCATCGGTCGAGCCGCCGAAGTCGTAGATCAACGTGTATTGCCAATCGCCGAGGAACTTGCCGGTGACGCCGAGGCGGGCGCGGCGCGCGTTGAGGCCGCTGTTCAGGTCCTGCACCGAGGCGAACTTCGATGCCGGACGATAGTTCAGATAATCGCCGACGTCGAAGTGCAGCCGGCCGGTCAGGAAGATCGAATTGCTGCCATCCGCGCTCTCTAATCCGAACCGGTTGCCAGACGTTTGCACCGCGACGGCCGCGACGCCACCCGGGACCGGCATACCCGGCGCCGGCGCAACGGCTGCCGGCTTTACCGGCGGAGGCGCGACCAACCGCGGCGGCAGCGGCGCCGCGGCGACCGCCTGGGCCTGTTGGGCGGCGGCGACGGCCTGGCTTTCGGACACGGCGGCGCGCGCGGCTGCGGCGCGCGCCTGGTGCAGGGCCGCGCGGGACCGAGCCGCCTCGGCGCGCGATTGCCGCAGCTCGGTCTTTAGCTGCCGCAATTCGGCTTCCATTCCGCGGATCTGATGCTCGATCGCGTCGATGCGATCGTCTGGCTGCGCCGACTGAGCGACGGCGGCGATCGGCGCCAAAGCACAGATCAGCGCCAGAGTCGCTACGCTACCGAGCAGCCAACCCGGGATTCGCGCTGTTGTCGGCATCGGCCCCTCCTTGCGTGCGCGCAAGTTTTAGGGGTCGCCGATAATCGTTTCGTGTCAGACTTATGATGGCGGCGTGACGTCCCGGGTCTGCCGACAACCGCGCCGATTGCGCCAGGGTCTTCGGGAGGAGCGGCCGGCGATGGTCCGCCGAAGCGGCGGCAGCAGGCGCTCGTGTGGCGCGCCAATTACGACGCCGACGGCGGCCAGCTGTTCTATCCGCTACATGGCGAGAGCCTTGTCCTGCCGTTGGCGTTGC
>DATJSO010000010.1:0-29373 GCA_035504075.1 Allostellaceae bacterium | reverse complement strand
GCCGCTCTATCGCCGCGGTTTGCAGGTGTGGGGCTCGATCATGATCGTGTTCAACATCTGCGCGACGATCGTCTGGCTGGTGCCGACCGAACGCGCCGCGACGCTCGACGCATGGCTGACTGCCATCGGCATTGGGCTGTGCATTTTTTTCGGCGCCTGCGCCAACCGGATGGCGCTCGACCATTACCTCGCGCTCGGCTGGGAATATGCCGACGCTGGCCGACGCCGCTTCGGCTGAGTTTCCAGCGAAGAATAGCGGATTTCCGCCGCCGCTCGGTGTAGGCTGGCGTCGCCCGACGGTCCGGGCAACGGGATATCCGAGTGGGGGAGGAGCAGGATGGGCGCCGGCGGAGACCACGGCGGGGCGATCGTTTTCACGGACTGCGACATGATCGCCGGCCGCAGCGCCGCAATCAGCGCCGGCGCCAGCGCCGCGGGCGGCGGCGCAGGCGGGCACGCGCACGCCCAGCGCCGATGGGAGGTTGTCATCGCCGGCAAGCGAGTCAAGACCGTCGATGTGCACGCGCACTGCATCGTTCCGGACGCGGCGAAGGTCATCGGCCACCCGCTCGAAGCGCCGGGCCTGTTGTGGTCGAACGTCGGCGAACGGCTTTCCGCGATGGACGCGACCGGCGTCGATTACGAGGCGCTCAGCATCAACCCCTACTGGTATCGCGCCGAGCGCGACGCCGCGGCCGAATTGATCCGCATCAACAACGAGACCCTGGCGCAGTTCTGCGCCGGCAATCCCGACCGCTTCGTCGCGTTTGCAACGGCGGCGCTGCAATACCCCGATCTCGCGGCGCAGCAACTGGAACACGCGGTGAAGAACCTCGGTTTTCGCGGCGTCGGGGTTGCCGGTAGCGTCACCGGCGAGGATCTCGCCAATCCGAAATTTCACCCGTTCTGGCAGAAATGTGAGGAATTGGGCGTACTTGTCTTCATGCATCCGCTTGGTACGCGCGAACTTGAGCCGAGCGGCCGGCTCGCCGGCAGCGGGCTCTTGACCAACACGATCGGCAACCCGCTGGAGACGACGATCGCGCTGTCACACCTGATCTTCGAGGGAACCCTCGACCGCTTCCCCGGTCTCAAGATCTGCGCCGCGCACGGCGGCGGTTTTCTGCCATCCTACGCCAACCGCTCGGATGCGGTGATCCGCACGTTCCCGAACCGCGTCGGACCGCTGCCGAAGATGCGGCCGACCGAATATCTGCGCGGCGGCCAGCTCTATTTCGATTCGATCATGTTCACCGGCGAGGGCATGCGCCACCTGATCGCAGAGGCCGGCGTCGAGCATGTCGTGATGGGAACCGATTACCCGTTTCCGTGGAACACCCATCCGGTCGATCACATTCTCGGCGTTCCCGGTCTCAGCGACGCCGACAAGGTCGCGATCCTCGGCGGCACCGCAGCCCGCCTCCTCGGCATCGAAAGCTAAGCGGCAAGCCGCGCGGCAGCCGGGGCTATCGCGCAGGGCAGGGTGGTATTGGCGGCGCGAAGCGCGTCCAGATCTCGCTTCTGCCGAACAGCGACAGCAGGACATAGCCCCGCACGCCGAGGCTGCCGTCTGGCCGCATCGTCATCTCGGCGCGGTAGGTGTTGCCGCTCTGGGGATCGTAGATCGTGCCGTCGTTCCAGTGCCCGGCGCCATCGGCGCGGAAGCCCCACATTATCGTCAGGCCGCACAGCGGGCGGCTGCGCAGTCCGGGCGACGGGTTGCGGTTGTCGATGCCCTGCGGGTTGTTGTCCGACGGCTTGATCCGTACCCAGGCGAGGCGGCCGCACAAGCCGTCACCGCCGCCGCAGCGGAAGATCTCGACGATCCCGCTCTTCCCCTCGGTCAGCCAGGATCCCTCAATCGGTGCCGCCGCGTGCGCGACGGCGCTCGCGGCGAGCAGGATCGCCAGCGTCGCCGCCGTTGCGGCTGCAGACCACATTACACGCCGGTCCGGATCGCTCAGATCGCATCGAGCTGCCAGGCGATGTCGTTGGCGATGCCCCACAAATAGCCGATATCGGCGCGGCCGACGAGGGCATAGGCGCGCCCGCGATGGCGCCAGTAGAGCAGATTGAGGCCGTCGCGATGATCGATCGTCGGCGCAATGTCGGGAAGCGTTGTCGCGCCGATAACCAGGCTCAGCGGGCCGATCGCCTTGTTGTCGGTGACGTACACAAGTTCGGCCGCGGGGCGTCCCTCGGCGACGACGAGGCGCGCGCCGCGGAAGGTCAACCCCCACGGCTTCAGGTCCGGCGCGCGCACCTGCTGCGGCAGGCTTTGGCTGATTTTCTGCAACGCGGCATTGGCGTCATTGGCGGCCGGCACATCGAGCAGCATGTTATCGGCGCTGACGGTCAGCTTGTAATAGCCGGCGGCATTGTCGAGCCAGTTGTCGTTTGCCTCGGCGGCGAGCTGTTCCTCGACCCCGACTTGCGCCGGACCAGGCAGTCGCAGCCCGAAATAGGTGCCGCTGCCGCCGAGCACGATGCCGAACAGCGCGGCCGCGGCGGCGATCCCGATAATTCGGCGCCGGGTCGGCGCCGGCGCCGTGCGGCGACGCGGCCGCAGCACGAGAATTTCGGCATCCTGAACCGCCGGCTTGGCGGCCGGTGCGGCGCCGCGCACCGCCTCGATCAGCCGCTCTGGCACCGGCTCGTCAATGACATCGGCATAAGCGCTGCGCGCCAGTTCGGCGGCTTGCGCCATTGCCGCCATTCGTTCACGCGCCGCCGGGTCGGCATCGAGCCACGCCTCGACATGCTCGCGCTCGGTGGCGTCGAGTTCGCCATCCAGATAGGCAACGAGCGCTTCGTCACTGTGCTTATGCATCCGTCGTGCTCCTGCGCACCGCGGTGCCGGCTGCCAGCGAATGCTGCAACGCGATCCGCGCCCGCGCCAAGCGGCTCATGATCGTGCCGACCGGCACGCCGACGACCTCGGCGGCTTCGCGATAGCTGAGACCTTCGACAGTCACCAGCAACAACGTCGTCCGCTGGTCCGGCGGCAGCGAGTCCATCGCGCGGCGGACCTCGGCGAGGGCCAATCGTGCCTCGATGCGGCGAACCGGGATGTCGGAGCCGCTCCGTTCTTCAGCAACCTCGCCGTCCTCCCTGCGCACGCCGCGCGCCCGCAACTGGTCGATCCAGATCGTCTGCACGATGCGATACATCCAGCTGTCGAACCGGGTCCCTTCCTGAAATTGATGCTGCCGCGTCAACGCTCGCTCGCACGCCGCCTGCACCAAATCGTCCGCTTCGGCGGCCGTTCCGGTCAATCCGCGCGCGAAGCGCCGCAGCCGCGGCAGAACTCCAATCAGCCGATCGCCGAACTCCCCGACCGCCGTGTCGCCGCGGTCAACCCGCGCGCTCGGCGTCTGTGCCTCATTCAAACGCGACGACAACGCGCCTCCTCGATCGCTTATTCCCCCGCCCCGCCACATCGCGGCGGCAGCAACGCCGCCCGATACGCGCGCTGCGCGAAAAAAGGGGCGCAGGAGGGGGCGCAGCGCAGACGGCCCGCAGATTAGCATGCGTCGGGCGCGCCAGCCACGGCGCAGTCCGTCACGCCCGGTTGACCGAGCCCTGCATCGCGCGACGCCGGCCTTGCCGCCGTCCGTCGCCGGGAAGTCTGACGCATGCCGCGGCGCGACAACCGCGTTGTTGTGCGCGGCACAAAACAGCGCTAGGAACCGCGCGGCAGCGGTCGGCAATACCCGACCCGTTTCCCGACCGGATTCGGGGCGGCACCGATCACGCCGGGAGAGATCGGCCGCCGGCGCGTTGTGTGCAAAGAGGCAGCGAGCGAGGATCTTCAGGCGATGAAGGCTGCCATCATCAAGGAGCGCCGCGCCCATGAGCGGCGTGTCGCGGCCACCCCGGACAGCGTCAAGCACATGGCCGCGATGGGTCTGGAACCGGTCGTCGAGAGCGGCGCCGGCGCGGCAGCGTATTTCGTCGATGAAGCATACCGGGCAGCCGGTGCGACGATCGCCCCCGACGCCGCGGCGGCGCTCGATAACGCCGATATCGTGCTGAAGGTGCAACGGCCACTGCTGGGCGGCGCCGACGGCATCGACGAATTGCGCCTCATCAAGCGCGGCGCGGCGCTGGTTGGCCTGTTGGCGCCGCTGCAGAACCCGGTCGAGGTCGCCGCCTATGCCGGTGCCGGCATCGCGGCGTTCGCGATGGAGCTGATCCCGCGCATCACGCGGGCGCAGACGATGGATGTCCTGTCGTCCCAGGCCAATCTCGCCGGCTACAAGGCGGTGCTCGACGCGGCCGACGAATTCGGCCGCGCGATGCCGATGATGATGACGGCGGCCGGCACGATCAAGGCAGCGCGCGTCCTCGTCATGGGCGCCGGGGTGGCCGGGCTGCAGGCGATCGCCACCGCGCGCCGACTCGGCGCGATCGTCAGCGCTACCGATGTGCGGGCCGCGGCAAAGGAGCAGGTGGAAAGCCTCGGCGCAACCTTTATCACGGTCGACGAGGCGGCGATGCGGGCGGCCGAAACGGCCGGCGGTTACGCCCGCGAGATGGGGGAGGATTTTCAGCGTCGCCAGCGCGAGAAGGTCAGCGAGGCGTTGCGCCGCACCGATATCGTCATCACCACCGCGCTGATCCCCGGCCGGCCGGCGCCGGTCTTGCTTACCGAGAGCATGGTGGCCGGCATGGCGGCGGGTTCGGTCATCGTCGATCTTGCGGTCGAGGCCGGCGGCAATGTTGAGGGCAGCCGGGCGGGCGAGACCGCGATCACCGCGAACGGCGTCAAGATCATCGGGCACCTGAACATGCCGTCGCGCATCCCGGTCGATGCGAGCCAGCTCTATGCCCGCAACCTGTTGGCCTTCCTGACGCTGATCGTCGACAAGGAGGGCGGTTTGCGGATCGATGTCGAAGACGAGATCGTCAAGGCGTCGCTGTTGACCCTGGATGGCGTGGTGGTTAATGCCGCGCTGGCGCCGCCATCGGCCGCTGCGGCCGAAGCGGTTCCCAGTGCCGACGGCTGAAATGGAGTGAGCATGGCCGATCCCGCATCGCTTGCGCAGCGCGCCGGCGATTTATCCCACAATGCGACGGTGCTGGCGCAGAAGCTAGACGCGCTGTCGCAACAGCTGACATTGGCGACTCAGCAGCAGGCGCACGCGGCCGGCTCGCCGTTCGTCTTCGAACTCACCGTGTTCATCCTCGCCGTCTTTGTCGGTTACTACGTCGTGTGGCGCGTCACACCGGCGCTCCACTCGCCGTTGATGAGCGTTACCAATGCGGTGTCGAGCGTCATCATCGTCGGCGCGCTGATCGCCGCCGGACCGACCGGCATGAGCTTTGCCAAGGGCATGGGCTTTGTCGCGGTGACGCTGGCTGCCATCAACATCTTCGGCGGCTTCATCGTGACGCACCGCATGCTGCAGATGTTCCAGCGCAAGAAATAGCAGGGCCACGGATCGTGAGCGAGAATCTGTCGGCGCTGCTTTACCTCGTTGCCGCGGTCTGCTTCATCATGGCGTTGCGCGGCTTGTCGTCGCCGGAGACGGCGCGCGGCGGCAACATCTACGGCATGGTCGGCATGGCGATCGCCGTCGGCACGACGCTCGCCGGGCCGATGGTCGTCAGCTACTGGCTGATCGCGATCGGCATTGTCGGCGGCGGCGCGATCGGCGCCTATGTCGCAAAGCAGATCCAGATGACGGCTCTGCCGCAGCTCGTCGCAGCCTTTCACAGTCTCGTCGGGCTATCTGCGGTATGCGTCGCGACCGCCGCGTTCTCCGACCCGAGCGCGTACGGCATCGGCGTGCCCGGCGCGATCCATCCTGAAAGCCTCGTCGAGATGGGGATCGGGCTGACGATCGGCGCCATCACGTTCACCGGCTCGATCGTTGCCTTTGCCAAATTGCAGGGCCTTGTGTCCGGCCGGCCGCTCAGCTTTCCCGGTCAGCATTATTTGAATGCCGGCATCGGTCTTGTGCTGATTGCGCTGATCATCCTGTTTGTCGCGACCGAATCGGCAGTATTGTTCGCCCTGCTCGTGTTTCTCGCGCTGCTTCTCGGCTTTTTGCTGATTGTGCCGATCGGCGGCGCCGACATGCCCGTCGTCATCTCGATGCTGAACTCGTATTCGGGATGGGCGGCGAGCGGCATCGGCTTCACGCTGTCGAACAGCCTGTTGATCATCACCGGCGCGCTGGTCGGCTCGTCGGGCGCGATCCTCAGCTACATCATGTGCAAGGGGATGAACCGCTCGATCGTCAACGTCATTCTCGGCGGCTTCGGCAGCGAGGCGGGTGAGGAGCCGGGCCGCGGCGGCGCCGGCGACCGGCTCGTCAAATCGGGCAGCGCCGAGGATGCGGCGTTCATCCTGAAGAATGCCGGCTCGGTGATCATCGTGCCGGGATACGGCATGGCCGTGGCGCAGGCGCAGCATGCGCTCAGGGAAATGGCCGATCTGCTGAAGAAGGAAGGCGTGCAGGTGCGCTATGCGATCCATCCGGTCGCCGGGCGCATGCCGGGCCACATGAACGTGCTTTTGGCCGAAGCCAACGTGCCGTACGACGAAGTCTTCGAGCTCGACGAGATCAACCGTGATTTCGCCTCGACCGATGTCGCCTTCGTCATCGGCGCCAACGACATCACCAACCCGGCGGCAAAAAATGACCGCGCCTCGCCGATCTACGGCATGCCGATCCTCGATGTCGAGCACGCCAAAACCGTGCTGTTCGTCAAGCGCTCAATGGCTTCGGGCTATGCCGGTGTCGAAAACGAGCTGTTTTATCGCGACAACACGATGATGCTGTTCGGCGACGCCAAGAAAATGTGCGAGGAAATCGTCAAGGCGGTGGAATAGCTGCGGCGGCAGCCCGCGCCGCCCGCTTCGCCGAGAGAGCGGGCGGCGCCGGAAGATCAGATCGGCGGCAGCCAGGGCCGGCCGGTTGCAAGATGGGTGCGGCCGCCGAAAACCGCGGCGACGACGGGATCGGGCTCGATCTCCGGGCGCGAAGCCGGGGCCGCGCCCTCGACCAGCGCCGGGATCTGAGAACGATGAATGCCGATATCGGCGAGCGAGCGGTCGTCGAGCGCCATCAGCTCTTCGTAGGCCCGACGCCGCTGCCAATGCCGCGCCAGCGCCGAGCGCGCGGCGACGAGCAGATTGATCAGCGACATGGATTGCACTCCCGCACCGGAATGGTGCGATGCACAAATGGCGCTTTAACAAAACGGTATCCATGTCTGCCCACGCAGATCAGCCATGCATAGGTCATTGAGGCTGACTGATTCAGACAATCTCGTTGCAACGCAGCATCGTGGACGCGCAGAGGCGGGGGCTGCCGGAGCAGGCCATCGCCGTGGCAACCCTCCGGGCGCTCCTATCGCAGGCGAGTTTTGACTTCGGGATTGCGTCGGTCTGCGCGCGATGACAGGCTCTCCGGGCGGGGCGGGTCAATGCGGGAGTGGCGTGACGATGAACAGGAGCGGTCGATGACGGCGGCGGCGATGCCCGATCGCGACCGGCTGGCGCGGTTGCTGGAAGATGCCGGATCGCGCCTTGATCCGGACGGGGTTGCGGCACTGATCGCCGGCGTGCTGGCGGCGCCGCCCGAGGTCGGGGCGAGCTGGCACCCGCTGGTCGCCGATCCCTGTCCGCCCGCACTTGCCGCCGCGCTTGAGGCGCTGCGCAACCGGCTTGCCGAAGACGGCCGCGACGGTCTCGCGCCCGAGGATTTTGCGCGCCTGCCGCGCGCCGCCCGGCTTGAGCTGCTGCGCGAGGAACTGGCGCGGCGCGGGCTCGACGGCTTCATCGTGCCGCGCGCCGATGAGCACCAGGGAGAATACGTGCCGTCTTGCGGT
Organism: Allostellaceae bacterium; assembly: GCA_035504075.1. Lineage (GTDB taxonomy): Bacteria > Pseudomonadota > Alphaproteobacteria > ATCC43930 > CGMCC-115725 > DATARH01. Next base: position 21,531 of record DATJSO010000010.1, on the reverse strand, counting down.
CAGCGTCTCGCTTGGCTGACCGGTTTTACCGGCTCGGCCGGCGTTGCCGTCGTGCTGCGGGATCGCGCGGCATTGTTTGTCGATGGCCGCTATACGCTGCAGGCGGCCGCACAGGCCGACGCCGCGCTGTTCGAGATCCGTCACCTGATCGATGAACCGCCGGCGAAGTGGCTGGCGTCGTCGCTCGGCAAGGGCATGACAGTGGCCTACGACCCGTGGCTGCATACGCCGCAAGAGGTCGAGCGGCTGAGGGCCGGTGCCGCGCGCGCCGGCGCGCGCCTCGCGGCGATCGACGGCAACCCGGTCGATCGGGTCTGGCCGGGCCGGCCGCCGGCGCCATTGGCGCCGGTCGTACCGCACCCCGAGCGCTTTGCCGGCGAGAGCGCCGCCGCCAAGCGTCGGCGCATCGGCCGGGCGCTGGCCGACGAGGGGGTCGCGGCGGCGGTGCTGACGATGCCGGAATCGATCGCTTGGCTGCTCAACATACGCGGCGGCGATGTGCCGCACACGCCGTTGCCGCTGTCGTTTGCCATCCTCGGCAATGACGGCGACGTGACGCTGTTCGTCGATCGTCGCAAGCTGACCCCCGGGCTCGAACGGCATCTCGGAAATCGGGTCACGATCGAGGAGCCGGGGCGGCTGGGGCCGGCGCTCGACGAACTGGCGAGATCGGGCAGGCCGGTGCAGGTCGATCCGGCGACCGCGGCAGCGTGGATCTTCGATCGGTTGACCGCGTCCGGCGGGCAGATCCGTCACGCGCCCGACCCATGCCTGCTGCCGAAGGCGTGCAAGAACGTGATCGAACTCGACGGCACCCGCGCCGCGCATCGGCGCGACGGCGCCGCGCTGACGCGCTTCCTCGCGTGGCTGGCGCGGGAGGCGCCGCGCAGCCAGCTGCACGAGATCGCCGCGAGCGATCGGCTGGAAGGGTTCCGCCGCGAGGGTGAACTGTTCCGCGACCTGAGCTTTCCGACGATCTCGGGTGCGGGTTCGAACGGCGCGATCGTGCATTACCGTGCGACGTCGGAAAGCGAGAAGCGGCTCGAACCGGGCACCCTCTATCTGCTCGATTCGGGCGCGCAATATCTCGACGGCACGACCGACATCACCCGCACGATAGCGATCGGCACGCCGTCGCCCGAGATGCGCGACCGCTTCACGCGCGTTTTAAAAGGCCATATCGCGCTGGCCACGGCGCGCTTTCCGAAGGGCACGACCGGGACCCAGCTCGATGCGTTCGCGCGCCGCGCATTGTGGGAAGAGGGCCTCGACTACGACCACGGCACGGGCCATGGCGTCGGCAGTTATCTCGGCGTGCACGAAGGCCCGCAGCGCATCTCGAAGGCGCCGAACTCGCAGCCGCTGCTGCCCGGCATGATTGTGTCGAACGAGCCCGGCTACTACAAAACCGGCGCCTACGGCATCCGCATCGAGAATCTCGTCGTCGTGCAGCCCGAGGCCGACGCCGCCGCGGAAGCCAGCGGACGCGAGATGCTGCGCTTCGAAACGCTCAGTCTTGCGCCGATCGACAGAGCACTGATCGACCGCGACCTGCTCGACGATGACGAGGTTGCCTGGCTGGACGGCTATCACCAGAGGGTCCGCGAGACCATCGGCCCGCTGGTCGATCGCGACACGGCGGCATGGCTCGAACAGGCGACGGCGCCGCTCGGCTGAGCGACACGAAGCGGCGCGGGAGGAAGTCATGAGGCTGGAGAACAAGGTCGCACTGATCACCGGCGGCGCCTCGGGCATGGGCGCCAGCATGGCCCGGATCTTTGCGCGCGAAGGCGCCAAAGTCACCGTCGCCGACTTGTTGGATACGGAAGGCAACGAGGTCGTCGCCGATATCGTCAAGGCGAACGGCGCGGCATTGTTTCAGCACCTCGACGTGACCAGCGAAGTCGAATGGCAGGCAGCGATTGCCGCGACGCTCGCCGCCTATGGCCGACTCGACATCCTCGTCAACGACGCCGGGATCAGCGGCAGCGCCGTTGACGACCTGTTCGATGCGGCGGCCTGGGAGCGCATCATGGCGGTCAATTCGACCGGCACGTTTCTTGGCATGAAATACGCCATTCCGGAGATGAAGAAGGCGGGCGGCGGCGCGATCGTCAATCTCTCGTCGATCTCCGGCGTCGTCGGTCAGCGCGGCATCCACGTCGCCTACAACGCCTCGAAAGGCGCGATCCGCACGCTGACCAAGGCGGCGGCCGTGCAGCATGGGCGCGATAACATCCGCGTCAATTCGGTGCATCCGGGTCTGATGCCGCCGATGCGCACCTCCGGCCGTACTGCCGACCCGGCGGTGCGCGCCAGGATGCTGGAGGGCGTGCCGTTGCGCCGCGCCGGCCGAGTGGAAGAGGTCGCCAACGCGGTGTTGTTTCTGGCCTCCGATGAAGCCTCCTACATCACCGGTGCCGAGCTTTATGTCGACGGTGGCTTTCTCGCCGTCTGACGGCTATAGAATGCTGTTGCGGAAAGCGGCGGTAACGACGCAATCTCGTTCTCCGCAAAGCCGATTCGGGGGATTTCTATGCCCTACACGCTCGAAGCGTTCTGCGATGATTGTCGTCAAGCGCTGACATCAGACCCCGGCCGCGGCGGCCGCGAGCGGGTCCGCCGCCTCCTCGAAAAGCTGCTGGCCGACAAGGAATTTGTGGCCCGGCATGTGACCGCGATGTCGCCCGGCCGGCATACGCTCTACGAAGACCCGGAACTTGGCTTTGTCGTGCTCTCGCACGTCAACGCGAAGGGCGGCAAGTCGCCGCCGCACGACCATGGCGCCTCATGGGCGGTCTACGGGCAAGCGACGCAATATACCGACATGACCGAGTGGCGTCGCGACGATGGCGGTCCCTCCGATGCGCCGGGGCCGGCGCGGCTCGAAGCGGCGCGCCGCTACCGCCTCGAACCGGGCCATGCCGGGCTTTTTGACATCCGGGATATCCATGCGATCGATTATCCCGACGGCGCCCGGTTTGTGCGCGTCACCGGCACCGATCTCGAAAATGTGCCGCGCCTCAAATTCGATCTGCAACGCGGCGAGGCGCAGGTCATCGAAAGCGCCTCGACCGGTCCGGCATAAGCAGGAACGGCGGCGACGGGATCAACACACCGCGGCTCTCTCGCCCTCGTCCGACAGCGTCAGATTGACGCGCATCTGCCGCAGCGCGTGCATCAACGCGTCGCGCGCCGCCGGGTTGATCCCGGCGCAGGCCTCCTCGCGCACCTCGGCGTTGATCTTCAGGACCCGCTCGACGACGGCCCAGCCGACCGCGGTCAACCAAAGCGTTCGAATGCGCCGGTCGGTCGGGTGCGGCCGGCGTTCGACGAGGCCTTCCTCGTGCAGCCGGTCGAGCATGCGCACGAGTGCGATCGGTTCGATGTCGAGCAGGGTCGCAATCGCCGCCTGGCTCAGCCCTTCATCACGAGCGATCGACATCAGCGTACGCGCTTGATGGCGGGTCAACGGCAGCCCCGACTGCCGGGCGCGCCGCTCGAAATGACGGCGCATCAGCCGCGTCACCTCGTGCAGCATTGCCCCGATATTGGGCTGCAGCGATCCGCGGTCGGCGTCCGCCGGCGGCGCGGCCGCCTGCGCCGGCCGGATCAGCGCCGGCTCGATGCCGCCGTCACTCGGCGGCACTGCGCGAGTCCTCGATCGCGCCGTGCCGCGGCGCCGGCGCGTCGGTCAGCGCCGCCGCGAGCCGCGATTGACGCCGTGCGGAACCGCCGACGAAACGGCTGAAGCGGTCGAGATAAAGATAGATGACGGGCGTCGTGTAGAGCGTCAGCCACTGCGAGACGAGCAGCCCGCCGATGATTGCGACGCCCAATGGCTGGCGCAATTCGGCACCGCCGCCGGTGCCGAACGCGATCGGCATCGCGCCGAAGAGCGCTGCAAACGTCGTCATCATGATCGGCCGGAAGCGCAGGAGGCAGGCCTGGTGGATCGCCTCCCGCGGGCTCTTGCCCTCGAGCCGCTCCGCCTGCAAGGCGAAGTCGATCATCATGATCGCATTCTTTTTGACGATGCCGATCAACAGAATAATTCCGACGATCGCGATGACCGACAGGTCGTAATGCAACAGCATCAGCATCAACAGCGCACCGACGCCGGCCGACGGCAGCGCCGACAAGATCGTGATCGGATGAATGTAGCTCTCGTAAAGGATGCCAAGCACGATGTAGACGACAAGGATCGCCGCGGCGACAAGCAGCGGCATCGACGACAGCGAGGCCTGGAACGCCTGCGCGGTGCCCTGGAACGAAGCGTTCAGCGTCGGCGGCACATGCAGCCGCTCGGTCATCGACTGAATGGCGCTGACCGCCTGCCCGAGCGATGCGCCGGGCGCCAGATTGAACGACAGCGTCACCGCCGGAAAGATGCCCTGGTGGTTGATGACCAGCGGTTCGGTCTTGCGGGCGAAATGCGCAAAGCTGCTCAGCGGCACCTGGGCGCCGCCCGGACCGGAAACGTAGATCTTCGACAGCAGGTTCGGGTCGTGCTGGTATTGCGGCTGCACCTCGAGCACGACCTTGTATTGATTGGTCGCGGTATAGATCGTCGCGACCTGCCGCTGGCCGAAGGCGTCGTAAAGCGTCTGGTCGATCAGATTGGCGGACAGACCCAGCCGGTAGGCGGCATTGCGGTCGATATCGATCGCCAAATGCGCCGCAGCGATCTGCTGATCTGAGGCGACTTCCTGCAGTTCCGGCAGCTTCTGCATCCCCCGTTCGAGGATCGGCGCCCAGTGGTCGAGTTCCTCGTTGTTGGTATCGGTCAGCGTATATTGGTATTGGGTGCGCGACAGCCGGCCGCCAACCGTGATGTTCTGCGGCACTTGCATGAAAAACTTGGCGCCCTGGATCGCGGCGACCTGCTTGCTGATGCGGGCGATAACCTGCTCGGCGTTGGCATCGCGTTCGCTGTACGGCTTCAAACCCCAGAAAATGCGCGCCGTATTCTCGGCCGGATTGTAAGGGGTGGCGCCGTCATATGAAAACACGCCCTGCGTCGCGGGGTCGTGCATGACGATGTTGACGACCTGCTGCCGGACCTTGTCGGTCTGGGTCATCGACGAATCTTCGCGGAGGTCGAGTTCGCCGAAGATAAACCCGGTGTCCTGCTGCGGGAAAAATCCCTTCGGCATATTCACGTAGAGATAGCCGGTCGCGACCATCAGCAGCAGCGTCGCGACCAGCGCCGAGAGTTGGTGACGGAAAACGAAATCAAGGCCGCGGCCGTAGCCGCTCAACGCCGCCTGGAAGACCCGCTCCGCGCCGCGATTGAAGCGGCCCTTGGCGTGCAGACTCTCTTCTTTCAAAAACAGCGAGCACATGACCGGTGTCAGGGTCAGCGAGATGCACGCCGATGCGACCACGGCGACCGAAACGACCACAGCAAACTCGCGGAACAGCCGGCCGATGATGCCGCCCATGAAAAACAAGGGAATAAAGACGGCGATCAGTGAAAACGTGATCGAAATGATCGTAAAGCCGATCTGCCCGGCACCGCGCAGCGCGGCATCGAAGGGCCGCATGCCCTGTTCGATATAGCGCACGATATTTTCGATCATGACGATCGCATCGTCGACGACGAAACCGACACAGATCGTCAACCCCATCAGCGAGATGTTGTCGATGCTGTAGCCGCCGACATACATGACGGCGAAGGTCGCGACGAGCGAGAGCGGCACCGCGATGCTCGGGATGACCGTCGCCCACAACGTGCGCAGAAACAGAAAGATCACGACGATGACAAGGCCGATCGTCAGCATCATCGTGAACTGCACGTCGCGGACCGACGCGCGGATCGTTTGCGAGCGGTCCGACATCAGATCGACGTGGACCGATGGCGGCAGCGACTCCTCGAGCTTCGGCATCAAGGCCTGAATCCGGTCCACCACGTCGATCGTGTTGGCGCCGGGGGCTTTCTCGATCGCGATGCCTTCGGCGGGCTGGTCGCCGAACCACGACCGCAGCCGGTTGTTCTGCACCCCATTGACGACGTCGCCGACATCCTTGATGCGCACCGGCGCGCCGTTGCGATAGGCGATGATGACGTTGCCGTATTGCGCCGCGTTGTACAGCTGGTCGTTGGTATCGAGCGCAATCGCCTGATGCGACCCTTCGATCTCGCCTTTCGGGTTGTTGACGGTTGCGTTGACCAGCGCGCTGCGCACATCCTCGAAGCCGATCCCCTTGGCGGCCAGCGCTCCCGGATTGAGCTGGACCCGGGCGGCATACGGCATCGAGCCGAAAACGAAGACCTGGCCGACGCCGGGCTGGGTGGAAAGCTGGTCGGCGATGACATTTTCGGCGTAATCATCCACTCGGTAGCGCGGCAGGGCGTCGGAGTGGACGGCGTAGATCAGGATGGCAAAGTCAGCCGGGTTCACCTTGCGGTAGGTCGGCGGCGTTGGCATCGGCGGCAGCACGCCGCTTGCCGCGTTGATCGCCTGCTGCACGTCCGAGGCGGCGGCGTCGATGTTGCGCGACAAATCGAATTGCAGCGTGATCGAGGTGACGCCGACCCCGCTCCACGACGTCATCTGGCTGAGCGACGGGATCGAGGTGAATTGCGTTTCGAGCGGTGTCGCGACCGAGGTCGCCATCGTCTGGGGGTCGGCGCCGGGATACTGCGCGGTGACGGCGATCGTCGGGAAATCGACATTCGGCACCGCCGCCACGGGCAGCAGGTTATACGCTCCGATGCCGAACACCAGGACGCCGAGCATCAACAGCGATGTCGCGATCGGCCGGCGGATAAAGGGTTCGGAGATGCTCATCTGCGGTTTCCGGTCGAGGGTGAGGACGTGCGGGCGGTTGCGGCCGGCGTTGTGGAAGCGGCTGCCGTCAGCCCGATGCCCCCGAGTGCGGCCGTTCGAGCCTCACGCGCGCACCGTCGAACAGGCGAAATTGCCCGTCGACGACGACCCGTTCGCCCGGCTCTAGTCCCTTGCTGATGACGGCGATCCCCTCTTGCACCGTGGCGGTTTCGACCGGCTTTCGGACAACCGTATTGTTCTCGTTGATGACATAGGCGTATTCGCCGTTGGGCCCTTGCTGGACGGTTTCGGCCGGTACGGTCGGCACGTTCTTGCGCACTCCGAGGACAACGCGCAGGTTGACGAATTGGCCCGGCCACAACCGTTCCTGGGGATTGGGGAAAGCCGCCTTCAGGTGGATCGTGCCCGTTGCCTGATCGACGGTGTTGTCGACGAGCGTCAGCCTGCCCTGGCCGAGCGGGGTCGTGTTGTCGCCGGCAAACGCATCGACGGCGAGCTGCGATTTTGCCTCCTGGCTGCGCACCTCGGCGAGATCGTCCTGCGGCAGCGTGAAGCTGACAAAGATCGGCCTGACCTGAGCAACCGTCACGAGGCCGCCCGTATCGCTCGCATGCACCAGATTGCCGATATCGACGAGCCGGGCACCGAGCCGCCCGTCGATCGGCGAGGTGATCGTGCAGTAGCTGAGGTTGAGCCGCGCCGTCTCGACCTGCGCCTTGTCGCTGTCGACCATCGCCTGGTCGGCCGCGACGGTTGCCTTGTCGGTATCGAATTGCTGCTGCGAGACGGCGAGGTTGTTCGCAACGATCTTGGCGTCGCGGGCGAGATTGAGCTCGGCGTTGGCAAGGTTGGCCCGGTCCTTTTCCTCGTTGGCGAGGGCTTGATCGAGCGCCGCCTGGTAGGGGCGCGGATCGATCTGAAACAGCGGCGTTCCCGCCCTGACCTCGTCGCCCTCTTTGAAGTCGACCCCGACGATCTGTCCGTCCACCCGGCTCTTGATCGTGACCATGTTGTAGGCTTGCACGGTGCCGATGGCGCTCAGCAGCACCGGCACGTCGGCCGTCTTGACGATGCCTGCGGTGACCGGCACGGGCGGCAACGCGACGTGCGGCTTCTCGGCCGCGGTTGCCGGCCCGGACGACCCCACGACTCGCGGCAGGACGGCGCCTGCCACAATCGCCAATACAGCCAAACCGGCGGCCGCGACGATACCCTTTTTCATTCGTTTGCCTCTGAGGGGACGTAGAGCAAGAATATTATAGATCACGAATATGTCCAGCATCCCCGAAACCGGTCCTGCCGCTGTCGCAAAATTCCTGCCAACCGAGGATTTTCTCCGCGGCGCTTCCGCGGCATGATCGCTCTCGGCCGCGCCCGTCGCGCCGCCTCGATCGGCACGGAAGGATCCAACAATGGCCGCCCATGACGCATTGCCCACGATACTCGCGGCCGCGGGGTTGCCGGCGGACGCGGCGCGCGCCGTCGAGATCGGCGGCGGTGGTGATCCGCTGTTGCCGACGCCGTTCAAGATCGGCGAGACCGCCGCCGCGGCGCTCGCCGCGACCGGCATCGCCGCCGCCGGGCTGTGGGAATTGAAGACCGGCCGGCGGCAGGAGATCGCCGTCGATGTGCGGCATGCGACGGCCTCGCTGCGCAGCGGCCATTACCTCGAAATGAACGGCGCCAAGGTATCGACCGAGCGCAACCCGGTCATGGGCGTCTACCCGGCGAAGGGCGGCCGGTGGAGCTACATCCATGCCAATTTTCCGAACCACCGCGCCGCCGCGCTGCAGGTGCTGGGCTGTGAGGAAGACAAGGCGGCAGTGCGGCGGGCCGTCGCGCAGTGGGATGCCCTCGAGCTGGAGGAGGCGATCATCGCCGCCAGGGGTGCCGGCGGCATGGTGCGCGGCATGGCGGAATGGGCGCGGCATCCGCAGGCCGCGGCGATCGCCGCGCTGCCGCTGCTGGAGATCGTCAGGATCGGCGACGCGCCGGCCGAAAAGCTGCCCGGCGGGGATCGGCCGCTGTCGGGCATCCGGGTCCTCGACCTGACCCGCGTCCTCGCCGGGCCGACCTGTGCTCGCACGCTGGCCGAGCACGGCGCCGATGTGCTGAAGATCACGGCGCCGCATCTGCCGAACATCGGCTATCAGGAATACGACACCGGGCACGGCAAATTGTCGGCCCATCTCGACCTGCGCCAGCCGCGGGATCTTGAGAGGTTGCGCGGCCTGGTCGGCGAAGCCGACGTGTTCAGCCAGGGCTATCGGCCCGGCACGCTCGGCGATCGCGGCCTGTCACCCGCAGCGTTGAGCCGGCTGCGGCCGGGCCTCGTCTACGTGTCGCTGTGCGCCTTCGGCCACCACGGCCCGTGGGCGTCGCGCCGCGGCTTCGATACGGTCGTGCAGACGGTCAGCGGCATCACGGCGCGCCAGGCCGAATTGTTCCCGGGCGCCGAGGCCGGCCAACCGCAATTCTACCCGGTATCGGCGATCGATTACCTGACCGGCTATCTGATGGCGTTCGGCGCGATGGTTGCGCTGGCGCGGCGGGCGCGCGAAGGCGGCGGCTGGCTTGTACGGATCTCGCTGGCACAGACCGGGCATTGGCTGGTCGGCCGCGGCGAGGTGCCGGAGAGCGCGTTGCGCGACGTGGCGAGGGAGTTCGCCGCCGACGAACTGGCGCGCTGGTCGATCGACAGCGAGACGCCGATTGGCCGCCTGAAGCACCTGAGGCCGGTCGTGCAATTGTCCGAAACGCCGCCCCATTGGGCGCTCCCGTCCGTGCCGCTCGGCTACAACGAGCCGGCCTGGCCGTCGCGCCGCTAGCGGCGGCGTTGCTGCCGACAGCGCCCGCCGCGCTCGCAGAGCGGCAAAGGCGCTTCCCTTGGCAGCGCCGTCGCGACACACTGCGGCCGGTCGTTTCGCGAGGGAGGAATGCCGATGGCCGACATCCGCCGCATTGACGTCACTGAGCCGCCGGGACCGCGCATGAGCCGCTGCGTCGTGCGCGGCGATACGGTCTATCTGTGCGGGCTGACCGCGGCCGATACCAAGCAAGACATCAAGGGCCAGACGCGCCAGATCTTGGAGCGCATCGACTCTTATCTGCAGCGGGCCGGCACGAGCAAATCCAACCTGTTGACCGCCAATCTCTGGATCAAGGACATGGCGCTGTTCGCCGACATGAACAGCGTGTGGAACGGATGGGTCGATCCGGCCAACCCGCCGGCGCGGGCCTGCGTCAGGGCCGACATGGCGCGGCCGGAGGTGCTCGTCGAGATCATGGTGACGGCGGCGAAATGAACGACGGCGACGGGGCGTGCGCCACGGCCTGGGCCGGGCCGCTGCAGGGGTTGCGCGTCATCGATCTGACGCGCGTCCTCGCCGGGCCGTTCTGCACTCAAAGCCTCGGCGATCTCGGGGCCGAGGTGCTGAAGATCGAGCCGCCCGGCGGTGGCGACGAAACTCGCCGCTTCCCGCCCTTCATCGCCGGTGAAAGCCATTATTTTCTCGGCGTCAACCGCAATAAGAAAAGCCTCGTCATCGACCTGCAGCAGATGGCCGGCGCCGACATCCTGCGTCGCCTCGTCGCGACCGCCGATATCCTTGTCGAGAACTACCGCCCCGGCGTGATGGAGCGGCTCGGGCTTGGCTATGACAGTCTGACGGCGATCAACCCGCGCCTCATCTACTGCGCGATCAGCGGGTTCGGGCTGTCGGGCCCGTTGAAGGACAAGCCGTCCTTCGACATCGTGACGCAGGCGCTGACGGGCGCGCTCAGCGTCAACGGCGAGCGGGGTCACATGCCGGTCAAGCTGGGGCTGCCGCTCGGCGACATGGTCGGCGGCGTGTTCGGGCCGATGGCGATTCTCGCCGCGCTGCACGAACGCTCGCTGACCGGGCGCGGCCGCCTCATCGATATCAGCCTCTACGACGGCCTTATCGGCATGCTCGGCTATTTCGCGCAACTCGCCTTTTTGACCGGCGAGGATCCGCAGCCGATGGGATCGAGCCACCCCAACATCGTGCCGTATGGAAGCTTTCCGGCGGCAGACGGATACATCATCATCGCCGTGCTGTCCGAGCGCTTCTGGGGCAAGCTGTGCGACGCGCTGGAGCGATCCGATCTGGCGCAGGACCCGCGCTTCGCAACGCCGACGTTGCGGCGCGATCGGCGCGACGAGGTCGACCGCATCATCGCCGAGATCACGCGCACCCGTTCGGTGGCGGAATGGGAGGCGAGGCTGGCCGCCTATGATGTGCCGCATGCGCCGGTGCTCGGGGTGACCGCGGCGCTGAGCCACGCGCATGCCCGCGCCCGCGAAATGGTTGTCAGCGCCGAGCACGCGCGCGCCGGCACCGTGCAGCTGGTCGGCCGGCCGATCAAATTTGCCGATGCACCGCAGCGCCCGTCGCACGCGCCGCCCGCGCTGGGCCAGCACACCGCTGACGTGCTGCGTGACGATCTCGGCTTTAACGACGGCGAAATTGCTGCATTGCGTGAACGCGGCGTCATCGACCGCACCGCCGGCTGAGAGCTGCTTAAGCCGCAGATCCAATTTAAATACCCGGTTTTATTAACCAGCGGTGCGGCGGTGTTATTACTTTATTAACCACCGCGGTCCATGTTGGGTAGATTTTAACGATCGGGACGCGAGGACCGAGCGGTTTGTGCAACCGATCTTCAGCTGTCCGGAAACCCTGTCGGCCACCGTGCCCGAGCGGCGCGCGGGGCGAGCGGAGCAGCAGAAGGTGCGATGCAATCGCCGAGCCGGAGAGACACGCCAAAGCCGATGACGCTCGATCTGCAAGTCTTGGCGCTGACATTGTTCGCGGTAGTGATGGCGGTCGCGGCGTTCGAGGATTTCCGGCGCTTCGTCATCCCCAACCTGTTGCCGATCCTGTTGTGTGCGGCGTGGCCGGCATATTTTGCCGCGGCGCCGAGCCTGGTCGGCGGCCTGGCCGCGATCGGTTGCGCGTTGGCCGTGTTCCTTGCCGGTGCGGTGCTGTTTGCGCGCGGCTATCTCGGCGGCGGCGATGTCAAGCTGCTGAGCGCCGCGGCGCTGTGGGCTGGGCCTGCCGGGCTGGCGACGCTGCTGCTGCTGACGGCGGTGCTCGGCGGCGCGTTGGCGCTGTTTCTGCTGCTGCCGGTCGGCGGTCAACTGGCCACCGCCGCCCGGCTGATGCTGGGCCAGCCCGCATTTCCCGCCACGCGCGGTCTGGCAATGCCCATCCCCTACGGGGTGGCGATTGCCGCCGCCGCGTTCATCGTCGTCGTTTCACCCTATCTCGGTTGACCCGCCATGCGTGTTCGCAATCTGCTTCTGTTGGTTTTTGCCGTCCTGCTCGCCGGCGGCACTGCCATGCTCGCCCGCTCGTACCTCGCCGCACAGCGAGTGCAACAGGCGGTTCGGGTCGCGCCGCCGCCACCACCGCGGCCGGAGCGCTCGATACTGGTCGCGCACGCCGACATCTCCCGCGGCGACTTCATCAAGACGGGCGATTTGGTTTGGCAGGTCTGGCCGGATAATGCGATAGCTAAAAACTACATCGTCTCGGGCGGCAAGGAGATGCCGCAGAATTTTTCCGGCTGGGCGGCGCTCGATCCGATCGCCGCCGGCGAGCCGATCACCAAGGCGATGCTGATTTCGCCCGGTAACGGCGGCTTTCTGGCAGCGGTGCTGAAGCCCGGCATGCGGGCGATCCAGGTGCCGAATGCGGACCTTCCGACGGGGACGCTGCCCGGCGACCGCGTCGACATGATGGTCAACTTCGGGCTGCAGGATCCCCAGAAGGGATGGCGCGGCAACAACGGGGTCGAGACCGTGCTGCGCGGGCTGCAGATCCTGAAGATTGTCGGCCTGCAGCTTGAAGTCGGCAAACCAGTCGAACAGCGGGCTCCCGGAGCCGCTCCCGTCATCTTTTCGGTCACGCCGAAACAGGCCGAGATCATCGCGCTCGCCGAGCGGATGGGGCAACTGACGTTCACGCTCGACAGCCTGCGCCGCAGCGCCGACGAGATCGCCTCGACGGGCGCCCGCGCGATCCTTGCGGCGGCCCGCGATCCGCAGCCGGATGCCGCGGATCCGGTAGCCACCGCCGTTTCCGCCGCGGCCCCCGCGGTGGTCGCGACGGCGTCCGATCCGGCTGAGGATGACGGAGAGCCGAGCTACATGACCGACGGCGAGGTCAACGACTTTCTGCGCGCACCCTCGCGGGAGTTCAAAGTCCCGGTCACCATTCTGCGCGGAGCGACCCAGGCGTCGGTCCAGGCCGACCTGCGGTGCACCGAAACCGTCTGCGCCGAGTTCTCCCAGATGCCGACAAAGCTCGTCGGTGCCGGCGAGTTGGCAGGTGTCAAGCAACCTTGAGCGGTGATCCCGAAGTGCCCTTGCAGCCAATGGCTTCGAAGACGACGAGCGGCGCGTCGGCCGCACGCAAAGGGTCGCATGGCGCCGCGAATCGGAGTTTACGGCGCGGCGCCGGTGCGGCGCGATCGCGCGATTCGGGCAATGTCGTGCCGCGGGGTGCGCTTTGGCGGCACCGCGGCGCCGCGGCTGGTTCCGAGGATCAGGTCGCCGGATCTACCGGTACGCACATAATGGGAAAGGAAATCAATCTTTTATCTTCCCCCCACGACGATCGGATATGGCGGCGAGCGGCGGTGTCGGCAAAGTTTCGAGCCGCCGAATGCGCATCGGGTTTAGGGTGGAGTGTCCCGGAGTCACAGAGGCTTAGCGGCATCGGGGTTGTCGCGGCGCAGAGCCGCAGCCGCAAAGCGGGGACGGCGCGAGGGGGCGCTGATTCCGGGTGTTAAAGGGGGGATCGTATGGGGAGATTGGCCATTGCCGTCGCCTGGGGGCTGACCTTGCTGATCTCGGCTAGCGGCTATGCCGCGGAGGTCGCGCATGACCCGGGAGGCACGCGGTTCCGGGCGGCCGGCGTCGTGCCGCCGAGCGGTCCGCCGATCGTGCTGCAGCTGCACCAGGGAACGCTTATTCGCCCGCCGGGGCCGGTCAGCACGGTCTTTGTCGCCGATTCCGACATCGCCGACGTGACGATCAAGACGCCGGCGCTGATCTATGTCACCGCGAAAAAAATCGGCGAGACGGTCATCTATGCGGTGGACGCGCAGGACCGGGTTCTCGTGAACAAGAGGGTTCTGGTGGAATATGACCTGCCGCGACTGGAAGCAGCCTACCAGGAGCTGATCCCCGGGCAGCTGATCGAGCCGCGTACGGTCGGGCAGGATCTGGTGCTGAGCGGCACGGTGACGACGGCGGGCGTCGCGCAAAAGGCGGTGACGATCGCCGCCCAGATGTTCGGCTTGGCCGAGGTGGCGCCGGCCGCCGGTACGACGGCGGCGCCGGCCCCCGCAGCGGGCGCGGCGGCGGCGGCGGGTGCCGGCCGGGTTGTCAACCAATTGGTCGTCGCGACGCCGAACCAGATCAATCTGCGTGTCCGCGTCGCTGAAGTGAACTCGACCGCCCTAAAGCAACTCGGCATCACGCTGAGCAAGAGCACCGGCAAGTTCCAGTTTTCGACAACGAGTGCCGGCGGGCTGATAGATACGACAACGCCGCAAAACGCGTTCTCGCTGCTCCAGCCGCTTGGCGCCGGCCAAAGCATCAGTGCCATCCTAGACGCGCTGACGAACGAAGGGCTGGCGACAACCCTTGCCGAGCCGAACTTGACCGCGATCTCCGGCGAGAACGCGAGCTTCGGCGTCGTGCAGACAATTCAGATACCGGGGACCATAACACCCACTGTCGCGTCTGGCCCAAGCGGCACTACGACGACCAGCGGCAACAACACCGCAACGTCCAGCGTTCAGCCGCTCAGTGCCGGCGTCACGCTGGATTTCGTCGCGACGATCCTCGACGCCGACCATATCAACCTGAAGCTTCGACCCGAAGTCAGCACATTTGATTATTCGACGACGACGTCGATCGACGGCACAACGATCCCGACGACCGACCAGACCGTCGCGCAAACCACGGTTGACCTCGCAAGCGGTCAAAGCTTTGCGCTTGCCGGCTTGTTACAACGCAACACGACCCAGTCGATCTCGAAAGTTCCGGGGCTCGGCGACATCCCGTATGTCGGCGCGCTGTTCCGCACGACTTCATACAGCTCCAACGAGACGGAGCTGGTCATTGTCGTGACACCGTACATCGTGAACCCGATGGTGCAACCGGCGGCGAGTCCGCTCGCCGGCTTCAAACCGGCCAATGATCTGTCGCAGGTGCTGCTGGGCAGCCAGTATCGGCAAACCCTGCCGGCCCCGGCACAAGGCCCACTCGGCGCAGGCGGCGAGGGTCTCGTCGGTCCGGTCGGCTTCCGCCTGGATTGAGGAGGCGTCCGATGCCAAACCGTCTCCGCTTTGTTGCCGCCGCCGGCGCCCTGCTGGCCGTTGCGGCTTGTCAACCGCTGCCGGCGAGCTACACGGCGGCCGAGGCGCCAAAGGCGATCACGCTGAGCAATGCGACGGCGCATTTTGCCGTGCGCTTTCTACCCGGCTCGGCACGTCTCCTCCCCTCCGACGCCGTGCGGCTTCGCGCCGCGATTGCCCGCGGCATGATCATGCCGTCCGATCGCGTCGCGGTCGCCGCGGCAGGACCGCCGGCGCTGGCTGCCGCGCGCGTCGCGACGCTGACCCGCGAGCTGCTGCGCTACCGGATCGTCGCCGACGCCTTCGCGCCGGCCGCGCTGCCGCCCAACGCTGCAATCATCGACAGCGTTCGATACCTCGTCACGCTGCCGCCTTGCCCCAACTGGAGCAAGCCGCCCGGCGGCGATTTCACCAACACGCCGCCGAGCAACTTCGGTTGCGCGACGGCCGACAACCTGGCGCTGATGGCAGCAAGCCCGGCCGACCTCGTCCGCGGGCGGCAACTTGCGCCTGCCGACGGCTCGGTCGCCGAACGAGCTGCTTACCTTTACGAGAGGCACGCCATTTCCGAGCCGACATCGATCGTATCTCTTGGCACTGGTAACACTGCCCCGGCAATCGCCGCAGCAACCGGGCAATGATGGCCGGGCCGCAAATCACCCCGGCGGCTGCGGTCGGACGGTCGCCGCCGCATCCGGCAGCCGGGATCGGGCCGGCCGCGCCGGTCGCGCCCTTGTTATTAGGAGTCGAGCATGAGAGCAGCCACCGCCCCCAGCACCGCGCCAGCCGCCGGTAAAAAGCCCGATCGGCTGGGCATCGTCGCCGTACTCCAGGACCAGGCGACCTTCGACCGGATCCAGGGGGTCGTACGCGAACTGCAACTCGACGACGAACTGACGCTCGACCCGACACTCGACGCTGCGCTGCGGCGGATGCGCGAGGGGGCGAACCCGCGCGTCCTGCTCTACGATCTGTCAGACTCGACTGCGCCGATCGCCGAGTTGAGTGCGGCACGCTCCGTCGGCGGCGGCGATCTCAAAATCGTCGCGCTCGGCCAGGTCAACGATGTCGGTCTGTTTCGCGACCTGCTGGCGGCCGGCGCGTCCGATTACATGGTGCGCGATCGGCTCAGCCGTGAGGCGCTGGCGGCTCTCTTGGAGAAACATGGCGGCGGCAATACCGGCCCCGGCGCCGGACTGGGACAGGTCGTTGTCTTCATCGGCAGCCGGGGCGGCGTCGGCGCGACCACTGCGGCGGTCGGCTGCGCGTGGCTGCTGGCCGAGCGGCACAACGAAAATACGGTTCTTGTCGACCTCGACCTGCATTTCGGAACGGTTGCGTTGAATCTCGACACCGATCCCGGCGGCGGCTTGTGCGAGGCATTGGAGCAGCCATCGCGCATCGATGCGCTGTTTGTCGACCGCGCGACGGTCAAGGTTTCCGAGAAGCTGCGCATCCTGGCCGCCGAGGCGGCGGTTGCCGAGACGCTGATGATCGATGCCGGTGCAATCGACGTGCTGCTTTACGAGCTGCGCCGCAAATTCCAGTGGATCATCATCGATGTGCCGCGTTGGGTGACGCCGACGCAGCGCGTCGTTCTCGGCGCGGCCGGCAAGGTCGTCATCCTGTGCGAGCGCAGTCTCGCGGGGTTGCGCGACACGATCCGCCTGCAGACGCTGATGCGCGAGCATGCGCCGCAGACCCAGGTTGTGCTGGTGGAAGCCGGCGCCAGCGGCGAGCGCGCGACGGTCGGAAAATCGGAATTCGAAAAGGCCGTCGGCAGGCCACTGGACGCGGCCTTGTCGCATGACGCCAAATCGGCCGGCGCAGCAACCAACGCTGGCCAGCCGCTGCCGGTCGCGGCGCCGCGCAGCGCGGTGGTGCGCGAGATGGAGCAGCTGATCACCTCGCTCGCCGGCGTCTCGGCCGAAACGCAAAAGCGTAAACTCTTTGGGCTTTCGTGGTAGCCATGTTCGGACGCGACCAAAGACAGGAACCCGCGCTCAGCGACCGAATTGCCAATATAGCGACCCGTCGGGATCGGCTGCTCGGCGGCGGGAGGGCGCCGGGACCGAACGGCGTCGAGGTGCTGGAAAAGCCGCTCGACGCAACGCCGGCGCCGCCGATCGCGGAACCGGCCAGACCGCAGCCCCAACCGCAAGCGCCGCCGCAGGCGACGCTTGAAGAGCGGCTGCTGGTCGCCCGCGAGGAGCTGGCCAACCGGCTCGGCATCGAGATTCGGCCGGAGCGGCGCGCCCTTTTGAGCCGCGGTGATCTCGCCAAGATCGTCGATGCCGCGGTGCAGGCATATTTCGTACGGCATGCGATCGACGCCAATCCGCTGGCGCGGCGCGATCTCATCACCGACGTGATCCAGATGCTGCTCAGCCCGGGGGCTGCGGCAGAGGTCGCCAATCGCCGCAACCCGCACAAGGCAGCGATCGAGGCGGCCAAGGCGCAGATTCAGCCGCTCGTGCTGGAGCATATGGATGTCGCCGCGGCGGCTGAGATGCCGCGCGCCGCGTTTGAGGCGCAGTTGACCGGGTGGGTAAAGGAACTGCTCGCCGAGACCAAGATTCAGCTGAATTTCACCGAACAGCGCGAACTCGTCGAGTCGCTGATCGCCGACATGCTGGGTTTGGGACCCCTGGAGCCGCTGCTCGCCGACGAGACGGTCAGCGACATCATGGTCAATGGTCCAAAGCAGATCTACGTCGAGCGGAAAGGCAAGATGGAGCTGACCGACGTGCAGTTCCGCGATGACGCGCACCTGATGAACATCTGCACGAAGATCGTGACTCGCATCGGTCGCCGCATCGACGAGTCGCGGCCGCTCGTCGACGCACGTTTGCCCGACGGCAGCCGCGTCAACATCATCATTCCGCCGCTGGCGATCGACGGCGCGGCGGTCTCGATCCGCAAATTCTCGAAAAAAACGATCACTCTCGACACGATGGCGGCGGCCGGCAACCCGAGCATTTCGCCGGCGATGGCGACCGTGTTGAAAATCGCGTCGCGGTGTCGCCTGAACATCCTGGTCTCGGGCGGCACCGGCTCCGGCAAGACGACGCTGCTCAACGCGCTGTCGCGCATGATCGACCCCGGCGAACGGACCGTCACGATCGAAGACGCCGCCGAACTGCAGCTGCAGCAGCCGCACGTGGTGCGGCTCGAAACGCGGACCGCCAATCTCGAGGGCACCGGCGAGATAACGATGCGCGACCTGTTGATCAACGCACTGCGCATGCGGCCGGACCGGATCATCATCGGCGAATGCCGCGGCCCCGAAGCGCTCGACATGCTGCAGGCGATGAATACCGGCCACGACGGCTCGATGAGCACGATTCACGCCAATAACCCGCGCGAAACGCTGACCCGCCTGGAAAACATGATCAACATGGCGAGCAGCAATCTGCCGTCAAAAGCGATGCGGCAGCAGATCGCCTCGGCCGTTCATCTCATTTGCCAAGTCAACCGGATGCGCGACGGCATCCGCCGCGTGACCTCGATCACCGAGGTGGTGGGGATGGAAGGCGACATCATCACGACCCAGGACCTGTTCACCTTCCAGTTTACCGGCGAGGGCGCCGACGGCTTGCTGCGCGGTGACTTTCGGTCGAGCGGCATTCGTCCTGCCTTTCTGCCGCGGGCCGAGTATTTCGGCCTCGACCGGGCATTGATGGAGGCGGTCTGACCCATGATGGTACCGATCGACCCCGCGACTCTGATCGCGCTCGGCGCCGGTCTGCTTGCCGCGTTGACAATGTTCCTCGGCGTCGCCGCCTATCAAGGCGTCGGCTCGCGCCGGTACTGGCGCCGGCTGCAGGCGGTGACGGACCGCAAGGCTTCCCGCGCGGTGCGGCGCGGCGCCGAGCAGACGCGGTCGCTGACCCGTCGTCAGAGCGCCACTCCCGGCATTGACCGGGTCTTTCACTTGCTGCCGCGCCGCGCCGCGCTGGTCGAGCGCCTGAGCAAAACCGGCCACGAGATCAGTGTCGGCCAGTACATGATCGCGACGATCATCGCGATTGTCATATTTACCGGGCTGATTCTGTTGTTCGTAAAATTGCCGCTGGTCCTGAGCGCATTGTTCGGCGTGGCGCTCGGGATCTTCGTGCCGCATTACGTCGCCGGCCGAATGGGACGGCGGCGCGTGCAGCGATTCTACAACCTGTTTCCCGAAGCCATCGACCTGATGGTGCGGGCGCTGCGCGCGGGGTTGCCGATCACCGAGGCAATCATCAACGCGGGGCACGAAATCGGCGATCCGATCGGCCCGGAATTCCGCAGCATCGAGGCCGGCATGAAGCTCGGCCGCGATCTCGACAGTCTGCTGTGGGATATCGCGAAACGCATTACGTTGCCGGAAATGCGCTTCTTCATCATTGCGCTCAGCGTGCAGCGTGAAACCGGCGGCAACCTCGCCGAGACGCTGAACAACCTCTCGGAAGTATTGCGCCGGCGCCGCGCAATGCGGGCAAAGGCGCGCGCGATGGCGAGCGAAGCCCGCGCCAGCACGATCATCCTCGGCTCGCTGCCGGTGCTCGTCGCCATCATGCTTGTGTTGACCTCGCCGACTTACATCATGCCGATGTTTCACGATGTCCGCGGCCTCGTCATGCTCGCGATCGCCGTCGGCATGCTGCTGCTCGGCGTCGGCATCATGGTGAAGATGGCGCGGTTCGAAATCTAGCGGCAACGGAACCCATGAAAAGCACGGATATCTCCAATTTCCGCCTCGAAGACTGGCTGCCCTATTGGCTCAGTCCGAACGATCTGATCGGCGGTCTTGCGGCACTCGCGATCCTGCTCGCGTTTTTCGCCGTGTGGCAGGAACTGCGCGGTCGCAGCCCGTTCAATCGCCGCTTCGAGCAGATCGCCCAACGCCGCGAGACGCTGCGCCGTGCGGCGCTCGATACGCGGCGTTCGCGCCGGCAGGTTTCCGCCTCCGGGCTGATGCATGAAATTGTCGCCCGCCTCAACCTGCTGCGCTCGCAGCGGGCGCACGACGCACGGATGTTCCTGGCGCAGGCCGGGATGCGGTCGGACGATGCGATGGTCCGCTATCTGTTCACCCGTCTCGCCGCCCCCATCGGTCTCGCCGCGCTGATCGTGCTCGACAATTACGGACCGCACATGTTGCCGATCCCGGAGGGCATGCGCAGCCTCGCGCCGATCGGCGGCGTGCTGATCGGTTTTTTCGGTCCCGACGTGTGGATCCGCAACAAAATTTCCCGGCGGGCCCACCAGATGGAACTCGGTCTGCCCGATGCGCTCGATCTGCTCGTCATCTGCGCCGAGGCCGGGCTAGCCCTCGACGCGTCCCTGGTGCGGGTGTCGCGCGAACTGGAGCAGACCTGGGCCGAACTCAGCGAGGAATTCGGCATCACCGCGGCGGAATTGACCTATCTGCCGGAACGCAAGATGGCGTTCGAGAACCTCAACGCCCGCACCAACATGGCGTCGATCCGCGGCGTCGTAAATACGCTGCTGCAGACTGCCAAGTTTGGCACGCCGCTCGCGCAGTCGCTGCGCATCCTCGCCGCCGAATTCCGCGAAGCGCGCATCACCCGCGCCGAGGAAAAGGCAGCGCGCCTGCCGGCAATGTTGACGGTGCCGATGATCCTGTTCATTCTGCCAACGCTATTCATCGTCTTGCTCGGCCCGGCAATTCTCAGCATCATGGACACGTTTTCCGGGAAGCATTAGGGACGATCTGACCTACCGCGCGGCTGGACTTGATCTCGCCACCCACGTCTTTTCGGGCGGCTTGTTCGACAGCTCAAAGACGTAAGCGGCCGGGTCAGACCCGGCAATGACGCACCGTTGGACCATGTACACATTCAACCTGGAACGGCGCTAGTCTAGGACGCACCTTCACGTGTATCGGCCCGGGTGCTGAGCGAGCGTATCGCGCGCGACCGCGCTTCCGGCGACAGGCGCCGCAGGCTGTCATAAAAGACCAGGTTCTGCTGCACCGCTTGCGCATCGAGATCGAGGCGTCCGATCCGTTCCGCTTCCGGGCGATCGCCTTCGAGACCGTAGATCAGCGCCAAGGTCTGCCGCTCGCGCGGCGACGCGCCAACCGCCAGGGCAATCGGACGCAGGATCGCGATCGCCTCGGGATAATCGCCGGTCAAGGCGAGCGACAGGGCGAGGTCCAGCGACAACCCCGGATCATGCGGTAGCAGTTCAAGGCCGCGGCGATAACGCGCCTGCGCTTCCGCATGCTCGTCGGAGAAGTCGTCGGCCACCCCGATGAGTTGCAACAGCTTCGGATCGTTCGGTGTCTCCTTATAGGCGATCGACAGCGGATGACCCGCAAGCTCTTCTTTCCCCGTCA
>DATJSO010000009.1:0-21761 GCA_035504075.1 Allostellaceae bacterium | reverse complement strand
ATGTTCGGGGCGTACGGCAGACTGTTCGACGGCCGGCTCCCCGGCGCGTAGCCGCAGCGCCGTCCGGCCGTCGGCTGACGGCGTCCACTCAGTCCCGCGGAAACATCTGGCGCTCGACGAGGGCGCAGACGATGTGGGCGGCGACGATGTGAACCTGTTGAATGATTGCGGTATTGGCCGACGGCGCCTGCAACAGCAGATCGCAGCATTCGCCCATCGTGCCGCCGCGCGCGCCAGTGAACCCGAGCGTCGCCAGGCCGCGCTCGCGGGCAGCGGCGAACGCGCGCAACACATTGGGCGACCTGCCGGAAGTGGAAATCCCGAGCAGTACGTCGCCGCTCTGGCCGAGACCCAAGACCTGGCGCTCAAAGACGTGCTCGAAGCCGTAATCGTTGCCGGTCGCCGTCAGCACCGAACTGTCGGTCGTCAACGCAATCGCGGCAAGCGGAGCGCGATCATACATCAGACGCGAGACGAATTCGCCGGCAATGTGCTGCGCGTCGCCGGCGCTGCCGCCGTTGCCGCACAACAGCAGCTTGTTTCCGTGGCGGAGCGCGCCGACGATGACGCCGGCCATTGCCGTCAGGCTTTTGCGACACGGCGCGTCAGCGCGAAACGCCGCTATCGCCGCAATACTCTCGTCCAAATAAGTATCAATAAAATCCATTACCCCGACTTTCAAAATGTCGGCGACCATTCGATTCGCCCGCCGAGAGCATTCGGCAGTTGCTGTGACCCTGAATCATCGCATGTCGCCGCGGCGGCGGCAAGGTCGGCGCCCGTACTCCTTGCTTCAATACTCGGTGCGGCAGCGTCCCGCCGGTGCCGGATCGGCCGCCAGATGGCGACCGCATGAGCAGACCGGATCGAGATGATTTGCGCTATTATTGATTGAGAATTGCCCGCAGCGCGGCGGCCAGTTCCTCTCTGCTGTACGGTTTGCTGAGCAGCGGCAGGTCGCTAGGAAAATTCGCGCTTCCGGTAGACCTCGCATCGGGAAACCCCGAGGACAGCAGGATTTTCAAGCCCGGCTGCCGTTCCTGCGCCAAGCGAGCCAATTCGACGCCGGTGATGCCGCCCGGCATGACGATATCGGAAAACATCAAGTCGATGGTTTCGCGTTCAAGCGCCGCGAGTGCTTCCGCTGCGTGCTCGCTCTCGATGACGCGATATCCCAGCTCGTGCAATTGCCGGGCAACGACGCGTCGTACCCCCTTGTTGTCTTCGACGACGAGGAGGGTTTCGCCGGCGCCCCGCATGATCGGCTTCACCTCCGCCGCTTCGCCTATTGCCGCCGGGGCCTCGCTCCGCGGCAGATAGAGCCGGAACGTCGTGCCTATGCCGGGCTCGCTGTAGACGTTCACATGTCCGCCGGACTGGCGCAGGAAACCGAACACCATGCTGAGGCCGAGGCCCGTACCCTTGCCCGGCATTTTTGTCGTGAAGAACGGCTCGAATATCTTGCTCATGACTTCGGTTGACATGCCGGTGCCGTTGTCGCTGACCTCGATCATGACGAAATCGCCGGGGATCAGGTCGGCATGCGACGCAGCGTAGTCGGCATCCAGTTGGCGGTTGGCGGTTCTGATCGATAATCGCCCGCCTTGGGGCATGGCATCGCGGGCATTCGTCGCGAGGTTTGCCATGGTCGCTTCGAGTTGCGCCGGATCGGCCGTGACCGGCCAGACCCCATCGTCAAGTTCGAGCGCGATTTCAATGTCCTCTCCAAGCAGGCGGCGGAGCAGCTTTGCCGTATTGCCCACCAGATCGTTGATGTCGATCCGGGCGGGGCGCAGCGGCTGCCGCCGCGCGAAAGCCAGCAGCCGGCGCGTCAGATCGGCGCCGTGCCAGGCGGCTTCCAGCGCTTCACTGATGAGCTCCTGCAGCTCCTGGTCGCTGCCGATATAGTCGCGCGCCAGATCCAGATTGCCGACGATAACGCCCAGCAGATTGTTGAAATCGTGCGCCATGCCGCCGGTAAGATTGCCGATCGCCTCCATTTTCTGCGCCTGGCGCAACTGCTGCTCGGTGTTGCGGCGGTCGGTTACGTCGTAAACCGTGCCGAGCGCCTCGACAGGCTCGCCCGCTTCGTCGCTGGCGATTTCCCATTCGCGACGAATGTGACGCACGCTGCCGTCCGGCCGAACGATCCGATATTCGAGCGGATCGGGGCGAATGCCCTTCGCCACCGATTCGCGCGCCGCCAGGACCAGTTGCCGATCGTCGGGGTGAACCAGTGCGAGAACGTTGTCGTAGCTGGCGACGAAATTTTCGCGCGACACTCCGTAGATCCGGTAGGTCTCGTCCGACCACTCCCTCTCGTTGGTCCGCAAATCCCGCGTGTCGGTTCCCATTTGCGCGAGCCGCTGCGCCCGTTCGAACTGTTGGAGGAGCTTTCGATATCGCGCATTGCTGCGGCGCTGTTCGTCATATAGACGCGCCACCTTGATGGAGGCGGCGGCAGCGCCGGTGAACAGGTTCAGTCCCTTGATCTGGCCGAGCGAGAACGCGCGCGGCCGGCGGGTGCTGCTGACGTTGAGAACGCCGAGCAGCTCGCCTCGGGTGATGATCGGCATCGACACGGCCGACCGGATGTCGCTACGCGGAAATTGCGGCAGGCGGCGCGGATCGTGGTCGGTCCCGCCCTCAAAAATCAGCGGCTCGCGCTGCGCGGCGACGAAACCGGCGATGTTGTCGCCCATTGCCAGGCGGGAGCCGAGCAGGGCCTGTCGCTGATCGCCGCGTACCGCCGCAACATAAAGGGAGCGGCCGTCATCCGACAACAGCATCAGCGATGCCTCGTCACCGTCCAGTTGTGCGAGCCCGGCATCGACGATCTTGTCGAGCAAAACGCTCAACTCGAGCGTATGGGCAATGGTCAGCGTGAGTTCGTGGATCGCCACGGTGTTGCGCAACTCGAAATTTTCGAGGCGCAGCCGCCGCACGCTCACAGCGCGCGAGAGAACGGGAAGGATCTCGCTTATCTTGAACGGCTTCAGGATATAATCGAGCGCCCCCGCCTGCATTGCCGCGACCGCGGTGCGGATCGTGCCTTGGCCTGTCATCATGATGCCGACGAGGTGCGGGTCGATCGTCAGCGCCGCGGCCAGGAGCGAAACGCCGTCCATCCCGGGCATCGACAGGTCGGTGAGCAGCAGGTCGAACGACTCCGACCGCAACGCCTCGAGCGCCTCATTGGCCGCGGTGAAGCCGGCTGTCTTGTATCCGCGCGTCTGCAACGTGTCGCACAGCGCGCGCATGAGAGCGGCTTCGTCGTCGACGACGAGTATTCGAGCCAAAGGAGCGGCGTCCATTCGATCACCTCAACTCGCTCGTCGGCAAACTTGCAGCAATGCATCGCGCAACTCGCGCAGGCGGGGCGGCTTGGCGAGCACCCGGTCGACATGCGGCGGCGGATCGCCCTCTGCGATCAGCTGCCGACCCCAGCCGGTCAGCAGGATCACCGGAGTGCCGGGCGATGAGGCTTTTACTGCCGCTGCGACGCGCCGCCCATCAACATGCGGCATCCCGAGGTCGGTAATGACGGCGGCAAAATACTCGCCGCGATCAAGGCTGGCGCGCAGCGTCGCGACCCCCTTGTCGCCGCCGTTTGCGGCGACGACCATATGGCCGTCACCCTCCAATGCGTCGCACAGCGATTTGAGGAGGATCGGATCATCGTCGATCAGCAGAAGGCGCAGCCCCGCGATCGTCGGCACCGCGATGGGCTCTCCGATCCGCGCGGCGGCGGCCGCGGACACCGCGGGGAATATTAAGCGGACCGTGGTTCCGGCATCCGGCGCGCTGTCGATCTCGATATCCGCGCCGTGCCGTCGTACCATGCCGAACACCATCGCGAGGCCGAGGCCGGTGCCACGCTCCCCCTTGGTTGTGAAAAACGGCTCAAGGCAGCGTTGCCGCGTCTCTTCGTCCATGCCGATGCCGCTGTCCGAGACCGCGAGGACGACGGCGCGGGACTCGGCGGCGGCGGCGAGAGTGGTGCGCAACGTGAGCATGCCGCCCTGGGGCATCGCATCAACGGCGTTCAACACCAGATTGGTCAGTGCTTCGCGGATCTCGCTCTCGACCCCCATGATTTGGGGCAGATCCGCCGCCAGCTCCGTCAATGCCCGGATCGTCACGCCGCGCTGCTGCGGCATGTCGCTCCAGCGAGCGCGGGTCAGGTCGAGCACCTGTTCCGCCATGCGGTTCAACTCGACCGGCACGAGATCGAGCTGCGGTTCCCGCTGTCTGTAGAACTCCCGCATGCGGGCGACGGTCTCGGTTACGTCCTCGACCGCGCGCTGGATCGTTTGGAGATGGCCGCGCGCCCGCCCACTCAGATTGGGTTCGTCCTCCAGCAGCGACTCGGTGTAAATCGACACCGGCGAGAGAGCATTGTTGATGTCGTGTGCGATGCCGCTCGCCATCTGCCCGAGCGCGCGCAACCGCTCCTCCTGCAGCATCGCCTCCTGCGTCTGCCGCAGGTCGTCGTAGGCCTGATGCAGCGCGCCGTAGAGCTGCGCTTGTTGGGCGGCAAGCGCGACATGCTCGCTCAGTTGGCGGAGAAACTCGCATTCAGTGCTGGTGAATGCGTGGTCCGCCCGCCGCGCCGCGGCCAGCACGCCAAACACCCGGTTTTCAAGGCGCAGCGGCGCGAGGACCAGGGAGCCGAAGCCGCTGCGTGCGAGGAGCTGCGGGAACGGGAAACGCAACTCGCCGATGCTTGGCTCGTAGACCAACTGCCCCGCGATGCAGCATCGTAACCCATTGTTATCGACGCCGAGTGCCGTGTCCTCGGTGAGTGTCGGCGCGCCGCTCTTGGCGCTCATGCAGGCAAGCTGAAGAGCATCGGCGGCCGGATCACAGACCCAGATGCAGCCGAAATCGATTGGCAGGCTGTCTTCAAGGGTGCGGACGACGACTTGAAAGATGCTTCGCAGATCCTGCCGTTCCCCGATCGCACGCGTGATGTGATCGAGCAGATGCAGATGCTGCAGTTGCACCTGAATTCTTTGTTCAGCAAGAGCGCGTTCCGTGATATCCCGACCCATAAAAACGTATTGCCGGTTCGTTTCGAACCAATTGCCTTTCCACCATAGCGTCACCGATTGACCCTGCTCGCCGATGTAACGGCACTCAAAATTCTGTGCGATGCCGCTGCGACGGGCCTTCCGCATCTCGTTGCGGGTGTTGTCAAGGTCGTCGGGGTGGATAATCTCGGCCGCGCTGCGGCCGAGCAATGCGTCGGCGTCGTAACCGAGTAGCGCGGTCACGCTCGGACTGACACCGACGAACGTGCCTTTGGTGTCGGTGACGACAATGAGATCGAGGGAGGTTTCAAAAAGCTGGCGATATCGCGTTTCGCTGGCACGCAGCGCCTGCTCAAATTGCTTGCGCTCGGTGACATCCCTGATCGTGCCGATGGTCAGCGTCCCTTCCGGCGCCGTTAACGGACTGAGACTTACTGCCGCCGGAAACTCGCTGCCGTCCTTGCGGCGCGCGAGCAGTTCCAACTCGCGTGCGGCGGGCGGTTCCGCGACAGCCGCATCGAATTCCGTGCGTAACCGCAGTGGGATCAGCAACTCGATCGGCTGACCGAGCAATTCGCCGCGCGGATAGCCGAACACGTCTTCGGTCCGAGCGTTGACCATCGTGATCCGCGCGGCTTCATCGACGATCACGACCGGGTCGGGCGCCGCCTCCAGCAGCGCCGCCGCGCGCTCCATCTGCGTGCGGATCTTCTGTTCTTCGGCCAAGGCGGCGCGCGTTTCGGCCACCTGGCGGGCCGCCTGCGCCTCGGTCGCCTCCAGTTCGCGGCGCAGCAGTTCCTCGCGGACAAACCGGCTTTCGTCTTCGAACTGTTTGCGTCGCAACTGGGCGAGCACGCGCGCGCGGACGACCTCGAAGTCGCTCGATTTGGCGATGTAGTCGTCGGCGCCGGCGCCAAGCCCGCGGATCATTGCTTCGCGATCCTCGAGCGAGGTCAGCATGACGATCGGCGTGTCGCGCAGCGTCGGTGCGGCCTTGATGCGGCGGCAGGTCTCCTCGCCGCCGATCCCCGGCATCTGCAGATCCAACAGGATGCAGTCAACCGGTTGCACGGCGAGCAGTTGAAGTGCCTGCTCTCCCGTGCGCGCCGACACGATCTCATAGCCGGCGCCGCGCAGTGCCTCGGCCAGCGCCTGGAGGTAGGTGTCACTGTCATCGACCGTCAGCAGGCGTTTCGGCGCATGCAGGCTGGCGGTGGCGCGGCGGTTCGGCCCGGTGCCGGCACTGCGCAACATGGCTGTGAGCCGGGCGAGGATGACGCGGGTGTCTTCCTCCTTGTGAACGAAGGCGTCCGCACCGGAATCGAGGGCACGCAGCTCTGCGCTTGCATCCTCCGAGCCGGTCAGCAGCAGGCATGGGGTGCTGCGCAACGCTGCGTCCAATCGCATCGTTCGAATGACCGCGGCGCCGTCGAGGCCGGGCAGGACACCATCGACGATGATGGCGGCTGGACGTTCGCGCGCCGCCACCTGCAATCCCTCTTCGCCCGAACTGGCGACGACGACGCGAAAGGATGCGGCCTCGAGCACACCCCGCAGCGCTTCGCGAAAGGTGACGCTGTCGTCGATGACGAGAATGGCGACGCGGTGGGAAACAGCAGCAGAGCCGGCCGTACGGTCGATCAACGCGCGGGCGCGGGCGACGAGGTAGGAACGCTCGTACGGTTTGCCGACATATTCGTCGGCGCCCGTCGTCATGCCGCGGACGCGGTCGGCGACCTCGGATTCGGTAGACAGCAGCATGACCGGGGTCGCCCGCGTCGATGGGGTTTCGCGGATCTCGCGCAGCAGGTCGATGCCGTCGCCATCGGGCAGCAGCACGTCGAGAATGACGAGTGCGAACGTCCCGCCGGCGAGTGCGTCGCGCGCTTCCGCAATGGTGGCGCGTGCGGTGCTGGCAAGGCCGGCATCGCCGAGCGTCGCCATCAGGTCCATGCGGACCGTCAGGCTGTCATCGACGACCAACACGGGGTCGCTCATGCCCAGTCCGCCGGCGGAGCGGCAGCCAGCAGCCCGAGCGCCGGGCCGATTTCGTTCAGCGGCAGGACCCGTTCGGCCGCGCCGAGCGCCACGGCTTCGCGGGGCATGCCGTAGACGATCGAACTTGCCTCGTCCTGCGCGATCGTCGCGCCGCCGGCCCGGCGGATCGCGAGCAACCCGGCGGCGCCGTCGCGGCCCATCCCGGTCAACAGAGCAGCCGCCGCCCCATCGCCATATTCGCGCGCCACCGACTCGAAGAGCACGTCAACTGAAGGGCGGCAGCTGTGCCGCTCGGCATCGCGCGTCAGGCGCAAGCGGCCGTCGCAGACGATGAGGTGGCGGCCGGGCGGAGCCATGACGACACGGCCGCCGGCGGCGGCGACAGGGTCGCCGTCTGTCGCATAGGCGACCCGGTGGCGTGTCTGGCCGTCGAGCCACTCAGCAAATGAGGTGCCGAAGGGCTCGTTGATATGCAGCACGAACAGGATCGGTTGCCGGATCGCGGCCGGGATGCCGCGCAACACCTCGACAATCGCCGCCGGGCCGCCGGTCGAGGCGCCGATCGCAATGACGGCGGGGTGCCGCTGCCTCGGCAACAAGGGCGGCGCCGGCGCTGCGCTGTGAAGCAGCTCCGCGAGGCGCAACCGCGGATGCGTGATGACCGGGATCCGCGCGATCAGCTTGACCCTGGCGACAAAAGCGCGCTGCCACGCACCGTCGGGTTCGCTGCCGCTCGGTTTTTCGAGCGCATCTACGGCGCCGGCGGCAAGCGCGTCATAGGTCCGGAACAACTCGCCGCGGTTGAACGACGACGAGACGATCAGGATCGGCGTCGGACAATGCGCCATGATGTATTCGGTCGCCGCCAAGCCGCTCATGATCGGCAGCATCATGTCGATCGTCATGACGTCCGGCCGCACCGCCCGGCAAAGCTCGATCGCTGTCCTGCCGTCCGCCGCCTCGCCCGCCAACTCGATCTCCGGATCCGCGGCGAGCAGCGCGCACAGATGCCGGCGGACCGTCAGCGAGTCCTCGACGACGAGGACACGCGTTTTCTTGCTCATTGCGCAACCTGCGAACGGATCGTCGCGAGCAACTCGGCCTGGTCGAATTCGCCCTTGACGATGTAGCCGCAGGCGCCGACTTCCTGGCCGCGGCGTCGATCGTCGGGCGCCGCCCGCGATGTTACCAGCACGGCCGGGACATCACGCAGCAGCGGGTGGCCCCGCGTTTTCTCGATGAACGTGAAGCCGTCCATGCCCGGCATCTCGACATCGACGAGAAACAGCGCGTAGCGCCGCCGCTGCGCGATTTCGAGCGCCTCTTCGGCCGATGTGGCAAGATCGACCTCATATCCGGCCGATTCCAGGATGCTCTGTTCAAGCATGCGCGTCGTCAGCGAGTCATCGACGATCAGGATCGGATGGCGCGGCGGCGCCGGGTCGGCGGCGACGGCGTCCTGCTGCTGCGCGGCGGCGATCAGTGCCTCCGCGCTCAGCACCAGTTGCGGATTGCCCTCGGCGTCGAGCGCCGCACCGGCGACGATCGCGGCCGCCGGCGCCAGCGCCGGCAATGGACGCGCGACGAGCCGCGCCGTGCCGAAGAGGCGGTCAACGCCGACCGCCGCCGTGCCGCCCGGACCCGTGATGACGATTCCCGGCCACCTCCGGTCCGGCGGCAGCCTCTCGCCGGCGAGCGCGCGCGACAGCCACAGGAACGGCAGTGCCGCCTTTTCGTAGATGACCGTCGGGCCGGAGGCATCACGCGAGACGGCGTCCGCTTGGAGCAGCAATGTGCCGCGCACCGCGTCGAGCGGGATTGCCGCCATCGTGCCGGCCGCCGCTACGATCAGTACTTCGATCGACGCCAGCGCCAGCGGCACGGTCAACTCGAAGGTCGTGCCGTGGTCGGCTTCGGTCGTGATCCCGACAGTGCCCCCGAGGCGCGCCGCCGCCGCCCGCACGACATCGAGGCCGATGCCGCGGCCGGCGACTTCGCTGACCCCTTCGGCGGTGCTGATCCCGCCCTGCATCAGCAGGTTCATCAATTCCTGCGCGCCGCGCCGCGCCGTGATGTCGGCGCCCGCGCCGCGATGCACGGCGGCGTGTCGCACCGCTTCGAGGTTCACCCCGGCACCATCGTCGCGACAGGTGAACACGATGCGGTCACCGCGCCGGCTGACATCGAGCACAATCCGTCCGACCGTCGGTTTCCCTTTCGCCCGGCGAATCGCTGGATGTTCAATCCCGTGCGCCACCGCGTTGCGGACAATCTGCACCAGCGCGCGTTGCGCGGTCGTCATCAGATCGGCCTCGAGCCTGATGGCGCCGCCGGACGCGACAAACTCCACCTCTTTTGCCAGGGCCTGCGCACTGTCGCGGACGGTGCGTTCAAGAGCCGGGAACAGTGTCGCGGCACCAACCAGGCGGACCTGCTCGGCGTCGTCGTGCAACTGGCGCAACTCCCGGTGCATCTGCTCGACCGTTGCGCCAAGCCGCCGCTCCGCCTCACCGACGCCGCGCCGCAGATCCTCGGCTAGTTGGTAGGTCTTGGCGCCGACCGCGCCGCCGAGCCGTGCGAGCTGGGTGGCAATGAGTTCGGCAATCGTGCGGGCCTGCTCGATCGCGTGCTGCGTCGTGCGCAGCCGGTTGAGCAGGGCGTGCGTCTCGGCGATGCCGTCGAGCAGCGCGTCGATCTCCGCGATGTCGGCGCGCACCGAGCGGATGGCGTTGTCGCCGGCCGCCTCCGGCGAGGGGATCGGCGCGTCACGACTCACCCTCGCCGCCGGTTGACCGTCCATTTCGAGCACTCGGACATGGCCGGTGATGATGTCGAGCTGCCGCAGCAAGCCGTCGAGCTCGTCCCGCGGCACCGCCGCGGCCGCAGCGCGAAAAGGGCCGAGCAGCTCCTCGATCGCATGCGCCGCGTCGGCGATTGCGGTTTGCTTGACGACGCGGGCGGCACCCTTCAGCGTGTGCGCCAGGCGCAGCAGATGCTGCACTTGTCCGACATCGCCGTCCTTTTCCAACCCGAGCACCGCCGCGCCGAACTGATCGACGATCTCGCGCGCTTCGAGGCGGAAGTAGCGATAGGGATCGTCAGCCATCGCTAGGCCGCGGCGCGATGCGGCGGCCCGATACGCGGCGGTTCAGCGCGCTCGGGCCGGATGATGCGGGCCAGATCGGTCGACAGATGCGCCAACTCCGAGGCGGTCTGCAGGGTTTGGCCGGCGCTTGCCTCGGTCTCACGCGACGCCTGGGCGGCGTTGGCGATTGCCAGGTTGACCTGCTCAACGGCGGTCGTCTGCTGCTTTGTCGACAGCTCGATTTCCCGGGCGGCATCGGTCGTCGTCGTCACCAGCTCCGCAATGCGGCGAAAATCCTCGGCGACCCGGGCGAATTGCTGGGCACCGGCGTCGACCGCTTTCGACCCGGTCTCGGTCGCCATGACGGTGGTGTTGACGGCGCTGCGTACGTCTTCGATCAGCCCGCGAACTTCTTTTGTCGAGCCGGCGACGCGGTCGGCCAACTTGCGGATCTCATCGGCGACGATGGCGAACCGCTTGCCGCTGTCGCCGGCGCCGGCGGCTTCGATCGTCGCGTTGATCGCCAGGATGTTCGTTTGCTCGGCCAGTTCCGATACGATGTCGAGTACGGTGCCGATCTGCTGCGATTTGTTTCCCAGTTCGAGCATGTATGCGACGACCTGATCGACCTGACGGCGGATGTCGCCCATCGCGTTCTGTGCGACATCGACGCCGTCTTGGCCCGAGCGCGCGCCGCCTGCCGTCTGCTCGGCGATCTGCGCGACCCGCTGCGCGCTCTCGGCGATCTGGCGCGAGGTCGCCAGCAATTCGGTTATCGTCGTTGTGATCTCGCTCATCGATGTCGCCTGTTCGCGTGAGCCGGTAGCCTGCTGGTTGGCGGCGGCTTGGAGTTCGGACGACGAACTCTGCACGTGTCCGACTGCGCTGCCGATCTGCCGGGTCAGCGAGGATGTGATCAGCCAGCCGATCGCGGCGATCGCCGCAAGTCCCGCGACCGCGCCCCACAAGATGATCGCGAGCGTCCACTGCGCGCTCGACTTCACCTGCGCGGCGCGTTGCTTCAGCAGTCCCGCCTCCCGCTGGTTCTCCTGCGCGACGACCGCGCGGAGATGATCCATCAACGTCTTGCCCTTGTTGGTGAGGACGATCTTCAGCGCGGCGTCGAGCCCGCCCGCGCGGCGCAGATCGATCGTTTGATCGAGCTCCGCCAGTTTTCCGGTCAGCGTCTTTTCCATCGCCGCCAGGGCGGTTTGTTGGGTGGCGTTGCCGGCGACTTGCCGATGCAGAGCGTCGAGATCGCCCGCAAGTGCCGCCCGCGCCGCCTGATAGGGCATCAGATAGGAGTCTTCGCCGGTCAGGAGATAGCCGCGCTGGCCGGTCTCTGCATCCGTCGCATCCGACAGCAGCCGCTGGAAAGCGCCTCTGACCTCGTACGAATGCGTCGCGGCATCGCCGTTTTCGATCAATGCGTCAGTCGTGCGATAGGCGACTGCCGCGACGACAAAAAAGATCAATCCGGCCAATCCGAAGCCGGCCGCCAACTTGCGGCCGAATGTCCAACTCAGGAGCATCGTTCAGCGTTCCTCTGATTGCAGCTTTGGGGAGACCAGTCGCCTTACGGCTTCGATGATCGACGGAACATCGACGATCGGGTGCATTGCCCGTCCGGCCGGATGCAAGAAACCGCGCACATGGCGACGCGGCCATGCGCCGGCCGCTTCGGCAACGATCGCGTCATCGCCGACCCGAAGCTGGTCCTCGACGGCAGTAAAGGCGAAGGCAATCGGCTCGCTCGCGGCCAGCGCGAGCCAGCGGATTTCGTCCGCCGGGAGATGGCCGAGCAGCGCCGCAAGGTCATAAACCGGCACGATGGCGCCGCGAAACCCGGCGATGCCGCGCAGCGCGGGCGGGCTTCCCGGCAGCCGCGTAATGCGGCGATCGGGATGCAGAGCGGCAATTTCCGACAGGCGGAGAGCATAGGGTTCCGTCCTGATCCGGATCGTCAGAAGGTCTTCGCCCGGCGGCGGAGCGGGCGGCCGAGCCGCGGCAAACGAGCGGTCGAACGCGTCGCGCATTGCCGCGGCGGGCGGCGCCAAGGATGCGGCGGCGCTCATCGACCGCCGCGGCAGTCGCGCAGCGCCGCAGCGCATAGCGAGATCAGGCCGGCACGCCCGAAGCCGCCGCCGAACATCAGCAGCCGGGAGGGATCTTCGCGCCGCAGCAGGACGAGGGCCTGCCCAAGTTCGCGCCGGGCCGCCTCGCGGTCGCCGAACCGCCGGGTCAGCAATCCGAGATGCAGCCGCGGCATCGCGAACGAGCCATCCAGATAGATGGCGGTCCGGTCATGCTCGGCGGCACACGCCGCATCGCCGGCGGCTTCGCGGCACAGGGCCAACACGTAATGGGCGCCGGCGTTGCCGCCGGCAGTCGCCAGCAATCGTCGGCAGGTCTTTTCGGCGGCGGCGGATTGCCCGCCATGCGCCAGTATCGTCGCGGTCAGCAACAGCACATCGGGATCGTTGGCCGCTGCCGGCGGCAACCCGGCGACCGAGGCCAACGCCTCCGGAAACCGCTCGCGCCGCAGCAGATCGACGGCGGCCGCCAGATCGCCATGCAGGGTGCTCGGGGCGGCCGGTCGCCGCGCCGCCGGCATTGCCGACTGCAGCGCGGCGACGCGTTTGCCCGCGTCGCGGATCCGTTCCATCCAGTCGCCGCCGGGGTTCGGCAAGTCGGAAGCTGCCGACGTCGGCGCGAATGCTTCCGGCCGCGCCGAGTACGGCAGGGGCGGCGTCGGCGCGTCGTCCTTGCGCTGGTAATAAAAGGTGCCGTGCGATTGCAGAAGAATGAAATCGTCAGACAATCCGCGCAGCGTCTCGGCGTGGCCGAGAAAAAGATACCCGCCGGGCAGCAGCGACCGAGCCAGCCGAACCAGCAAAGCACGGGCCTGGACTGCCGTAAAATACATGATGACGTTGCGGCAGAAGACGATATCAAATGATCGGGACTGCCATAAACTCTGGTCATCGTCGGCCATGTTGCGGTTCTCGAAACGCACGCCGGCGCGGATGTCCTCCGCCAACGCCATCTCGCGCCCGGCGGCGCGAAACCATCGCCGCTGTATGTCGGCCGGCGTCTCGCGCAATGCCCACGGCGAATAGCGCGCGCGGGCGGCCTTCGCCAACGCGGTTGGGCTGAGATCGACGGCGCGGATCTCGGCCTGCGAGTCGGCGTCGGGAAGCGTCTCACGCAGGGCAATCGCCAGCGAGTACGCCTCCTCGCCCGAGGCGCATCCGGCCGACAAAACGGACAGCCGCCTGCCGTGCACCGCGCGCATCCTTGCCGGCACGGCCACGTCCACAAGAGCGCGGAACTGTTCGCTGTTGCGAAAGAAATAGGTTTCCCCGACGGTCAGTGCCTCGGCCAGCGCGGCCGGCTCCGAAGGCAGCGTCCCGGCCGCGAGCGCGCACAGGTATCGGCGCGCCGGCATGTCGAGTTGCGCGAGACGATGCTGCAATGCCGCGCCAAGCAGGCCGAACCGGTCGTCCTCGAACTGGAGACCGAGACGCCGCGCGATCACCGTCCGGAAGCGCCGAACCTCGCACTGGCCGGCAGCGACGCTCATCGTCGCACCCCGGCCGCGTTCAATGCGGCGAGCAGATGCGCCGGAACGAGTCGCGCAGTGTCGAGCAGCAGCAGCAATTCGCCGTCGCACACGCGAATCGCCGCCACGGCGTCATTGGCGACATTCCGCAGCAGCGGCGGCAGCGGCGCCAACGCATCCCCGGCGATCCGCCGCAACCCGATGATTTCGTCGACCGCGAGGGCGACCGCACGCCCGCCGACATCGAGGACGATCACGTATGCGGCGCGAGAGGCTGCGGCATTCAGGAGGCTGTGGGCATCGATAACCGGGACCGGCATGCCGCGGATGATCGAAAGACCCAGCACGAAGGCGGGCATGCCGGCCAAGGGTTCGATTGCCGGCGCGCGCATGACCTCGCTCACGCGAGCGCCTGGTATCGCGCAGTGCAGATCGGCGATCCGGCAAAGCAAGAGCGGCATCGTGTCGTCCGTTCGGCGATGATCGAGTGTCATCAACGCGCCCCGTTGCCAACGCGTGTGCGATGCGAAATACAACCATTAGGGGTTATATGATGAATATTGAAACCACAGATGGCAAGAGCCGTGCGGGCGGGCCTGGCCCGGCGGCCTGCGAATTGACTTGCCCGCGGCGTGCCACTAGGTTCGTTGCCGCATACGCCGTGCACCCACTCTTCGGTGGAGGGGTGGCCGAGTGGCTGAAGGCGGCGGTTTGCTAAACCGTTATACGGTTAACAGCCGTATCGTGGGTTCGAATCCCATCCCCTCCGCCATTCCCCTATTTCTGACCGTCTCAGGTCGTCGCAAAACCCCAGCATTCATGCCACTTAGGCCATCCATCCATCTCCCGTTGTATGCTACAATCGCACTCGGAATGGGGGAAAGATTTGGGGAAATCATTCCCGCTTTTCCCCGTCGGGCGAGGATCGGGCAGATGGGGCAGGGCGGAAAACTCAAAGCGATAGAGGTCCAAACGGCGCGAGGGCCGGCCGTGCTGCACCAGAGACGCGGAGCGATTGACAGATAACGCGCCGCATCATGTGTATGGCGGGGTGATCCGGTCGTTTAAAGGACAAGCGCACCGAGGCGCTTTTCGGCGGCGACACAGTGGCCGAGTGGCGGGCGATCAGGGTGGTAGCGTTGCGCAAACTCGACATGCTCGATGCAGCGACCGGCCTCCCAGACCTGCGGTTGCCGCCGGGCAATCGGTTCGAAGCGCTCAAAGGCGATCGACGCGGCCAGTACAGCATCCGGATCAACGATCAGTGGCGCATCTGCTTCCGCTGGCGAGACAGCGCCGCCGAGGCGGTCGAGATCGTCGATTATCGCTGAGGCAGCAGCATGGCACGCATTCGCACGCACCCTGGCGAGGTGCTCCGGGAAGAATTCATGACGCCGCTCGGCCTGTCGGCAAACGCCGTGGCGCTGGCGCTGCGGGTGCCGGCGACCCGCATCGGCGACATCCTGCACGGCGAGCGCGCGGCGACGGCCGACACCGCCATGAGGTTGGCGCGTTATTTCGGCACGACGCCCGAATTCTGGTTGAGCTTGCAGGCGGCCTACGACCTGTCGCGCGCCCCGCGCCGAACTGGGCGCCGCGATCGAGCGCGACGTGCAGCCGCGCGAAGGGATCGCGGCGTAATACCACGCTGCCGCTGCGCTCATGTCGCCGGCCGAGGCGCCGAAGTGCTGGCAACCGAGGTCGTGACCAATCTGGGTCCTCTGCTGGGCGGCGTTACGCCGGCGGCTCTGATCGATGCCTGGCGCACGCTGCTGGCGCCGCATGCCGCGCAATTACAGCGCGCCGCCCGGATGACCGCGC
Source organism: Allostellaceae bacterium (assembly GCA_035504075.1). Taxonomy (GTDB): domain Bacteria; phylum Pseudomonadota; class Alphaproteobacteria; order ATCC43930; family CGMCC-115725; genus DATARH01. Next base: position 6,262 of record DATJSO010000009.1, on the reverse strand, counting down.
CGTCGGAAGACTTTGAGGTCGGCGTCGCCGCAGCGTTGGCCGCCTATGTCCTGTTGGCGACGCTGGAAACGTGGCACGACAGCGGCGACCGCCGCCGGCAAGTGCAGCACTACATGCTGCGCGCAACGACACAAATGACGAACCTACGCCGGGCGCGTCGGCTCGTGACGGAATCAGGACAATCGGCGGACCGCATCACCACGGCAGACCACACGCCCGGACGCCCGACGGCTGGGGCGCGATGTGGGCCTCGGCGCGCGACTGGGCGCGGTTCGGCCAATTTTACCTGAATGACGGCATTGCTGGCGGCGAGCGCATCCTGCCCGAGGGCTGGGTCGAGTATTCGGCGCGGCCGACGCCGCAGGACGATTTCTACGGCTACGGCGCCGGCTTCTGGACCAACCGCGGTACTGCCAAGATGGCTCGCCGCCGCGTCGCGGCCGGGATGCCGGCCGACTCATTTATGGCGCGCGGCACGCAGGGCCAATACATCGTCGTCGCACCGGCGGAGAAGCTCGTCATCGTTCGCCTCGGGCCTGCCGAAACGCCGCTCGGCGACATCGAAGCCGTCGAACGCCTCGTCGCCGACACAGTGGCGGCGCGCACACCGGCAAGGCACGCCGCGGCGCCTTGACCAGAAAGGCTGGCCCGATCCACGCGGTTGCCCAACGATCATAAGTAGATAGCGCAAGTCCGCTTTTCGGACCATCGACAGGCATCGAAAAATGCGCGTGCAGAGTCCGGTTTGGGGTACGAAGCGCGGTCCCGCCATGCCTGCCGGAAGGCGGCTGCGCCCGGGAGAGCCGACCCTGCCCGGAGGCCGCGGCAACTGGCGAGACGCGCCGACTCCGGCCACTCGCGGCCGCGGATTTCGTGGCGGTCGTCGATGCCATGCGTCACCGGGGCCGGGCCGAGGTCGTCGGCGAGATGACCGATGTCATGCAGCAGAGCAGCGCTGAAGCGGCATCAGCACCCGCCGCTTCGGCATTCGTCGCACATTGCAGAGCATGTTCGCGCTGCGTGATCTGTTCGCCGCCGTGCGGAACTGTCGTGGTGCTCGAAGATGTCGAAATATTTCGGTGCCGTCTCCTAATTTGACTCAGACGATGCGCTCGCCGCCCTGCCAGACCTGCCGCGCGACCGGGAGGTCGCCTGCGAGCCGCACCCGCACGAGGTCGGCGCGTTTCTCCGGCACGATAGCGCCGCGGTCGTCGAGGCCCAGCGCCCGCGCCGGGTTCAGCGTGACCGTCGCGACCGCGTTCGGCAGCGGCAGGCCGATTTCGCCATGCAGCAGGAACGCGGCATGCAAGAGGCTGATCGGCGCGTAGTCCGATGAGAGGATGTCAAGTTGTCCGCGAGCCGCCAAGTCGCGCGCCGATACGTTGCCCGAATGCGAACCGCCGCGGACGACATTGGGGGCGCCCATGACGACCGCGAGGCCGTGGCGATGCGCCGCGTCGTCGTCGTCGAGCGTCGTCGGAAATTCGGCGATCGACAGACCGAGATCGATCGCCTCGGCGATGTGCGCGGCCGTCGCGTCGTCGTGCGTTGCCTGCGGCAGGCCGCGCCGGCGTCCGAGCGCCGCCAACGCCCTGCGGTTGGGGTCGGGAAAACGGCGGTTTAGATCGGTCTTCTCCGCGATGTACGCCGCCATCTCGTCGTCGCTGTAGCCGAATTTGCCCTGGTAGTATTCGTAATACTTGTCGATGCTGGCGAATTGCCGCTGCCCCGGCGTGTGGTCCATCAGCGACATCAGCCGCACCAGCGGATGGGCGAGCAGCGCCTCGGCCGTCTCGACGACAGTCGGATGGGCAACTTTACATCGCAGGTGAAGAAAATGCTCGGCCCGCAACACGCCGTCGCGGCGGGCCGCGACCACCGCTGCGACCGAGGCGTGCAACATCTGCGCGCGGACTGCGTCATCGCGGACCTCGCCGACCGTCAACGCATCGAACACGGTCGTGATGGCGGCGCCGGCGATCTGCATGTCGTGCGCAAAAAGCGCGGCCGCCATCGGCCAGCGCACGCCGGGACGCGGCCCGACGTGTTTCTCGAGATTGTCCGTGTGCAGTTCGATGAGGCCGGGGAGCAGATAGTCGCCCGCAAGATCGATCGCCCCCGCGGCTCGGCTCGGCCCCGCATCGACCGCGGTGATGCGGCCGTCGGCGGCGGCCACCGCGCCGTCGAACACGCTGTCCGCGGTGATGATGCGGGCGTTGGTTAGGATCAATTCATCCCTTGAACGGCGCTTTCGGCTCCCGGCCGGGGCGGGTGGTTCGGCCGGTGGTATCTTGACGATACGGATTGCAACGGCGCTGCGGTCGCGCTCTTCGTGAAAAACGCCGATCAGCGCGACGCCGCGCTCGCGCTGCGCCGCGATAAGGTCGAGCGCGCCGTCGCGGTTCGTCGCATCGAGCGCCGCGGTCGGCTCGTCGAGCAGCAGGATCGGATGCTCGGCGATCAGCGCGCGGGCGATGCTGACCCGCTGCTGCTCGCCGCCGGAAAAGGTCGCCGGCGGCAGGTCCCACAAACGGCGGGGAATGCCGAGCCGGTCGAGCATAGCCGCGGCGCGGCGATGCGCCTCGCCGGCTTCGACGCCGAGGCGGCGCAGCGGCTCGGCCACCAGATCGATCGTCGCAACGCGTGATGACGCGCAGGAACTGGCTGACGAAACCGATGGTCCGACGCCGCACGTCGAGCACGACACGCGGCGGCGCGCTCGCCATATGGATGATCCGGCCGCGATGTCGCACCCAGGATGTGCCCGCGCTCGACCAGGTAGTTGCCGTAGAGCAGGCGCAGCAGCGTCGATTTCCCGATCCCCGACGGACCATCGAGCACGACGCACTCGCCGGCCGAAACGGCAAGATCGATGTTGCGCAGAACCTCCAGGCGCAGCCCATTCTGGTGGTGCAGCGTAAAGGCCTTGCCGATCCCCAGGGCGCGCAACTGCTCTGTCATTGCAGCACCGACGCGACGAGCAATTGCGTATAGGGATGCTGCGGGTCGTCGAGCACCTGATCGGTGAGGCCGGTCTCGACGATCTCGCCGCCCTGCATGACGACGAGCCGATGCGCGAGCAGGCGGGCGACGCCCAAATCGTGCGTCACAATGAGCGCGGCCAGTTCCAATTCGTCGCACAAGCCGCGCAAGAGATCCAGCAGCCGCGCCTGCACCGAGACGTCGAGGCCGCCCATTGGTTCGTCCATAAAGACGAGCCGCGGCCGGGACACGAGATTGCGCGCAATCTGCAGGCGCTGCTGCATGCCGCCGGAAAAGCTGAGCGGCGCCTCATCGATGCGCTCCGCGTCAATTTCGACGCGCGCCAGCCAATCGGCAGCGGCAGCGCGGATATCGCCGTAATGGCGGGCGCCGACCGCCATCAACCGCTCGCCGATATTGGCCCCGGCCGACAGCCCGAGCCTGAGGCCATCGCGCGGGTTCTGGTGCACGAACCCCCATTCGGTGCGCTGCAACAGGCGACGCGGCGGCTCTGACAGCTCGAACAGATCGGCGACCCGGCCGTCGCGCAGGCGATATCCAACCCGACCCTTGTACGGTTGCAGCCGCGCCGACAGGCAGTTGAGCAGCGTCGTCTTGCCGGAGCCGGATTCACGACGACGCCCAATACCTCGCCCGGCCACAACTCGAAAGAGATGCCGCGGCACGCGACCCGCGCGCCAAACCGCTTTTCCAATCCCCGCACCGTGAGGAGTGGCGGGTCGTCGTCCTGCGGAGCCGGTGTGTCAGTCGGCTGCAACAGCGTCATGTCGCCGTCGCCGCCGCGGCCTCCGGGCGCGGCAGTAATCGGTGTCGGAGCAAACGAACATGCGGCCGCCGGCGTCGTCCGTGATGATTTCGTCGAGGAACGTGTCGGCGGCGCCGCAGATCGCACAGCTCTGTTCCCAGCGCTCGACCGTAAACGGGTGATCGGCAAAATCGAGGCTCCTGACAGACGTGTAGGGCGGCACCGCGTAGATGCGCTTTTCGCGCCCCGCGCCGAACAATTGCAGCGCCGGGTTCATGTCCATCTTCGGGTTGTCGAATTTCGGGATCGGCGACGGCCGCATCAGGTAGCGGCCCTTGACGATGACCGGGTAGTCGTAAGTCGTCGTGATTTGGCCGAACCGCGCGATGTCCTCGTAGAGGCGCACATACATTGCCCCGTAATCGGCCAGCGCATGCATGCGGCGCGTTTCCGCTTCGCGCGGCTCGATCCAGCGCAGCGGTTCGGGGATCGGCACCTGATAGACGATGATCTGGTCGTCGCGCAGCGGCGTTTCGGGAATGCGGTGGCGGGTCTGGATGATGCTCGCGTCCGCCGTACGCTCGGTCGTCGCGACGCCGGCCGTGCGGGCGAAAAACCGGCGGATCGACACGGCATTGGTGGTGTCGTCGGCACCCTGGTCGATGACTTTGAGCGTGTCGTCGCGGCCGATGATGCTGGCTGTCACCTGGATGCCGCCGGTGCCCCAGCCGTAGGGCAGCGGCATCTCGCGGCTGGCAAACGGCACCTGATAGCTCGGGATTGCCACCGCCTTCAGGATGGTGCGGCGGATCATTCGCTTCGTCTGCTCGTCGAGATAAGCGAAGTTGTAGCCGATATCCGGCGCCGCCGCGCTCACTCGGCGGCCTCCGCCTGCGGCCGCCGCCAGGCAGCGCGCAGCCGGCGCAACAAATTGAGCTCAGCCTGGAAATCGACATAATGCGGCAATTTCAGATGCTGGGTGAACCCCGACGCCTCGACATTGTCGGAGTGGTACAGCACAAACTCCTGGTCCTGCGCCGGCGCCGTTGCCTCTTCGCCGAGTTCGCCGGCGCGCATCGCCCGGTCGACCAGAGCCATCGCCATCGCTTTGCGTTCGCATTCACCGAAGGCAAGCCCGTAACCCCGGGTGAATTGCGGAGGCGCGCTTTCCGAGCCCGCGAACTGGTTCACCATCTCGCACTCGGTGACGGTGATCTCGCCGATCGCAACCGGAAAGCCGAGTTCCGGCGGCACGATTTCGACTGTGACGGTGCTCATGCGGATTTCGCCGGCGAACGGGTGGTTGCGGCCATAGCCGCGCTGCGTCGAATAGCCGAGCGCCAGCAGAAACCCCTCGTCGCCGCGCGCCAGATTTTGCAGACGCAGCGCACGGTCGGCGGGAAAGCCGAGCGGCTCGCGCGTCAGGTCGCCCGGCTCGGCGTCCGCCGCAGCCAACGGCTCGATCAATCCCTCGTCGTCGAGGAGCGTGCTGACCCGCGGAATTCCCGTCGCATCGACGATGGGCGCCGTTGGCTCGATTGGCGGCGTCTGCGGGCGTTCGGCGGCCAGCGCAAAATCCAGCAGCCGATGGGTGTAGTCGAAGGTCGGGCCAAGTACCTGGCCACCCGGCAGATCCTTGAAGGTCGCCGAAATGCGCCGCATGACGTGTGCCGCACCGGTGTCGATCGGCAGACTCACCGCCAGCCGCGGCAATGTCGTGCGGTAGGCGCGCAGCAGAAAAATCGCTTCGACAAGATCGCCGCGCGCCTGCTTGATCGCCAGTGCTGCCAAGTCGCGATCATAGACCGAGCCTTCGGTCATGACGCGGTCGACGGCGAGGGCAAGCTGCTGATCGATCTGGGCCAGGCTCAGTTCGGCCATCGACTGCTCGCCGCGCCGCGGCGAGCAGTCGATGCGCCGCGGTGATCGCCGCTTCGCCCCCTTTGGCCGCGACATACATGAGCGCCCCCTTAAATCGTTATCCGCGTCGACCGGGGCAGGGCGACAAGCCTGTCGCCGCAGCTGAACAGAATGTCGACGCCGCGCGGAAACAGAGCGGTCAGCGCGGCGCGCTCGGCCCAGAAACCCGCGGGCAGGCCGGCGACCCGAAGCGTAGCCTCGCCGCGGATGCACGGACCGGTCAGCCGAATTTCCGGCGCCTCGCGCGCGCACACGGTCTCGACCAGCAGCGTCGTCGAACGCTCAGGGTACGCATCGCTGCCCAGCGCAAAGCGGTCGAGCGCCGGCATGGCCCCCGGCTCGGCGACAAATGCGAACTGCGCGTCATCCGGAACCGCGGCCAGCGGCGCGCCGCAATGAAATTTCAGGAAGGCGGCGACTGGCGCCGCGGCGGCATCGAGCCAAACGGGCGACCGCCGACGGCGGCCGCAGCGGTGAAGTTCGCTTTCTCGGCGAGGTGTCGAGTTCGCCGGCGACGGTGGCGCGGCTGATCGGGAAACTGGCTGGGCGATATCAGAAGCTGCACGTGTGCTACGAGGCCGGGCCGACCGGCTA
>DATJSO010000008.1:0-4132 GCA_035504075.1 Allostellaceae bacterium | reverse complement strand
CCCGATGCCGACCCGCACGTCGCCGAGCCGCGACGCCAGCAGCCGCTCGGCGGCCGCGAGGTCCTGTGCCGTCGTGATTTTCAAATTGTCCTCGCTGCCGGCGACGACGAGCGGCGCGACGCCGGCCGCTTCGGCGACCGCCGCGTCGTCGGTCAGGATGCGGCCCGCCGCCGCCCGGTGCGCCGCCAGGATCGTCTGAAAATCGAACCCCTGCGGCGTCTGCGCACGGTAGAGTTGGGTGCGGTCGAGGGTGTCGCTGATATGGCCGTCGATGACGCGCTTGACGGTGTCGCCGAGCGGCAGGGCCGGGATCGCCGCCGGCGCGCGTTCGAGGCCGTCGAGGACGCGATCGATCAGCGCCGCGTCGGCAAACGGCCGCGCCCCGTCATGGATCAGCACCCGCGCCGGGTTGTAGGGCACGAGCGCTTCGAGGCCGAGCCGCACCGAATCCTGTCGCTCGGCGCCGCCGGCGACCGGCGGGAGCAGTGCAAGGTCCACAGTTGCCGCCTCGAAGACGGCGCGATCGTCGCCGCGGATAACGACCTGCACGCCGGCGATACGGGGATGCATCGCGAACGCGCCGACCGCATGGCGCAGCACCGTCGCGCCGCCCAGCGGCAGGTACTGCTTCGGCAACGCGCCGCCGAACCGTGCGCCGCGGCCGGCCGCGACAATCAGCGCGTAGGTTCCGGCCATCACCGCACCGGCTCGCTCAGCCGGCGCCGGCAGCCTCTTTCTTCTCGCGGATGCGGCGGTGCAGATTGTTGACGATGAGCCCCGTCAGCCGCTCGTCGTGCATGAACAGGCGCTGCCCGATCGGGTAGGGGTCTTGCTGCGCGACCGGGATCGGCCCCTTCAGGATCTCGTCCGGCGCGACGCCGCGATCGACGAACCGCTCAATAAAGCCTACCCAGTTCTCGACGATCTGACCCTGCTCCTTCAAGTACGCCTTGCCGCACGGCTCGCCGTGGCCGGGTACGATCGTCTCGACGTCGAGCGCGGCGATCCGGTCGAGCGCCGCCAGCCATTCCCACGGGTCGCATTCCTGCAGCCACGAGCGGCATTTGTGGAAGACGTTGTCGCCGGTGAACACGACGCCTTCCTCAGGCACATGGATCGAGGTCTGCGGCGCGGTGTGGCCGGGCATGTGGATGATGTCGAGCGTGTGGTCGCCGACATTGAGGGTGAGCTTGTCGGTGAAAGTCAGCGTCGGCGCGTTGGGATCGGCGTAATCCGGGTGACCCATCAGAAAGACGCTGTCGGGGTCGGTTTGTTTGAAGCGCTCGCGCTTTTCGTCGAGCGAACCGAACGCCGCAAGATAACGGTCGAAGCACTCCTGCAATTTGACCTGGCCGACCACCGTGACGCCGGCGAAATAGGCGTTGCCGGAGATATGGTCGCCGTGCGGCTCGGTGTTGATCAGGTATCGGATCGGCGCCTTTTCCTCCAGACGCTCGCGCCAGCGCACGGCATCGATCGGCTGCTGCGGCGAGTCGATCATGACATACCCGTCGCTGGTCTCGACAAAGCTCGGGTTGCAGCCGGCGAAATAGATTTCGGTGAAGCTGTTGCGTCCGACCCTGCGCATGACCGCCTCCGTTTGCTTCAGCCCGGCAGGTTGTAGCCGACCTTGGCTTCACTCTCCAGCGTCCGCTGCACGGCGGGCCGCGCCAGCATATGCCGGTAATGGCGATCGAGATTCGGATATTCCGCCGAGGCCGGGCGAAGGCTTGTCTCGAACCGCCAATAGAGGCGGAACAGATGGATGTCGGCGATCGAATATTGCGCGACCGCCCAATCGTGCGCGCCGAGGCGCGCGTCGGCCAGCCGGAACACCTCGCGCCAGCGCACCTCGCCGGCGCGTCGGGCCGGGTGGATCGTCGCGGCGATGAACGACATCCAGGAAATCACTTGCGCCTCGGCCTCGATGTCGCCCTGCTGCGGCAGCAGGGCGGCCGCTGGATAACGCCGCGCCAGATACCACAGCGTCGCCGCGACCTCGGTCAGCTTGCGCCCATCGGTGACGAGCGTCGGCACCTTGCCTTCGGCATTGATCGCGAGATAGGCGGCGGCGCGGTTCGCCCGCTCGTGCAGCGGGATCAATCGCAGTTCAAACGGCGCGCCGACCTCGTTGAGCGCGATGTGGGTCGCCATCGCGCTCGATCCCGGCGAATAGTACAGCGTCAGCATGGCCGTGCCCTCAGCGGATCGGCGCGCTGCCGCAGCGGTTGGCGAGCCGTCCGCCGTCGGCGATTGCAATGATGACCATGATCTCGTGCGGCCGCGGCGAGTCGGCGACTGACACCGTGATCGTGTCGAAATGGGCGAACGACCATGCGTCGTCCTTGTGACCGAGCGGCACGTCGATCGCCGCGCCGGGCGGCGCCACCTTGACGTTCGACGTGATGACCGCCTGCCCGCCGCCCAGCGCCGCGCGCATCGGCCGCCCCAGCATCGGATGGACGCAGGCGCCGCCGTGCTCGATCTCGCCGGCGACGCCGACGATCGCGCCCTTGCCGTAGCTGACCGCCGGCCCGTCGAGCATGTCGACTAGCTCCGGCATCAGCCGCTCGCCGAGCGCCGCACCCGCCTCGAACAGCGGCCGCAGGTCCTCGGCCCATTTGCCGGCAAACGGGTTGTCGATGATGCCGATGCCGACCGCACGGACGATCGGGCGCGCCGCCTTATGCCCCAACTCGGAGAAAATCACCTCGCGCAACGTAACGATCTTGCGGATGTCGGTCATCGGCGCCTCCTTCGCGGCCCGCCAGTTCACCACGAAGACAAAATGGGGTTGAAGTCGTATCTCCGCCGAAAGTGACAAGCAGGGTGCGGGCGGCGGCGCAGATGGCGTTGAATGCTGGGGCGCGGACGGCGATGGAGCAGCTGAACGGCGAGGCCGTGGCTCGAGCGATCAAGGCCGCATCGCCACCGGCCGCGGAGTCGCGCCGCGGGCGGCGCAACGGGCGGCGGTTCGACCGGTTCGGCGCCGCGCTTCAGGCGAGGCGGATCGCGGCGGCTTCCGGACCCTTGCGGCCCTCGGCGATATCGACGACGACGCGTTGGCCCTCGCTGAGCGAGGTCAGGCCCGCGCGCTGCAGCGCCGAGGCGTGTACGAACACATCCTTGCCGCCGCCGTCGCGCACGATAAAGCCGAAGCCTTTCATCGCGTTGTACCACTTGACCGTGCCGTTTTCCTGGCCGGTCACTTCGAGCGGCGGCCGTTCGCCCGGCGGCGGCCGGAAGCCGCCGGCGCGCGGCGGCCGCGATGCCGCCATCGCCGTGCCGGTGCTGGTATCGACGCTCAGCACCTCGGTGACTTGCGGCCCGCGCTGGCCCTGCGCAACGCGCACCTCGAGCGTGTCGCCGGGCTGCACCGCGGTAACGCCGCTGCGGCCAAGCACCGTCGCGTGCAGGAACGCATCGCCCGAGCCGTCCGACAGCTCGACGAAGCCGAAGCCCTTTTCCGGTTTGAACCATTTGACGACTGCGCCGACCGGCGGGCCGGACGGCTCCTCGAAACGTGGCCTTTGAAACCGCGGCGCCGAACCGAAATCGCGCGGCGGCGGTTCGAATTCCTGGTCGTCAAAACTGCGGCGGCGGCGCTGCTGCCTGAAATTCCTGTCCTTTTCCAAGAGAGTATCCTAAGTGTCGCACCCGGGCATCCACATCATGCCACATTTTCGCCCTCAGCGTGAACGGTGTTCGCATCGGTCCAGGCTGCGCCCGGCGCATTCCGGCATGCGCGCGGCGGATGGCCTCGCGCGCGATCGGCGGCGCATAGGGGGCTTGTGTTCCGGCCGGCGGCGCGCGACCCTAGGGGCCAGTCGATCCGCCAAGGCGATGAGGAGAAGAGCCGTGAACGATATCGTGGGGCGCTTCAAATGGGTGGGAACGCGGCCGATCCGTCCGGACGGCGTACCGAAGGTCACCGGACGCGCGATGTATGCCGCCGACTACACGATGCAGGGCGCGATCATCGGCAAGATCCTGCGCTCGCCACACGCCCATGCCCGCATCCGGTCGATCGACACGTCAAAAGCCGCCGCGCTGCCCGGCGTCAAGGCGGTCATGACCGCTGCGGACCTGCCGGACCACAAATTCGAATACGTCGGCCCGGAGCGCGTCGCGG
>DATJSO010000007.1:0-3485 GCA_035504075.1 Allostellaceae bacterium | reverse complement strand
GGCGCCGGCGCGACGGCGGCGCGGCGGCTGGCCGCGGCGATGCGCACGCTGGCCAAGGCCGATCCGGCGGTGCGCCAGCGCGCCGAAACCGTCTTCGTGCAGCCGCTGCACACCGCGCTCGACGACCTGCGCAATCTTCTGAAGGCGCAGGAAGTGACGCGCAGCAATCTTCCGGCCGATCTGGTGTCGCAATGGGTGACGCCGTCGGGGCAGGCGCGCGTCGACGTGGCGCCGAAGGGCGATTCCAACAACAACACGGTGCTGCGGCAGTTCGCGGCTTCGGTGCAGGCGGCCGCGCCCAACGCCACCGAGGGACCGATCACGATTCTCGAGGCGCGCCGCGCCATCGTGTCCGCCTTCATCGAGGCCGGCGCCTGCGCGCTGATCTCGATCGGCATTCTGCTGTGGATCACGCTGCGCCGCCTCGGCGACGTGCTGCTCACGCTGGTGCCGCTGCTGCTGGCCTGCGTGGTGACGCTGGAAATCTGCGTCATCGTCGATCTGCCGCTGAACTTCGCCAACATCATCGCGCTGCCGCTTCTGCTCGGCGTCGGCGTGGCGTTCAAGATCTATTACATCATGGCGTGGCGCGAAGGGCAGACCAATCTGCTGCAGTCGGTGCTCACCCGCGCGGTGACCTTCTCGGCCTGCACCACGGCGACCGCTTTCGGCAGCCTGTGGTTTTCCAGCCATCCCGGCACGTCCAGCATGGGCAAATTGCTGGCGATCTCGCTCCTGACCACCATGGCGGCGGCGGCGTTCTTCCAGCCGGTGCTGATGGGCAAGCCGCGCGAGCAGCCGCCGCCGGCGGCGCCGTGAAACTCCGCTAGCGATGCGCCGCGTTCTGCGGCGCCATCATCTGCGAGCGATGCGCCGGCGGGTGCTTCGGCGGCACTATGCGGGGATTGACCGCCGGATTGGGATTAACCGACGGATCGAGCATGGTGTAGGCGGAACTGGGCAGCCGGGTCCAATACTGGTTCTCGCCGAGCAGCTCGATGCCGATATAGCCGCGCACGGTGAGCGTCTGGCCGTCGGGCGATAGCTTCATGATGGCGTGATAGATTTTGCCGTCGCGCGGATCGAGGATGGAGCCGCCGCTGTATTTGCTGGTGTCGTCCTCGCGCTTCATGCCGCGGATGATTTCCAGGCCGAGCCAGCGCTGGTCGTGGCGGTCGTCCTTGCATTGATCGCAGACCACGTTGGGATCCTCGCCCGGCTTGAGAAACATCTTGGCGATGATGCCGTCATAGACGCCGTCGTGATCGGTGATCAAAAACCAGCCGGTGGGCTGCTTGGTGTCGCTGTCGGTCGCCTGCCACAGGCCCGCCGGCGTCGCGCCCGCCGGCGCCGCGCCCGGCGCCGTCATCGGATCGGCGCTCGTGCCGCGCGCCGCCAAAATCAGCGCCGCCGCAATGACCACTGCAAATCCTGCTCGCATTATCGGAACTCCCGGCCGTGCCAATGACGGGCTTGCGGACTGCCGCGCATCCGGTTCGGCAGCGCGGAAGGTCAATTAATCGCATCGCCGGCCTGCCGCAATGGCCCTGCACGGTACGACGGTATTGCATGCGAGGTGCGGCTTTATGACCGCGCCCGCGCAAAATGACGCAAACTTCGCCGGTGCCGCCGAAGCGCGCCGCCGCGCGGCCATGCTCCCGCGCGCGGCTTGCCGCTGCGCCGCCGCCGCCGTTACAATTCGCCGGCGGTTGGCGCTGGTGCGGCGCGGACCCATTTTCGCCAGGCGCGAGGCGGCATGAAAATCAAGACCATCGAGGCCATCGCGGTCAGTCTGCCGATGAAGAAGCCGGTGCAGATGGCCGGCGAGACGGTCGCGCGCGCCGACAACGTCCTGGTGCGAATCGAGAGCGCCGACGGCATTGTCGGCTGGGGCGAGGCGGCCTCGGCGCCGGTGATGACCGGAGAGACCGTCGCCGGGATGATGGCGGCGATCGAACTGATGACGCCCGGCCTGATCGGCCGGGACGCCGGCGATTTTGCCGCCGCCGCGGCGGCGATGGATGCGCGGCTCTACGGCAACTCCGGCGCCAAGGCGGCGATCGACATCGCGCTCTGCGATCTCGTCGGCCGCGCCACCCGGCGGCCGGTCCATGCGCTGTTCGGCGGCCGGGCGCGCGGGCGCATGCCGGTGCTTGCCGTCATCGGCTCGCCCGACGTCGCGGCCGATCTCGACGAGGCGCGGACGCGCTGGGCGGCCGGTTATCGCGCGTTCAAGATCAAGGTCGGGCTTGGCACGGCCGGCGCCGATGCGGAGCGCACTTGCGCGGTGACCGCCGCGCTCAAGGGCCTCGGCGAATGCCTGGTTTCGGCCGACGCCAATCAGGGCTTCGGCGTCGCCGATGCGCTCGATTACGTGCGCGCGGTCGACGGCTGCCGGCTCGATTTCTTCGAGCAGCCGGTTGCGGCGCACGATCTCGACGGCATGGCGCGGGTGGCCGCGGCGAGCCGCGTACCGATCGGCGCCGACGAGGGGCTGCACGGCGCCGACGACATCGTGCGCCATCACGGCCGCAAGGCGGCGCAGGGCGGCAGCCTCAAAGCGATCAAGCTCGGCGGCTTGCGGCCGCTGTTCGCGGCGGCGCAACTGACCGCCCGGCTCGGCATGGCCATCAATATTTCCTGCAAGACCGGCGAATCGAGCGTCGCCTCGGCGGCAGCCGCCCATGTCGCGACCGCCGTGCCGGCGCTCGCCTGGGGCCTCACCGTGACCAATCCCGGCCTTGCCGAAGACGTCGCCGTCGAGCCGGTCGCGGTCGTCGACGGCCATGTCGAAGTGAGCGACCGGCCCGGTCTCGGCATCGAGGTTGACGAGCGCCGCGTGCGGCGCTGCCAGCAGGACGTCCGGCGCGTGGCGTAAGGTTTTCAGGATACCGTCAGCGCCCGTGTCGTGTCGTCGAACAATTCGTCGACCGAAATTTTCCGCGGGATCAGCTTTTGCCGTGCGCAGAAATCGATGATGATTTCGAGGTCGGCGCGGCAGGCTTCGACGCCGAACCGATAAGGGTCGAGCACGCCGCCGTCGGCGAGCCCGGCAACGCGCTTGCTCTCGTGAAACAGCCGGAAGATTTCCCGCACCACGTCGGGCCGCGTCTTCGATATTTCGTTGCGCACCACCAGCATATGATTGATCGGCACGCCGTGGTGCCGCTCCGCCCATTGGCGCGCGGCCTCCTCGGGATTCGGGATCAGATGCTTGAGGCGCGGGTCGGGCAGCTTGTCGCCGACCACCGCGGCGTCGATTTCGCCGTCGAGCAGCATCTGCACGAGCTCCTTGCCCGGCGGCGCGCGCTTGACGGTATCGGGGTCGCGATACTCCGCCACATGCGGATCCTCGAAGGTGATCCACTCGACCTTGTCGAGGTCGACGCCGTAATCGCTCGCCAGGATGCCGCGCACCCAGGTGCCGGTGGTGACGGTGTAGGCGCGCACGCCGACCCGCTTGCCGGCGAGGTCGGAGGGCTTGA
>DATJSO010000006.1:0-11282 GCA_035504075.1 Allostellaceae bacterium | reverse complement strand
CACCCCCTCGGCGCACGCGATCGACAGATGCGCGTCGAGCACCGTGCCGGGCGCCGAGCGTCGCCAGCCCTGCGCTCAATTCGCCCGCAGACATCTTGGCGCCGATCGGCGTCGGCTGCCGCAGCACGATCGGCCCGGTATCGAGGCCCGCCTCCATCTGCATGATCGTAACGCCGGTCTCATCGTCGCCGGCGAGGATGGCGCGCTGGATCGGCGCGGCGCCGCGCCACCGCGGCAACAGCGAGGCATGGACATTGAGGCAGCCGAGCCGCGGCGCCGCCAGGATCGGCGCGGGCAGGATCAGGCCGTAGGCGGCAACGACCGCGGCGTCGGCCGCAAGCGCGGCAAATTCAGCCTGCACTTCGGCGCGGCGCAGGCTCGCCGGGCAGTGCACCGGAATGCCGTGCCGCTCAGCCAGTTCCTGCACCGGCGACGCCTGTAAGCGGTGGCCGCGGCCGGCCGGGCGCGGCGGCTGCGTGTATGCGGCACGCATCTCGTGTCCCGCGTCGATCAGCGCATCAAGGATTGTCGCCGCGAATTCGGGCGTACCCATGAACACGAGGTCGAGCGGCGTCGTGGTTGCCTTCACTGTGCCGCGGCGAGGGTGCGGCTCTTTTTCGTCTTGGCGAGCTTGCGCAGGATCATGCCGCGCTTCAAGGCCGAGATGTGGTCGACAAAAAGCAGCCCGTCGAGATGATCGATTTCATGCTGGATGCAGGTCGCCAACAGGCCGTTGCAGTCGATCTCGCGCACCTCGTCTTCGTGGTCAAGATAGCGCAGCCGGATCGCCGCCGGGCGCTCGACATCGGCGTAATGCTCGGGCAGCGAAAGGCAACCCTCGTTCGTCGTCATCAGCTGTTCCGAGCGCCACAAGATCTCGGGATTGGCGATGCGCAGCGGCTGCGGCGGCTCGCCGTCGCGCGCGATGTCGACGACGATGACGCGCTTTGCGACTCCGACCTGCGGCGCCGCCAAGCCGATGCCGATCGCGTGGTACATCGTCTCCAGCATGTCGTCCATCAGCCGGCGCACCTCGGGGCCGACCCGGACGACCGGGCCGGCTTTCGTTTTGAGCCGCGGGTCGGGAGCGGTGATGATCTCTCGCAGGGCCATGAAAGCTAGGTAATTCGCGGCCGAGCGGGCGTCAATGTCACCCCGATGTCGACGGCGGCGTCAGAGCGCGTCGCGCAGCCGCGCGAGATCATCGAGGCTGTCAGGCTGGGTCATACAGAGCACGTCGTCGAACCCGACGTCTCGGATGCGCCGCAACCGCTCCAGCGCCTCCGCATGGCCGCCCGTCAGCATGACCGTCGCGCGGCCGCTCAGCGGCATGTCGCGGCCGCCGCCCTGGAGGTCGAGAATGACATTGGCGAGCACGGCGCGCCTGCCGCCGGCGTCGCGATAGATCTTCATGCCGGCCGCCAACTCTTCCGGCTGCGAATAAAGGCCGGACGCGATCCATCCCTGGCACGCTTCGGCAGCGTAGACGATCCAGCGCTTGTTGCGCCAGGCGCCGAGCAGGACGGCCGGGCCGCCCTCGGTGCCGGGCCATGGCGCCAGCGCCGCGCCTTCCGGCGTCAGCGCGTCGCCGCGCCACGCCCGACGCATCGTGTCGAGCGATGCCATCAATGTCTTGAAGCGCGCCTCGTAATCGGCGCCGACGAGATCGAAATCGGCCTTTGTCGAACCGCTGCCGAGGCCGAGCTGCAGGCGCCGCCCGCTCATCGCATGCACGCCGGCGAGGCGATGCGCCAGTTCGACCGGATGGCGCACCGGCACCTGCAGGACGCAGGTGCCGATCTCGATGGCATCGGTCACCGCGGCGATCACGTTCATCAACCCGGCCGGGTCGAGCGTCGGCCGGCCGCGCCCGAACGCATCGGTAACCCACAGCCCGGCAAAGCCCCTGGCCTCGACCTGCCGGGCGAAATCGACAAAGCGGTCGCGGGTGTTGGCACCCGCCTCCGGCCGCATGACATTGACAACATGCACGCGCATCGCGGCGACTCCTTATTCTTGCGACGCCAGAAAGCGCTCGGCGAGACGCGCGAAAAAGCTGACGCCGACCGGGATTGCGCGGTCGTTGAAATCGTAGCGGGCATTGTGCAGCATACAGCCGCCTTCACCCGGACCGTTGCCGAGCCACACCATCGCGCCCGGCCGCGCGTTCAGCATGTAGGAGAAATCCTCGCCGCCCAGCGTCGGCGCAACGTTGCGGTTGACCGCCGCCTCGCCGCAGATCTCGGCCGCAACATCGGCGGCGAATGCCGCTTCGTCGGCGTGGTTGATCGTCGGCGGATAGCCGCGGCGGTAGTCGAATTCGGCGCCGGCGCCGTGCAACGCCGCGGTGCCGTGCGCCACCTCGCCGATGCGCCGCTCCAACAGGTCGCGCACCTCGGGGCGGAAGCTGCGCACCGTCCCGCCGATATGGAGTTCGTCGGGGATCACGTTGTAGGCCGAGCCGCCGCGCATGAAGCCGATCGTGATGACCGCCGAATCGATCGGATCGACGTTGCGCGACACGATCGTCTGCAATCCCAGCACGATCTGCGCGCCAATCACGAACGGGTCGATCGAATGGTGCGGCTGCGCGGCGTGACCGCCTTTCGCCTTGACGCGCACATCGAAGCGGTCGGAGGCGGCGAGCAGCGGTCCGGCGCGCACCGCGATGTGGCCGACCGGGATGCCGGGCTTGTTGTGCAAGGCGAACACGGCATCGCAGGGGAATTTGTCGAACAAGCCCTGTTCGACCATGACCCTGCCGCCGCCGTAACCCTCTTCGCCGGGCTGGAAGATGAAATGCACCGTGCCGTCGAAGTTGCGCGTCGCGGCGAGGTAGCGTGCGGCGCCGAGCAGCACCGTCGTGTGCCCGTCGTGGCCGCAGCCGTGCATTTTGCCGTCGTACTGCGACCGATGGGCGAATTCGTTCAACTCCTGCATCGGCAGGCAATCCATGTCGGCCCTGAGGCCGACTGCGCGCAGCGAGTTGCCGCGCCGCAACGTGCCGACGACGCCCGTCGTGGCCAGGCCGCGATGCACCTCGCAGCCGTATTCGGCAAGCTTTTGCGCGACAATCTCGGATGTGCGCTGCTCTTCGAAGCCAAGCTCGGGATGGGCATGGATGTCACGTCGGGTGGCGGACAGCTCGTCGGCGAAATCGAGCACGGCGGGAATGAGCGGCATGGCGGCTCCGGTTTATCGCGGGCAGCGATGGCGCACCATACCGGCTCTGCACGCAAGGGGCCAACAATGTTGCGCTGCATACGCGGATGCTGGAACAGCTGCAGCATTGCGGGGAGCGCAGCGGCGACGCAATCTGGTCGGCGCGTTCGATCCGATAAGGCAGAGGTATGATGAGGCAGACCCGTTCCGCAAGGCCACCTGGAATCGTCGCCGCCGCGGTCGTACCGCATGCGCCGCAATTCCTGACCTTGCCCGACACCGAGGACAAGGCGCAGGTGGCGCGCGTCAATGCTGCGATGCGCGATCTCGGCGACCGGTTCCGCGCGCTCGACCCCGACCTCCTGATCGTCCTGTCGAATGCGCATTGCGACGATTTCGTCACGCGCTGCGTGCCGGCCTTTGCGCTGCACTGCGGCGTCCGCGCCGAAGGGTCGGGTGGGCACGGCGGCGCCTGGCCGATCGACGGCGAGGCGGGATATGCGATCGTGCGCGAGTTGCTCGATCTCGGCTTCGACCCTGCGTTCACACTCGACGCCGGTCTCGGCACCGCGTTCACGATCCCGTTGGAATTCTGCGGCTATAAGCGCGAGGAGCCGTTTCTCCCGGTGTTCGTCAACGCCTACGTGCCGCCGCAGCCGACGCCCGAGCGCTGCTTCGCGTTCGGCCGGGCGCTGGCGCTGGCCATCGAGCGCATCGGCCGGCGCGCCGTCGTATTGGCGAGCGGCGGGCTGTCGCATTATCCGGGAACGCCGCAATATCCGCACCCCGACATCGAGACCGACCGGGCCATTTTCGAGCATTTGAAAACCGGCAACCTGCGCTACCTGATGCGCTTCGACGCGGCGGCGCTCGACCGCACCGGCAACGTCGAATGCCGCGCCCTGCAGATGCTGGCGGGGATGATCGGCGACCGCGAGCCGCAGGCAGCCGTCTTCGAGCCGTCATGGCACCACATCTACGCCGTCATTGGCTGGACCGACCTGGCACAGCCGCGCGCTGAGGCGCCGCTGCATTACCCGGCGACCGCGCCCGCGCGCAGCGCCCTCGCCGGCGCCGTCTTTACGCTCGTCGAAAACGCCGAGGCGCGCGCCGCCTATCGCCGCGACCCGGCGGCTTATGCGGCGCGGCTTGCACTCGCCGCCGACGAGCGGGACGCGCTGGCCGCACTCGACCGCGAGGTGCTGCGCGACCGCTTTCATCTCAACCCGATGCTGCTTTTTCAATTGGAACAGCGCATCGGGACGTTTTAACCGGCGTGAGCCAGCTCCCCGAAGCAGCCGCCGCCGGCCCGCTGGCCGGCAAGATCGCGCTGATCACCGGCGCCTCGCGCGGCATTGGCGCCGCCGTCGCCGTGCGCTTTGCCGCCGCCGGCGCGCACCTCGTACTGGTCGCGCGCACGGTCGGCGGGCTTGAAGAGGTGGACGATGCGGTGCGCGCCGCCGGCGGCGGCGCAACGCTGGTGCCGCTGGACCTGCGCGATGCCGCCAGGATCGACGAACTCGGCGCGGCGCTTCACGAGCGCTACGGCCGGCTCGACGTGCTGGTCGCCAATGCCGCCCAGTTCGGCCACATGGCGCCGCTCGGCCACATCGACCCGAAGCAATGGGCCGAGATCATCGACCTCGACCTGACGACGAACTGGCGCCTCATCCGCGCGATGGACCCGCTGCTGCGGCTGGCGCCGGCCGGCCGCGCGATCTTTGTGACAAGCCGGCTGGGGCGTGACGCCCTGCCCTATTACGGCCCCTATGCGGTCGCGAAAGCCGGCCTCGAAACGTTGGTGCGCATCTATGCCGGCGAAGTCGCGGCGTTGACCAATGTGCGCGCCAATCTGATCGACCCCGGGCTGGCCCGCACCCGCTTGCGCGCCGCAATCTTTCCCGGCGAAGACCCGGCAACCGTGCCGCCGCCCGAAAGCGTCGCCAGCGCCTTTCTCGACCTCGCCATGCCGGAATGCACGCGGAACGGCGAAATCGTCACGCTTGGCGCGGCCTGAGGCTGGCCGGACGCAGCACGGAATTGCCGGCGGGGCGTCCGGCATGCGAGGTTCACGGCGACTGGCAAATGATGGGGTGAGAGCGATGCTCAAGATCTACGGCATACCGCGCTCGCGGGCGTTTCGCACGCTGTGGCTGGCGAAGGAATTGGGGATCGAATACGACAACGTGGCGACCGATATAGGCAAGGGCGAGACGCGCACGCCCGACTTTCTTGCGATCAACCCGAACGGCCACATCCCGGCGATCGACGACGACGGGTTCATCCTGTGGGAATCGATGGCGATCAACCTCTATCTCGCGAAAAAGCACTCGCGCGGCAGCCTCTACCCGCTCCTCTTCGAAGACGAGGCGCGGGTCTGGCAATGGAGCTTCTGGGCCATGACCGAGGTCGAACGGCCGTTATTGACGGCGCTGTTCCATCGTGCCCTGCTGCCCGAGGCGCAGCGCGACGCCGCGCTCGCCGACCAGTCGGAGCGCGAACTGGGCCGGCCGCTGATGGTGCTGGACCAGGCGGTGGCGGCGCAGCCGTACCTCCTCGGCGAGCATTTTTCGATTGCCGACCTCAACGTCGCGAGCGTTTTGTCGTGGGCACGGCCGGCCCGCATCGACTTGTCGCAAGCGCCGAAAATGGCAGACTGGTTCAAGCGCTGCTCGGAGCGGCCGGCGGCGCGGGCGGCGCGCGACCTGCAGCGCTGAGCGGCAGCGGCGCTGGCCGGCCGGTCAGCGAGGCTCGCCGGCGAAGCCCTGCTGGATCGCGGCGATGCCGGCGAGCGTGGCGGGCGGCAACGGCCCCTTTTCGACCGAGCGGGCGGCGTATTCGAGCTGCTCCAGGCTTGAATAGCCGACCAGTACGGTCGAGACCGCCGGGTGCGTCATCGCATAGCGGATCGCCAATTCGACCACGCTGTCGGCATGACCCGCCGCAACGAGCGGCAGAAAGCGGCGGGCGCGCGCAACATCGGCGCGGTAGTCGGCACCGGAGCCGATCGGCGCCGGCGGCGGCGACCCCAACGGATGGCGCTCCGCTGTCCCGCTCAACGCGCCGGCCGCCAGCACCCGGATCACGATGATGCCCATGTCGGCCCCCTGGGCATGGCCGAGCAGGTTGGCGTAATCCTGCGCCGGATAGCCGGCAGGCGCCGCGCCGGCCGGGGTCGGGTTCAGCAGATTGTAGGCGGCCTGTGCGGTGTCGATGGCGCGCGCGTCGATGACGCGCAGCAACGCCGCCGTCTCGCCGTTGGCGGTGATGCCGAAAAACCGGCATTTGCCGGCCTCGCGCAGCCGCTCGAATGCCGGCACGACCTCTTGCAGTACGACATCGGCGGCAAGATCCGCGCCGTTTGTCGCCCCGACGATGGCATTGTGGAATTGGAACAGATCCACCTGTTCGCGCTGCAATCGCTTGAGGCTGGCGTCGAGCGAATTGGCGATTGCCGCGCCGATGTCGCGCGGCGCGGTCGGCGGCAGGCGCACCTTGGTGCCCATATAAGCGTCCGGCTTCAACGCCTGCCATACCCGCCCGAGATTGCGCTCGGATTCGCCATTGCCGTACATCTGCGCGGTGTCGAAATAATTGATGCCGAGTTCCAGCGCCCGCGCCACCGCGCGCTCCTGGTCCGTCGGTGCACCGTTTATCATCAGCCCGCCGACCGCACCGCAGCCGAAACCGAGCAGGGAGACGCGGAGGCCGGTCCGCCCGAAGCCGCGGTGTTCCATTCGTCGTCGCTCCATCATCGTGCGCCCTTCAGGCTTGCGGCAAACTCAAGTCCGGCGGGCGCGGCCTGTCAATCGCGGCGATATCGAGGAGGGAGGCAGCATGGCATCATCAACCGCGGCCGAGGCGATCGCGGCCAATCCGGCGCTGATCGACGATCTCGTCACAGCCAACCGCATCCTCTACAACGAAGGCGTCGTCGATGGCTTCGGCCATGTCAGCGTGCGCCACGACAAGACACCGGACCGCTTCCTGCTGGCGCGCAGCATGGCGCCCGGCCTCGTCACGGCCGCCGACATCATGCAGTTCGCCGCGGATGACGGCGAGCCGATCGCCGCGGCCGGCCGCACGCCCTATCTCGAACGCTTTATCCACAGCGAAATCTACAAGCGGCGGCCGGACGTCGTCGCGGTCGTGCACAGCCATTCGCCCGCCGTGATTCCCTTCGGCGTCGTCGCGCGGCCGCTGCGGCCGATCTTCCATATGGGATCGTTTCTCGGTGCCGGCGTGCCGGTATTCGAGATCCGCGGCGCCGGCGGCCCGGCAACCGACATGCTGATCCGCGATACAGCGCTCGGCGCCGCATTGGCAAGTTCGCTCGGCGACAAGGCGGTCGCGCTGCTGCGCGGCCACGGCAACGTCGTCGTTGGCGGCTCGCTGCACGAAGTCGTGTTCCGCGCCGTCTATACCGAGATCAATGCGCGTCTGGCGGCCGAGGCGCTGCGGCTGGGTGACGGCGCAGCGACTTTTCTGAACGAGGCGGAAGCCGCCGCCGCGACCGCGACGAACCAGGGACAGATCGGCCGCGCCTGGAATTTGTGGAAGGCGCGCGCATCCGCAGCCGGAGCGTAGGGCAACGCGCCGGCTCGCGCCTTCGCCCGCGCAGAGGGAACCTCGAAGGACCTGATATCGCCGCCACGACGGCTCGGACGTCGCGCGCTCACCCATCCGTCGCTTCCCCGGCCAATCGGCTGGTCCGCCGCAAGTCGACAGCCGCAAGCCGTTCGGCCTCGCGCTCGGGGTTCATGACCGCCGCGCCGATGATGCCGCCGAGCAGCATGATCGCGCCGCATACCCGGTAGCCGGTGTTGAAGCCGGCGAGCGGCGTCGCGGCGCCCTCGATGATGCTGCCCATCACGTAAGGCGACAGCAGGCCGGCGGTCGTGCCGATTGCGGTGCCGATCGCCAACAGCGCGCCGCGTTGCGCGAGCGGCGTGATCTCGCCGACCACGGCCGGGCTGACCACATAGATGACCGACGGCAGGGCGACGCCGAGCGTCGTCATCGCGATCTTCAGCCAGATGGTCGGCATCGCCGGCATGACCAACAGCGCGATGCCGCCCGCAACGACGCAGGCGCCGCCGAAGATGCCGCGCGCCGAGCGGCTGGAAGCGCCGTGGCCGAGCAGACGTTGCGACAGCCAGCCGCCGGCGATGACGACGACAACGCTGACCGCCGGCGGCAACGCGGAAAGCAGGCCGATCTTGCCCTGCACCAGCCCGAGGCCCTTGATCATGAACGCCGCCTGCCACGTCAGCGCCAGCGACAGACCCCAGTAGGCGCCAAACACCGCGCACCAGCTTGCGACGATCGTCGGGTTGCGCAGCAGCCGGCCGTACGGCAGGCGGGCCGACGGCGCCTCTCCTGGCCGGGGCGCGGCGTCGTCGAGCGCGCCCTCGCGACCGAAGAGCAGCCACAGCGCCGTCCATAAGAGCCCGGCGGCGCCGAGTGCGCCGAAGGCCCAGTGCCATGAATAGTGCACGATGACCCAGTTGAGCGCCGGCAGGGCCACGAGAATGCCGACGCCCCCGCCCTGCGCGACGACCGCGGTCGGCAATGTGCGGGCTTCGTTCGGAAACCATTTGTAGGTCGCATGCAGGGCGACCGGATAGGCCGGCCCTTCGCCGGCGCCGAGGGCGACCCGGCAAGCCAGCATCGCGCCGAAGCCGATCGAGCCGAGCATCGGAAATTGCGTCAATGCCCAGACGAGACCCATCGCCAACAGCGCCCAGCGGGTGCGCACGCGATTGACCGCAAAGCCGACGACAACCGCCGAGAGCGGGAACAGCAGGAAAAAGCCCGATCCGATCAGCCCGAACTGTTTCGGGCTCAGCTGCAAATCGTGCATGATCGGCACGCTGGCCAAGCCGACCACAGCCTTATCGGCGAAATTGATCAACATGAAGAGAAACAACAGCGCGACGATCGTCCAGCCGCCTGCCGCCGAGCGTCGCTCGCTCATCGCTTCTCCCAAACCAATCGATTGACGGGCCGACCATGCGGCCGCTTCGCCGGATGAACCCGCGGCCGGCGCTTTACCGCGCCCCCGGCGCATTCGCCAACGGGACAACTGGTGCCCTGTCGTCGCTGCGGGGTATTGCCGACGGGTTCAGCCTTCGGCGGCGACCGGCACGGGCTTGGCGGCGAGGTCGTGCCAGCTGTCCGCTTCGATCAACTCGGCCCAGCGGCGGTAAAATTCGCGATGGCATAATTCGCTGAAGCCGGCGTCGCTGGCCCAGGCGCCGAGCGCCGGGTCGTACCGTTCGTGGCCCATCCCCATGCGGTTGTTGACCGGCACGCGACGCGAAACGATGCCGCGGCAGGTCTGCGTGCATTCCTGCCAGTTATCCATGTCGTCCTGCTCGAAACTGCCGGCCGGGCTGAAGCCGCGCACGCCCGCAAGCCGAAACGCGCGCTTCACCTCCGGCGGCGCCGCCTTGTCGACGACCACCCACGACCAGATTTCGGTCTGGCCGGGGCCGCGCGGCTGCCACACGCGCAATGTGCGCGAGGTGCCCCGTAATACGGAGAAATTCGGGAACACGGTGCCGACGATCGGGTTGACGAGCCTGGCACGCGGCCCGAGCCGCTGCTCGACCTCGGGGCGGATCGCCCGCTCATAGGCTTGGATTTCGGCCAGCGGCGCGTCGCCGTAGCGGTCGGCGCCGATGCAGATGAGGCCGTGCCCCAGGCCTGGCGACACCATGCGGTTGGCGCCGCCGGGGCTGGCCGTCGAGCCGACGCTGAACCCGGTCGTCACAGCCGAGGAATGGCTCCAGTGCACGTGGTAGGCGTCGCCGCCGAAATTCTCGGCCGGCAATTTCCAGTTGCACGGCATGACCCATTTATGCGTCGCAACGACTTCGATGCCGCCCTCCCGGCGATCGACGAACGTGTCGAGATACCACGCCATCTCGCCCAAATACTCGGCGAGCGGCGGCGCAGCGGGATCGAACGTCGCAAACCACAGGCCCTTGTAATGGTCGAGCTGGGCGACCGGTACGAGGCCCCATTTCTCGCGATCGAGTTCGTTGTGATAGGCCTCGCGCAGATAGGGAACGCCGGTCAGCCTGCCGTCATTGCCGTAGGTCCAACCGTGATAGGCGCAGGTAAAGCTCGCGGCGTTGCCACTGTCGGCGCGGCACAGCCGGTTGCCGCGATGACGGCAGACATTGAGAAACGCCCGCACCATGCCGTCGCTATCGCGCACGACCAACACCGGGTCTTCGCCCATGTAGGCCGTCGCGAAATCGCCGGGCAGCGCAATCTGGCTGTCATGGCAGAGGTAAAGCCAGCAGCGCGCGAAAATGCGCCGCTGTTCTTCCTCGTAGATCTCCCTCTCGTAGAAAATGCGCCGGCTGAGGAGGCCGTTTGCCGTATCGACCAGCGGAGGGTTCATCTCGTCTCTCCCGGCAAGCGGCGTGGTCGCCGCCGCGCCGTCGATCTATAACACGGCCGCGCCGCACAAAGGGGGTGCCATGTCGCTGAGTCGCGAATTCGCCGCGTTTGTCGCCGGCCTCACTTACGAGGACCTGCCGGAAGCGGTCGTCGATCGCGCCAAGGGCGTCGCATTGCAGGCGCTCTCTTCGGCGCTCGTCGCGCACGACAGCGCGGCCGCCCGCCAGGCGCTGGCGCTGATGCAGGACGAGGAAGCGGGTGCCGGCGGCCGCGCGACCGTGTTGTGCCGCGGCGCCAAACTGACGAAAAGCAGCGCCGCGTTTGTCAACGCCGAGACGATTTTCGCCGGCGGCAAGTGGGACACGTTCCGCATGCTGACGCACCCCGGCACCGCGATCCTGCCGGCGGCACTCGCGGCGGCGGAAGCAACCGCCGCCTCGGGCCGCGCGTTTCTGGCGGGCATCGCCGCCGGCTACGAGGTCATGGAACGCATGGCCGCCGAATTCATCCCGACCATCATGGCGCGCGGCTTCCACGCGGGGCCGGTGTTCGGCATCTTCGGTGCGGCGGTCGCGGCGGCAAAGATCGAGGGGTTCGACGCCCAGCAGGTGCACGACGCGATCGCGCAATGCGTCAACTTGGCGTCGGGCAGGCAGTTTCTCACCGGGATCGCGGCGGCCTACGAGGTCATGGAACGGATGGCGGCG
>DATJSO010000005.1:0-2029 GCA_035504075.1 Allostellaceae bacterium | reverse complement strand
GCATGACGATCCGGTCGATGCCCGGCGCCGAGCCGCCATGCGGCGGCGCCCCGTACTTGAAGGCGTTGAGCACGCCGCTGAAACGCGCCTCGACCTCCTCCCTGCTATAGCCGGCGATCGCGAAGGCCTTGTACATGATCTCGGGGCGATGGTTGCGGATCGCGCCCGACGACAGCTCGACGCCGTTGCACACGATGTCGTACTGAAAGGCGTTGATCGTCAGCGGATCCTTGGTCTCCAGCGCCTCGAGCCCGCCCTGCGGCATCGAGAACGGGTTGTGGCTGAAGTCGATCTTCCCGGTCTCCTCGTTGATCTCGTACATCGGGAAATCGGTGATCCAGCAGAACTCGAACCGGTTCTTCGCTCCGAGCCCGAGCTCGTTGCCGATCCGCAGCCGCGCCGCGCTGGCGAACGGGCTGAATGCGGTCGGCACGCCGGCGACGAAGAACACCGCGTCCCCGTCGCCGAGGCCGAGCGCCTGGCGCAGCGCCTCGGTGCGCTCCGGGCCGAGGTTGCGCGCCACCGGCCCAGCGCCCTCGCCGTCGCGGAAGAAGATATAGCCGAGCCCCGGCTGCCCCTCCTCCTGCGCCCAGCCGTTCATCCGGTCGCAGAACGCGCGGTTGCCGCCGCCCGGTGCCGGAATGGCGCGCACCCGTACGCTGGGGTCGGCCTCGATCATCCCGGCGAAGATGCGGAATCCCGAGCCGCGGAAGGTTTCCGTGGCGTCGTGAATCTGGATCGGGTTGCGCAGGTCTGGCTTGTCGGTCGCGTAGCGCAGCATCGCCTCGGCGTAGGGGATGCGGCGGAACGGCGCCGGGCTGACGTCGCGGCCGCGGGCGAATTCGTCGAAGACGCCGTGCAGCACCGGCTCGATCGCGGCGAACACGTCCTCCTGCGTCACGAAGCTCATCTCGAAATCGAGCTGGTAGAACTCGCCCGGCGCGCGATCGGCGCGGCTCGCCTCGTCGCGAAAGCAGGGGGCGATCTGGAAATAGCGGTCGAACCCGGCGACCATCAGCAGCTGCTTGAACTGCTGCGGCGCCTGCGGCAGCGCGTAGAACTGGCCGGGATGCAGCCGGCTCGGCACGTAATAGGGCCGCGCGCCTTCCGGCGAATCGGCGGTCAGGATCGGCGTCTGGAACTCGGTGAAGCCCTGCTCGATCATGCGCCGCCGGATCGAGGCGATCACCCCCGCGCGCAGCATGATGTTGGCGTGGACCCGTTCGCGCCGCAGGTCGAGGAAACGGTAGGTGAGCCGGATATCCTCCGGGTAGTCGGCATCGCTGTTGACCGGCAGCGGCAGCGGCTCCGCGGTCGACTGCACGACGATTTCGGCGATGACGAGCTCGACCTCGCCGGTCGGCAGGTTCGGGTTGACCGTGTCGGCGGAGCGCGCGACGACCTTGCCGGTCAGCGTGACGACGCTTTCGAGCCGCAACCCGTCGGCCGCGGCGAAGAGCGGCGACGACACGTCGATGACGCATTGCGCGATGCCGTAATGGTCGCGCAGATCGATGAACAAGAGCTGGCCGTGGTCGCGCTTGCGATGCACCCAGCCCGACAGCCGCGCGGCCGCGCCGGCATCGCCAAGGCGCAGCGCGCCGCAGGTGTGGCTGCGATATTCGTGCATCGCAAAAAGTGTCCTGCCGGAGAATGGCGGGAAGACGGCACCGAACGAAAGCAAATGTCAAGCCGAGCGGGCCGCGGCGGGCCGATTTGCCGGCCGCGGCGGACGGCAATTCGCGCGACCGGCGGAGATCGGCGGTTTTGCTGCCGTTTTTGACGGCATTCCGGCGCGGTCGGTTTCGCGCTATAGCCTTCCGCAATGAATTTGCTCGCCGACAGCGCCGAACTGGCCGCCTTCTGCGCGCGCCAGCGCGGCGCCGAGTTCATCACCGTCGACACCGAGTTCATGCGCGAGCGCACCTATTGGCCGGTGCTGTGCGTCGTCCAGGTGGCGGGCCCGGCGGAGGCGGTGGCGATCGACGCGCTGGCGCCGGAGATCGACCTGGCGCCGCTGCTCGCGCTG
>DATJSO010000004.1:0-18350 GCA_035504075.1 Allostellaceae bacterium | reverse complement strand
CGCCGACCGCGGCGCTCGTCATCTGCGCCTCGGGATAGGCGCGGCCCATCAGGTCCGCATCGACGACCGGCAGGGCGAGATGCGCCGCCGCCATCAGCGGCTGTACCCCGTTGCCGCCGCCGATCTCGAGCGGCATGACGGCGCGGAATTTGACGCCGCAATATTCTTCCTGCATCTGCACGGCGCGGGCGATCGAGCGGCTGTCGGTCAGCCGCTCCTGGCCGACAAGCGGCGCCCCCATGTTCGAGACGACGGCGACCCGATCGTCGTCGGCCAGGTCGAACGGCGACATAAGCACGACGCGGTGCCCCGCCGCATAGAGCCGGCGCATGTTGAGGAGACCGAGATACGGGCTGCCGCCGCCACCGGTCCCGAGGATCCAGGCGCCGACCGCGAGGCATTCGATGTCCTCGGCGCTAATCGCGGCAGGCATAAACTCGCCGGGGTTGGTTTTTCGCTCGCGTCATTCGTCTCCCGAGGCGGAAGCTTCCGCCTTGCTCGAACCGATGTCGGGCGGTTCGGCATCACCGCTTTCGCCCGCCTCGGCTCGGGCGGCACGCCGGCCGCGCGCCGCGTCGACGCGGATGCCGGCGCCGGCCATCAGCATCTCGGCCGTATAGGCAATGATCGCGCCAAGGGCGCAGACGACCGCAAGCCCGAACAATAAAAACAGCACCGAAGCCGCGGTCGCCGCCCGCACCGCGCCGACAAACAGGGTCAACACCGCACCGCAGGTCGCGGCGCCGCCGACCGCGCCGAGCACGACCGCAAAGTCGAGCGCCACCGACCGGCGATGCAGGCGCACCAATTGCGCCGACAACGTCTCCGCGTCCTGCGGCGCCGCGCCGGCCAGCGCGTCGGCCACCGCATCGACCTGATCGGCAACGCGCGCCAGCCGCGCCGAGAACACATTGAGCAGCGTCGCGATGCCGGACAGCAGAAAGATCGGCGTCAGCGACACCTGGATGATGTGGACGATCGTATCGAGGGCGGAGCCGGTCGGGGCGACGGTACCGAACATCGCCGTATCAGACTGTTCCGCGAATGAAACAGCAAGGGCCGGGTAGAGGGGTTTCGCGCGCCACGCCAGATTGGCACCATGTACACGAGCGGAGTGCGTGCGATGTTGAATGCAGAGCAATGCTGGCAAGCGGTGGTCGCGCATGATGCGCGAGCCGACGGCAGCTTCTTCTACTCGGTCAAGACGACCGGCGTCTATTGCCGTCCCGGCTGCGCCTCGCGCCGGCCGCGGCGCGAAAACGTCGCATTCTACGCAACGGCGGCGGCGGCTGAAGCTGCCGGCTTCCGGCCGTGCAAACGCTGTCGGCCAAACGAGGCTTCCGCCGCGGCGCGGCACCTCGCGGCGATCGAGCGGGCCTGCGCCTTGATCCGAGCCCGCGACAGTCTGCCGAGCCTCGGCGAACTGGCCGGCGCAGCCGGCATCAGCCGCTTTCATTTCCACCGCGTGTTCAAGCAGGTCACCGGCGCGACGCCGCGCGAATGGGGCGCGGCGCATCGGCTCGGCCGCTTCGCCGCGCGGCTCGACGCCGGCGCGCCGGTCGCCGATGCGCTCTATGCCGCCGGGTTCGGCGCCGCCTCGCGCGCCTATGATGCGGCGCCAAACGGGCTCGGCATGACGCCGGCGGCGCGCCGGCGCGGCGGCAAGGGCGAGCGGGTGCATTGGGCCGTCGTCGCGACGCCGCTCGGGCAGGCGCTGGTTGCCGCGACCGAGCGCGGCATCTGCATGACGGCGCTCGGCGACGACCGGGCAACCCTTGAAGCCGAATTGCGCCGGCGTTTTCCCGCCGCCGACCTGGCGCCGGCCGATGCCGCATTGCGCGAATGGGCAGCGCAGATCGCCGCCTTCATCACGCACCCGGGCGCCCAGCCCGATCTGCCGCTCGACATTCGCGGCACGGCGTTCCAGGCGCAGGTGTGGCGGGCATTGCAGAAGATTCCGCCGGGCCGGACTGCCAGCTACCGCGACATCGCCGCCGCCTTGGGTCGGCCCACGGCGGTGCGCGCCGTCGCGCAGGCCTGCGCGACGAACCGGCTCGCCGTGCTCGTGCCGTGCCATCGCGCCGTGCGCAGCGACGGCGGCCTCGCCGGCTACCGCTGGGGCGTCGAGCGCAAGCGGGCATTGCTCGACCGCGAACGCAACGCCGCATCCGAATCGCCGGCCGATGCTGCCGAGTGAGGCCGCCTGGCCCGATCTGCTGGCGGCGCTCGACGCGCGCGGCCATGCGGTGCTGCCGGCGGTGCTTGATGCCGCGGAGTGCCGCGTGCTCGCCGCGCTCTATGACGAGCGCGATGCGTTCCGCTCGCGCGTCGTCATGGCGCGGCATAATTTCGGCAGCGGCGAGTACAAGTATCTGCGCTACCCGCTGCCGCCGCTCGTCGCCACCCTGCGCGATGCGCTTTATGCGCGCCTCGCACCGCTCGCCGACGCGTGGCACGCGCGGCTGCGGCTGGAGCCGCGCTTTCCGCCGCGTCTGTCGGATTACCTCGCGCTGTGCCATGCGGCCGGACAGCAGCGCCCGACGCCGCTGATCCTCAAATACGAAGCGGGCGACTACAACTGCCTGCACCAGGACCTCTACGGCGAATTCGTCTTCCCGCTGCAGGCGACGCTATTGCTGAGCGCGCCGGAGCACGACTTTGCCGGCGGCGAGTTCCTGCTCGTCGAGGGCCGGCCGCGCATGCAGTCGCGCGGCACTGTCGTGCCGCTGGCGCAAGGCGACGCCGTCGTGTTCGCGGTCAACCACCGCCCGGTCGCCGGCACTCGCGGATTTTACCGCGCGACGATGCGGCACGGCGTCAGCCCGTTGCGTTCCGGCCGGCGCTTCACGCTCGGCATCATCTTCCACGACTCGGCATAACGGCGCCGGCGTATAATTCACGCATGCTTCTCGCCACCGCCGGGCATATCGACCACGGCAAGACGGCGCTGGTGCGCGCCCTGACCGGGGTCGACGCCGACCGCCTGCCGGAAGAGAAGCGGCGCGGCATGACGATCGATCTCGGCTTTGCCTATGCGAGCCTGCCGGACGGCACCGAACTGGGCTTTGTCGATGTGCCGGGGCACGAGCGGTTTCTGCCGAACATGCTGGCCGGCATCCTCTCGATCGACCGGGTGCTGCTGATCGTCGCCGCCGATGATGGGCCGCGGCGGCAAACCCTCGAACACCTCGATGTGCTGGAATTGATCGGGGTCACCGAGATCAGCGGGGTGGTGACCAAGATCGACCGGGCAGCCCCCGATCGGCGCAGCCAGGTTGCGGCCGAAGTCGCCGCGCTGCTGGCCGAGGCCGGTCATGACGGCGCGCCCGTCTTTGCCGTGTCGAGCGTGACCGGCGACGGCATCGCCGCCCTCGCCGGCCATTTGCGCGACAGCGCGCGAGCGGCCGACGCGGCGCGCGCCGCGCGCGCCCCGGCAGGCGGGTTTCGCCTGGCGATCGATCGCGCCTTCTCGCTGCCCGGCATCGGCCTCGTCGTAACCGGCACGGCGGTTTCGGGCAGCATCGCGGCCGGCGACCGGCTGTGCCTGTCGCCGCGCGGCGTCGAGGTCAGGGTGCGCGGCATCCACGCCCATAACCGCCCGATCGCGGAAGCCCGCGCCGGCGAGCGCTGCGCCCTCAACATTGTCGGCGATTTTCCGGACGGCGGCGAGCCGCGGCGCGGCGACTGGGTCCTCGATCCGGCATTGCACCGGCCGACCAGCCGGATCGATCTGCGCCTCAGAGCATCGCGCGCCGCGCCGGCGCCGCTGCGCGACGGGCTGCCGGTGCACGTCCATCTCGGCACCGAGGATCTGGTCGGCCGGCTCGCCGTGCTCGGGAGCCGCAGCATCGCGCCGGGTGAGGAGGGCTACGTGCAGCTCGATCTCGAACGCCAGATCGGCGCGCTGTGGAGCGACCGCATCATCATCCGCGATCACGCCGCACGGCACACACTGGGCGGCGGACGGGTGCTCGATCCGGGACCGTCGCGGCGCGGCCGGCAGCGGCCGGAGCGGCTCGCCGCGCTGGCGGCGCTGACCGCGGCGGACGCCGGGAATGCGCTCGAAGACCTGGCCGCGACCGCCGGCATCGTCACCCTTGCACCGTTCGCGCAGGCCCGCAACCTGCCGCTCGGCGAGGTCGTCGCTCTGGCCGAAGCCGCCGGGCTGGTCACCACCGGCGGCGTTGCGGTCAGCGCGGCGCGGCTCGCCGAACTCGGCGAGCGCATTGCCGCGACGCTCGCGGAATGGCACCGCGCCCAGCCCGATGCGCTGGGCCCGACGCGCAGCGCGCTGTTCACCCGGCTGCGCGGCCAAGCGCCGGAAGCGGCGCTCGAGGCGGCGCTCTCAGCGCTCATCGCCGACGGCCGCGTCGTGCGCGATGCCGGAGCGGCGCTGCGCCTGCCCGACCATCAGCCACGCCTGAGCCGCGACGACGAGCGGCTGTGGACGCGGGTCAGGCCATTGCTCGAAGACGGCCGGCTGCGGCCGCCACGGGTGCGCGAACTGGCGGCGGAACTGAAGCTCGCGCCCGAGGCGCTGACGCGGTTCCTGAAGCGGGTCGAGCGCTTCGGCCGGGTCGCCGGCGTCGCACCCAACCGCTTCTTTCTGCCCGAAACTGTCGTCGAATTGGCGGAAATCGCCGCTAGCCTCGCCGCCGAATCGCCGGACAGCAGCTTTACGGCGATGCAATACAAGGACCGCTCGGGCATCGGCCGCAACGTCGCGATCGAGGTGTTGGAGCATCTCGATGCGATCGGCGTCACCCGGCGCGAGGGCGAGGGCCGCGTCCTGCTGCGCCGCCCCGGCGACTTGTTTGGGTGACGAGAGGAGTGGAAGACGAGATGGCCTGGGACATCCTGATCCGCGGCGGCACGCTGTTCGACGGCAGCGGCACGCCGGGCGAGCGCGCCGACATTGCGGTCACGGGCGGCCGCGTCGCCGCAATCGGACCGGCGCTTGCCGGCGCGGCGGCGCGAACCATCGATGCCGGAGGCCTTGCGGTCGCGCCCGGTTTTATCGACATCAAGACCCATTCCGATTTCGTCCTGCCGATCAACCCGAAGGCGGAGAGCAAGCTGCGCCAGGGCGTCACCACCGAGATCATCGGCCATTGCGGCTTCTCGGTCGCGCCGTGCCTTCCCGGCAAGGCGCAGATCCTGGCCGATTATCTGAGCGGCGGGGCGCCCTGGCTGCCGTTCCGCGACGTGAGCTTTCCCGATTACCTCGCGACGTTTCCTCCTGTCGCGGTCAATGCCGGCATGCTGGTCGGCCACAATACGTTGCGGCTGATGGTCATGGGCCTCGAAGACCGCGCGCCAACCGCGGCCGAACTGGAGCAGATGCAGGCGCTGCTCGACGACGGCCTGTCGGCCGGCGCGCTCGGGCTTTCCACCGGCCTCTTCACACCGCCCGGCAGCTTTGCCGCGGCAGACGAGATCATGGCCTTGTGCGCCGTCGTTGCACGGCACCGAGCGCTCTATTTCACGCACATTCGCGACGAGGCGAACCGCGTTCTGGAGGCGGTCGAGGAAGCGGTCGCGATCGCCCGCGCCTATCCGATCCACGTCGAGATCGTGCATCTGAAATGCTCGGGCATCGACAATTGGGGCAAGGCCGGCGATATCCTGCGGCGGATTGCGCAGGCGCGCGCCGCAGGGTGCGACATCGATTGTGACGCCTATCCCTATACGGCAGGCGCCAACCCGCTGAAAAACCTGCTGCCCCCTTGGGTGCAGATCGGCGGCAACGCAGCGATGCTGGCGCGCCTGGCCGAACCGGCGACGCGGGCCCGCATCGAGGCCGAGATCGCCGATCACGGCCTCAACAACTGGGGCCGTCTGCCGTCATGGGAGGCTGTGCAGGTGTCGGTGTCGCCGCGCGAGCCGCATCACGACGGCCGCACGGTCGAGGCGCTGGCCAAGGAGCGCGGCGTCGCGCCGATCGACGCCGTCTGTGACCTGCTGATCGCCGACAACGGCGCGACGCGCGTGCTGATCACGTCGATCGCGGAAGGCGACATCCGCACGATCGTCGCCGCGCCCGAACCGTTTGTCGGCTCTGACGGCAATTGCGTCGCCGATTACGGCATCACGGGGCAGGGCATGCCGCACCCGCGCTTCTACGGGACGTTTCCGCGCATCATCGGCCATTACGTCAGGGACGAAGGTCTGCTGCCGCTCGAAACCGCGATTTACAAGATGACCGGCGGCCCGGCCCGCGCCCTGCGCCTGCGCGACCGTGGCCTGCTGCGCGAAGGCTGGTGCGCCGACGTCACGATGTTCGATCCGCAGGATTTCCGCGACCGCGCAACGTACGCCCGGCCGCACCAATACCCCTCCGGCAGGCGCACGACCGTCCTCGTCAACGGGGTCGTCGTCGTCGACGGCGCGACGCACACCGGCGCCCTGCCCGGCCAGGTGCTGCGCCGCGCCGCCGACGGCACGGTCGGCGGCATGGCACGGAGGTCGGCGCCGCGTTGATCCGGGCGGTCGGCGTCCTTATGTTCGGCGGCGATGACCCCGCTCAGCCAGATCCGCAACTTCGCGATCATCGCGCATATCGACCACGGCAAATCGACGCTCGCCGACCGCCTGATCCAGGCGACCGGCGGGCTGGCCGACCGCGAGATGCGCGATCAGGTGCTCGACACGATGGAATTGGAGCGCGAGCGCGGCATCACAATCAAGGCGCAGACCGTGCGCCTCGAATACCGCGCACGCGACGGCAAAGCCTATGTCCTCAACCTGATGGACACGCCCGGCCACGTCGATTTTGCCTACGAGGTCAGCCGCTCATTGGCCGCCTGCGAAGGCTCGCTCTTGGTCGTCGATGCGAGCCAGGGGGTCGAGGCGCAGACCTTGGCCAATGTCTACCAGGCGGTCGCCGCCGGCCACGAGATCGTGCCGGTGTTGAACAAGATCGACCTGCCGGCTGCCGATCCGGAACGCGTCAAGCAGCAGATCGAGGACGTGATCGGCCTCGAGGCTGCCGATGCTCTCATGATCTCGGCGAAAACGGGGCTCGGCATAGAGGATGTTCTGGAGTCGCTCGTTTGCCGCCTGCCGCCGCCCGAGGGCGACGCCGCCGCACCGCTCAAAGCGCTGCTCGTCGACAGCTGGTACGACCCCTATCTCGGCGTCGTCATCCTCGTGCGCGTAAAGGACGGGCGTCTCGCGCCGGGCCAGAAAATCCGTCTGATGGCAACGGGCGCCGCGCACCAGATCGAACGCGTCGGCGTGTTCACACCCAAGGGCGTCGCCGCGCCGGAACTGGGGCCGGGCGAGATCGGCTTTATCACCGCCGGCATCAAGGCCGTCGCCGACTGCCGCGTCGGCGACACGATCACCGAAGACCGCCGCCCGACGGCCGCGCCGCTGCCCGGCTTTCAGCCGGTGCAGCCGGTCGTCTTCTGCGGCCTCTTTCCGACCGACGCGGCCGATTACGAAAAATTGCGCGACAGCCTCGCCAAGTTGCGCCTCAACGACGCCAGCTTCGTCTACGAGCCGGAGACCTCGGCGGCGCTCGGCTTCGGCTTCCGCTGCGGCTTCCTGGGCCTGCTGCACCTTGAAATCATCCAGGAGCGGCTGACCCGCGAGTTCGACCTCGACCTCATCACGACCGCCCCCTCGGTCGTCTACCGCGTCCATCAGACGAACGGCCGCATCCTCGACCTGCACAACCCGGCCGATATGCCCGATCCGGTGCGCATCGACCACATCGAGGAGCCTTGGATCAAGGCGACGATCTTTGTCCCAGATACCTATCTCGGCCCGATATTAGCGCTGTGCCAGGAGCGGCGCGGCGTGCAGCAGAACCTGACCTACGCCGGCAGCCGGGCGATGGTCGTCTACCGGCTGCCGTTGAACGAGGTCGTATTCGATTTCTACGACCGGCTGAAATCGGCGAGCCGCGGCTATGCCAGCTTCGACTACCAGCTCGACGGCTACGACCCCGGCGACCTCGTGTTGATGAACATCCTGATCAACGGCGAGCCGGTCGATGCGCTGTCGATCATTGTCCACAGGAGCGAGGCCGAGCGGCGCGGCCGCGGGCTGTGCGAGCGATTGAAGGAATTGATCCCGCGCCAGCTCTTCCAGATCGCGATCCAGGCGGCGATCGGCGGTCGGGTCATCGCCCGCGAGACGGTCAAGGCCCTGCGCAAGGACGTGCTCGCCAAATGCTATGGCGGCGACGTGACGCGCAAACGCAAGCTGTTGGAAAAGCAGAAAGAGGGCAAAAAGCGGATGCGCCAATTCGGCCAGGTCGACATCCCGCAATCCGCCTTCATCGCCGCCCTCAGAATGGGCGAAAGCTGACCGGCATTCGCCTCCCATAGCGACCGGCTGCGATGGAAGCGGCTGCCCGGGACGCCGTCAGGCGGCGGGTGCCGGCAGCAACGCCACCGCAGCTTCGGTGGTCAGCAGCAGAAAGGTGAAGCTCTCCTGCAAATAGAGGCGCACTGCCGCGTCGGTGTGGCTCAGATAGCCGATCGAGAAATCCTGCCCGATATGCAGGTCGAAATCGCCGCCGCGCGTCGTCAAGACAAAGGCGCCGTCGATCGCCGGCGCCCCGACGATCTCGGTCTCGACCAGCCGGCGGATGTGCTGCAGGACCGGATAGCCGTTGTCGCTGGCCTCGGCGAGCGAGGTATAGGGGCCGGCCCCGAGCACGACGGTATAAGGCCCGTTGACGCCGACGAGGCGCAGTTGGCTCAGCGCCTGAGCGATCGCGTCGGGGTAGTGGCGCACATCGGCCGGCAACGTCATGCGCGGGTTGCTGGTGCCTTCGCCGATGCCGGCGATGCCGGCGGCGCCATAGCCCTGAAAGATCGCGCTGTCTTCGGCGAAGGTGATCTTGCGCGCCGCGTCCTTGGCCGGTTGCCAGTCGGCGTCGTTGGCGCCGCGCTCGACGTCGTCGATCTGCTGCCGGTCGAGTTCGAACGGCACGCGCAACTCGACAAGCGGCTTCACGCCGCGCTGGCGGGCGATGACGCCATCCCCCGGCGCATCGATCGTGCGCAGGTGCCCGGTGCCGACGGCCGACAGCATCGTGCCCGCCGGCCCCTGGACGTCGGCAACGCGGCGGCCGGCGAGGTAGCGCTTCAACGTGCGCGATACCTCCTCCTCGATCTGCGCCCACGCCAGATCGGAAATCGGCGCAAGCTCGCGGTGAAGGTTATTCATGTTGCGGGATTCCTTTGAGGGCGCCGATGCCGAGCGATCCGTCGGCCGCAGGCGGAGATGCGGAAGGTGCGCCGGCGCCGGCGCCGGCTGCGAGAAAGCTCGCCGAGGGAACAAAGAACAGGCCGCCGGTCGCGGCGCGGCTGAAGTCGAGTATCCTGTCATAATTGCCGGGCGGCCGGCCGACAAACATGTTCTCCAGCATCGTTTCGGTGATCCGCGGTGTGCGGCAATAGCCGATGAAATAAGTGCCGAATTCGCGCTCGCCGGCCCGCCCGAACGGCATGTTGTCGCGCACGATCTTCTTTTCTTCGCCGTCTTCGACGATGGTCGTCAATGCGTTGTGGGCGCTCGTCGGCTTGACGGCCGCGGCAAGATCGGCGTCATCCAGTTTGGTACGGCCGATGATCTTTTCCTGCGCTTCGGCCGGCAATGCGTTCCAGCCGTCGAGATCGTGCAAATATTTCTGCACGATGACGTAGCTGCCGCCGGCAAAGGCCGGATCCTCGTCGCCGATCAGCGCGGCATCGGCTGCTTCCTGATCGACCGGGTTTTCGGTGCCGTCGACAAAGCCGAGCAGGTCGCGGTTGTCGAAATAGCGAAAGCCGTGCACCTCATAGGTGAGCGCGACGGCATCGCCGAGCGCCGACATGACAAGCCGCACCAGTTCGAAACACAGATCCATGCGCTCGGCGCGGATATGGAACAGGAGGTCGCCCGGTGTCGCCGGCGCATGGCGCCCCTCCGCGCGCAGTTCGCGGAACGGATGCAGTTCGGCCGGGCGTGGCGGCCCGAACAGGCGATCCCAGGCTGCCGACCCGATCCCCAGCACGCAACAGAGGCCGCCGTCGCGCTCCCGAAACCCGACGGTGCGGATCAATGCGGCAAGCTCGGCACAGACGCCCCGTACCGCCGCAGCAGCACCCTCGCCCGAGTTGATCGTTACGACTAAAAAGATCGCCGCGCGGGTCAGCGGCGTCAGGATGGATTGCGGCTTCGGCACGTCTGGCATCGTCAAAAGCCGCGCTCCCCCCGCCGATCGCTGGACCCCCGGCGGGTTATGACGATTGCGGCGGACGGGCGCAAGTCATGCGGCGGCGGTCGCATCGCAGGCAAATACGGCTGCCCGTGGCGAGGTCGCGGATGATCCGATCGGCCTGCGCGCGCAGGCTCGCGGGCTGTTCGCTGACGGTTGGCTTATGGGTTATGCTCCGTCGTCGGGTCGATCATCTTCCTGACTTCGGTGATCTTGGTGGCCGGAAAGCCGCTGATCTCGGCGTGCTTCCTGATGATGTCCTCGTCTTTCGCGAGATAGACGCAGAATGTCTTATCGGCAGCGACAAAGCTCTCGACCCATTGGATGTCGGGACCGAGTTGGCGCAGCACGCCGTTCGACTGCGCCGCCGCGCCGCGCAGTTGCTCGCGTTCGAGGCTGCCGGCACCAGGGATGTCGCGCTCGATGATGAATTTGCGCAGGGCTGCCATCGTTTGTCCCTCCGGTTCGTCAATCCCGTTTTCGCGCCTATGTTATGGCTTTCGCGCGCGCTTGTCTCGCGTGTAACGGGGTAGGGGCATGGATTATACAACGCTCGGGCGCACCGGGCTCCGGGTCAGCGTCGCCGGCCTCGGCTGCGGCGGGTTCAGCCGGCTCGGGCTCGGCACCGGCGGGAGCGAAGGGGATGCGATCGCGATCGTCCGGGCCGCGCTCGATCTCGGCGTCACGCTGTTCGACACGGCGGCCGCCTACGGCACCGAGCCGGTCTTGGGCCGCGCGCTGCAGGGTGTGAAGCGCGAGGCGGTCGTCATCTGCACAAAGGCGCCGTTCGGCGTCAGCAATCCGAACACGCTGCCCGAGCGCGCCGTCGCCAGCCTCGACCGTTCGCTGAAGGAGCTCGGCACCGATTACGTCGATGTCTACCAGCTGCACGGCATCGCACCCGCCGCCTACGACCATGCCGTCCGGGTCATCGCGCCGGCGCTGCTGCGCGAAAAGGAAAAGGGCAAATTCCGCTTTCTCGGCATCACCGAGACCGCGCCCGGCGACCCCGGGCATGACATGGTGCGGCACGCCTGCGCCGACGGCGTCTGGGATGTCGCGATGATCGCGTTCCACATGCTGCACCAGAACGCGCGCGAACGCGCCTTCCCGCTGACCCGGCAACACGGCGTCGGCACGTTGCTGATGTTTGCGGTGCGCAACATCTTCTCGCAGCCCGGCCGCTTGCAGGGGACGCTGCGCGAGCTGGCCGCCGACGGGCTGGTGCCGCGGGCGGTCGCGGACGACCCCGACCCGCTCGGTTTTCTCGTCCATCCCGGCGGTGCCGTCGGCGTCATCGACGCCGCCTACCGCTTTGTGCGGCACGAGCCGGGCGTCGATGTCGTGCTGTTCGGCACCGGCGACCCGGCGCATCTGCGCAGCAACATCGCCTCGCTGCTGCGGCCGCCGCTGCCTGCGGCCGACCGCGCGCGACTCGCGGAATTGTTCGGGCATCTGGTCGGCGTCGGCCTCGATGCGCCGCATTTGACGCCGCGCCGCCGCTAACCGGCAGCCAGCGCGGCCGCCGGCGCCAGCCCGCGCAGACTCGCGCGAGCGCGCCAACAGAGCCGCACGGTCAGCGCGATCGCGACCGTCGCGAGACCGAGCGCGAGGCCGCTCCACAGCCCTGTGGCGCCGAGGCCCAAGGGAAACGCCAACAGCCAGCCGCCGGTAAAACCGATTACCCAATATCCGACCGCCGCAATCGCCATCGGTGCGGCGGTGTCGTGGTAGCCGCGCAGTGCACCGGTCGCGATCACCTGCGTACCGTCGAAGACCTGAAAGATAGCGGCGATCATGAAGAGGTGCAGCGCGATCGCGAGCAGGCCGCGATTGGCCGGATCGGCGAGATTGATATAGAGGCCGGCGAGCATTCGCGGCGCGATCCACAAGAGGACCGCCGTCGCGGTCATGAACGTGGCGCCGAGCGCCAGGGCGACGAACGCGGCATCACGGGCGGCCGCCGGGGCGCCGCTGCCGAGCCGGAAGGCAACCCGCACGGTCACCGCCTGCCCGAGGCCGAGCGGCACCATAAACGTCACGCCGACGACATTGAGCGCCAGCTGATGCGCGCCGAGCGCGTCGGCACCGAGCACCCCCATCATGATGCCGGTCGCGACAAACAGCCCGGCTTCGAGAGCGGCCTGCCCGCCGATCGGGCCGCCGAGCCGCACGATCCGCGCGATATCGCGCCAGAACCGGACGGCGATCCCGAGCGGCACCCGCCGCCGCGTCAGCGTCATGTAGCCGGCCAGGCAGAGGAGCATCAGCCACTGCATCGCCGCAATCGCGCAGCCGGCGCCGACGATGCCGAGCATCGGGGCGCCGCAATGCCCGAAAATCAGCATCCAGCCCGCCAGGGCGTTGAGCGGCACGGCAATCAACGGCACGACCATCACGACGCGGGTGCGGAACGCCGCGACCAGCACAAAGCGCAGTGTCGCGACGCCGAGCGCCGCCGGGACGCCCCACAAAACGGTCTGCAGGAAGCGGGCAATCTCCGCCACCAGATCGGGCGCATAGCCGAGCGCGGCAAAGAAGCGCGGCAGCACCGCCAGGAGCGTCATCACCGGGATTGCGAAAACGGCCGCGAGAACAAGGCCCGCACCGGCGAGACGGCCTGCCGCGACGCGGTCATCGGCCCCCAGCGCGTGCGCGGCGAGCGGCGCCACCGCGGTCAGCACGCCCTGGCAGATCAGCAGCAGCATCCAATACAGCCCGCCGCCGAGGCCGGCGGCCGCCAGCGCATCGGCACCGAGATGGCCGACCATGACCGTATCGGTCACCTGCATCGCCATCTGTGCCAAGTTGGCGCCGGCGAGCGGCGCGGCGATGGCCAGTGTGGCGCAGATCTCGGCGGCGATCGGAGCGGGTTCGCGGCGCATGGCCGCGACGATACAGGATCGTCAGTCGGCCGGCACGACAGCAGCAGAGCGCGCTTCCGTAGGCGGCCGGCGCAGCAACAGCAGGAGCGGGCTGGAGAACAGCACGATCAGCATCATCAGCCGATAATCGTCGAGATAGGCGACCATCGCCGCCTGGTGCGTTGCCGCTGCATTCAGCGCAGCGATGCCGGAACGGCTCGACAGGCTCCAGACCGGCCCGAGCAGCGGCGCCTGCGTCAGCGGATTATCCGGCCGCAATCCTTCGGCGAGCCGCGCATGCACGACCTGGGTGTTTTCGGTCAACAACGCGACGACGGCTGAAATGCCGATGCTGCCGCCGATATTGCGCATCAGACTGAAGATTGCGGTGCCCTGCGTCAGCAGCTGTCGCGGCAATGTCGAAAACGTGACCGTGCTGAGCGGCGTAAAGACAAAGCCGAGGCCGAACCCTTGCAGCAACCCCGAGGTGATGATCGGCCCCATGCCCATCTGCAGCGAAAACCCGGTCATCTGCCACATCGCCGCGACGGTCATCGCCAGGCCGATCAGAATGAGCAGGCGTGTATCGAACCGGCCGGCCAGGCGGGCGACGAGGAACATCGCCGCCATCGTGCCGATGCCGCGCGGCGCGATAACAAGCCCGGTCGTCACGACGGGGTAGTTCATCAGCGTCTGCAGCATCAGCGGCAGCAGCGTCATCGTGCCGTAGAGCGGGATGCCGACAAGAAACATCAGGACGGTGCCGATCATGCAGTTGCCGTCCTTCAACAGGTCGCGGTTCAAAAACGACCGGTCTGCCGCCGTCGCGGTATGAACGATGAACAGGTAGGCGCTGAGCGTGGCGACCGTCGCCTCGACCCAGATCTCGTAGGAGCCGAACCAGTCCTTTGTTTCGCCGCGATCAAGCAGCATCTGCAACGCGCCGACCGTCAGGCTCAGCGTCGCGAAGCCGAAAAAATCGAAGGCCTCGCGGTGGCCCTGGCGCGCATCACGGATAAACGCGGCAATGCCGATCCCGGCGAGAACGCCGACCGGCAGGTTGATGTAGAAGACCCATCGCCAGCTGTAGGAATCTGTCAGCCAGCCGCCGAGCGCCGGGCCGATGATCGGACCGAGAATGACGCCCATGCCCCACACCGCCATCGCCTTGGCGTGGCGCTCGGGCGGGTTGATCTGGAACAGCACGGCCTGGCTGAGCGGCACCAGCGCCGCGCCGCAGATACCTTGCAGCAGACGAAACAGCACAAGCTGCGCGAGGCTCGTCGCGGCGCCGCACAAGGCCGAGGTCAACGTGAAGCCGGCGACCGAGATCAGGAACACGTGTTTGATGCCGAACCGACCGGCGAGCCAGCCGGTCAGCGGCGTCATGATCGCGGCGGCGACGATGTAGGAGGTGACGACCCAGGCGACTTGGTCCTGCGCTGCCGACATGCTGCCCTGGATATGCGGCAGCGCGACGTTGGTGATTGTCGTGTCGACGCCCTGCATGAACGTCGCCAGCATGATCGAGGCGGTGACCGCGCCGCGGTTGATCGGCGGCGGTGGTCCGGATTGCCCCCGCATCGCAGTCCTATGTCGGCACGATCGCGGGCGGGCGCGGCGCCGGCGGCGTCAGCGGCGGTTTGCGCCCTGCCGCCTCGCCGCTTCGTGCGCCTCGGCGGTGCCAAAGACGCGGTCTGCCGCATGCTGCAGCCAGACGAGCCACGGTCGCCGGTAATGCGTATCGACATCGACATAGGCGCTCAAACCGGCATGCAGCGGCTGGTCCGGGTCGTCGTCGCTGATCGCCAGCCGCACCGGCAGCCGCTGCACGACCTTGACCCAGTTGCCGGTGGCGTTTTCCGGCGGCAACAGCGAAAAGGTCAGGCCGGTGCCGGGGCTGAGGCTTTGTACGGTGGCGTGAAACACCTTGTCGGGATAGGTGTCGATCTCGACCGTCGCCGTCTGGCCGGGCCGCATGCGGGTCAGTTCGGTTTCCTTGAAATTGGCCTCGACCCAGACGCGGTCGGTCGATACCAGGTAGAACAGCGTCGTCGGCGCCGCACCGGTGTTGACGCCCTGCACCCAATCGCCCGGCTGCAGCTGATCCACCTTTGTGACGATGCCGTTCTCCGGCGCGCGCACAACCGTGTAGCTGAGATTGAGCAAGGCCTGGTCGAGTGCCGCCTGCGCTTCCTGCACCGTCGGGTGCTGATCGACCGGCAGATCGGGATTGCCGTCGAGATTGGCGAGCGCGACCGCGACGTCGTGCTGGTCGGCCGCCAGTTCCGAGCGGCCGACCTCAAAGGCCTGTTCGGCCTGGTCGAATTGCTGCTCGGAGGCAAAGCCGCGTGCGACCAGCTGCTGCTGGCGGTCGCGTTCGCGCTGCCGGTAGGCGAGCGTCGCCGCCGCGGCATTTGCGTTCGACACCTTCTCGCGATAGGTCGCCTTCATCGCCGCGATCTGCAGACGCGCCGCGGCAAGTCTTGCCTTGGCCTGCTCGACCGCGATCTGGAACGGCCGCGGGTCCAGGCGGAACAGCACGTCGCCCTGTTTGACGCGCTGATTGTCGTGCACCGCGACGTCGATGACGCGGTCGGAGATCTCGTTGCTGATCTGCACCCGTGCCGCCTGCACATAGGCGTCGTCGGTCGCCACGTAGCGCCCGCTCGTCAGATACCACCACGCGCCGGCCAGCAGCACCAGAACCGGCCCGAACAGCATCAGCGGCAGCCGCAGGCGCTGGCGCAGCGGCCGCGACGGGCGCGAGGCCACGGGCGCATCGCGGTCCGCGGCGACGCGGCGAAAGCTGCGGACCTGGCTGTCCTGTTCCGCGGAACTGCTCATGTCGCCGCTCCCACCGCCGCGACCGCCGTATCGCCTGCCAGATCCTCGACAGATCGCGCGCGCGGCGCGGCAGCCGCGGCATCGTGCGGCGCGACAGCGATGACGCCGTCGCCGCCGTCTACGGGTTCGCGTTCGGACAATGTCGCGTGCACCCGGCACAGCAGATCGATCAGTTGCATGCCCTCCGCCGGCGTCAGCCGGGCCAACGCCTCGTCCCGCGTCTCGTTGGCGACGCTCCAGATGCGCCCGAGGATCGGCCGCGCCTTGTCGGTGAGATAGAGGCGGCGCGCGCGGCGATCGGCAGGGTCGGGGCGGCGTTCGATCCAGCCGGCCTCCTCCATGCGGTCGATCTGGCGCACCAGCGTCATCGGCCGGATTTCCAGGATGTCGGCAAGCCCGGCCTGGTTGATGCCTTCATTGCGGGCAAGATAGCCGAGCGTGCGGCACTGCGCCCGCGTCAGCCCGAGCCGCTTGCCGTGATGCGAGAACCGGCGGCCGAACAGCCGGGCAACATCAGTCACGAGAAACCCGAAACTGCGGTCGAGATCCACTGCACTGCCCCCTGCAACAGGTTCGCCTGGGTGATAGTAAGCATGTGATACTATCACCCAGGGCGATTGCCAGCGCCGAGTTCGGGGGTCTGCTCTTCGCAAATGCGATGGCTGCAATTGTGCGGCGCAACCGGCGGGGTGACCTGTCGCTCGCTTTCGGGAATCGTCAGATGCCTTCGAGGGCTACCCCCGCGAGATGGCCCAGGCGCGCGAGCGGGTGTTCGCGGCATGCCGCACAAATCGCGTCGCATTTCGCGAATTGGCATCCCTGGTCACGATCCGCCGCACGATCGGCCGCGACCACCAGCGGTAGCGGGCAACAAGCCGACGTGCCTTTGCCATCGCGGCGGCAATCTCCGCTTCGGGGGCGTAGACCCTGATCGTCGTCCAGCCGGTCACCTGCGGCGGGCAGGCCATGTCCTTGTCGCAGCTGATGTCGAAACGGGTATCGTACTTGCGCGCCAGGCGATCTTCGCACGTGTAGGTGGTGCCGCGGATCTCGACGACAGTGCCGAAACCGATCCCGCGCGGGCAGGCAACAGCGTCGCGGCGGCCGCAGATGTCGGTTCCGTCGGCCGCCGTGCACGGCGTGCTGCTGGTCTGCGCCGGCACCGTGTTGTAGCCGGTGACGTAGGCGCGCACCTGGTTGTAGGATGGCGGTTTTGCCGGGTTCGGGCTGGTCGTCAGCGCCATCGGCGCAAGCAGCAGCGATGCAGCCATCAGCATGCAAAAACCTCGATCAAGTTTGCCGGATTGTAAAGCTGCGTAACGGGCGGGTATCCGATAGTTACCGACCGTTACAGACTGACGCAAGAGATAATCGTTTGTTGAAGACGTTTCGCGTTTAAATCAAACGTATAAGAGGATATTCAACTCAGGGGTTTGGATAGATTTATTTTCAAGCGCCGCCGCTTCTTCATTATTGAATGCAGTCTTTGTCGGATTTGCTTAAGTGGCGGCGACGCCCGATTGCGTGCACCCAGTAAGACCGCGCGATTGACAGCAAGCCGGGTGACGCCGAACATCGCCTGCCGCGGCAGCAAAAGGGCGCTCGCGATGGAGATGGAAGGCCGCGTTGTCGTCGTCACCGGCGGCGCCTCGGGTATCGGCCGCGCAACGGCGTTGCTGCTGGCGCATGAAGGGGCGCGCGTCATCGTCGGCGACATCGACGAAGCGGGCGGGCGCGCCGTAGCCGCCGACGCCGCGACGGTAGGCACGGCGGTCGAGTTTCTGCCGCTCGACCTCACCAAACCGCAAGCGATTGCCGGTTTCGCGGCGGCGGTCAAAGCGCGGGCGCCGCATCTTGACGGCCTCGTCAACGGC
Source organism: Allostellaceae bacterium (assembly GCA_035504075.1). Classification (GTDB taxonomy): domain Bacteria; phylum Pseudomonadota; class Alphaproteobacteria; order ATCC43930; family CGMCC-115725; genus DATARH01. Next base: position 549 of record DATJSO010000004.1, on the reverse strand, counting down.
GCCGGCTGGGACCGCATCCAGCCGTTTCTCGACAACCCGCCGGAGATGTGGGAGCAGTTGATTGCGATCAACCTGCTCGGCGCCGTACGGTTGACGCGCGCGCTGCTGCCGCCGATGGTTGCCGCGCGCGCCGGAAAAATTGTCAATATTTCGAGCGATGCCGGGCGGGTCGGCAGCACCGGCGAAACGGTCTACGCTGCGGCGAAGGGCGGCATCATCGCCTTCACAAAATCGCTGGCGCGCGAGATGGCCCGTTACCAGATCAACGTCAACAGCGTTTGCCCCGGGCCGACCGACACGCCGCTGTTCCTGGCCCAGCCCGAACGGATGCGCGAAGCACTGACCCGCGCGATCCCGTTCCGCCGTATCGCCCGGCCGGAGGAGGTCGCCGAGGCGATACTGTTTTTTCTCGGCCGCCGCTCGGATTACATCACCGGGCAGGTGCTGAGCGTCAGCGGCGGCCTGACGATGGTCGGTTGAGGCCGTTCTCGTACACGATTGGGGGAAGAGAGATGCGTGCGCGTTATTGCTGTTGCCTCGTCGCCGCCG
>DATJSO010000003.1:0-5843 GCA_035504075.1 Allostellaceae bacterium | reverse complement strand
CGCGCGCTCGACGATTTCGATCGCTCGTTCGACCCCCGCGCAGAACCCGCGGGGCTGGGCCAGCACTACTCGCATCCTCGCGCCTCGTCGGCTCAGTGATGCCGGCCGCGCGACGCGGTCCGGCGAGCCCTGAAAATCCGTTGCCTATCCCTGCCACAATTCGCGCTTCGCGCGCAATGCTGCGGCAGGGGGCGGCATCGAGCGGGCCGACATTTTTGCGCCGCGCCGACCCGCGCGTTTTGCTATCACTAACGCTCGCAAATTGCGATTTGCCCTGGGGATTCCGTCGCAGCTCCCGGGGTCCGGGGGGATTATGCTGGTGTCCCGACGCCTGTTCTTGGCGATGCCGCTGGCCGCGGCCGCTGCATCGCCCGCCGCCGCCGGCCAGGGCGACGCGCCGGCGGGCGTCATCGACCGGTTTTACGGGGTACTCTTGTCCGTCATGCAGCAAGCCAAGGCGCTGAGCTTCGACCAGCGCTACGCGCGCATCGCGCCGGCAGTCGCAGCGGCGTTCAACCTGCCGCTGATGACGCGGATCGCGGTCGGGCCGGACTGGACCGCGCTCGACGCCGCCCAACAGCAGCGCCTTGAGGCTGCATTCGCGCGCTACACCATTTCCGAATATGCCGCCCGCTTTGACGGTTACGACGGCGAGCGCTTCGATGTGACGCCGACGCCGATCGCCAATCCAAACGGCGTCGTCGTCGCCAGCCGGATCGTCAAATCGAACGGCGAACCGGTGTCGATCAACTACCTGATGCGCCAGGATGGCGGCACGTCCTGGAAGGTCATCGACGTCTACCTTGACGGCACGATCAGCCAATTGGCGGCGCGCCGCTCGGAGTTTGTCTCGGTGCTGCAGCGCAGCGGCGCCGACGGCCTCGTACAGCTGATCGAACGGCGCACCGCCGGGCTACGGCGGGGATGATGCGGGTGGTGCGGCGGGCGGATTGATCCCCGCCGCCGTCGCGGGAACGTCATAGAAACCGGGGCTCGGCGCCGGAGCGGCGCCATGCCGCAGCACCGCGGCGCGGTGCTGCTCCACCAAAGAACGCAATTCGGCATAGAAATCGAGCGAGTTTTTCTGCAGATCGTCGAGCGTGTCCGTCGCCCGGGCGCGCTCGTCAATGCCGCCGAGCACGAACCGAACGATGTTCATGTCGTCGATATCAGCGGCGGTGGCGGCATAGCTGAACGGATCGATATAGTTGTCGGCCGCCATGCCGATGGCGTCGCGCGGGTTCGACGGGCCGAGGATCGGCAGGATGAGGTAGGGGCCTTGCGGGAAATCCCAGGCATACAAGGTCTGCCCGAAATCGCCGGTCTGCGGCGCGAGGCCCCATTTTTTTGCGACGTCGATGACGCCGGCCAGCCCGATTGTAGTGTTGACGATCAGGCGGCCGACCGCGATGCCGGCGCCTTTTGGTCGGCCTTGCAGCACGTTGTTAATCGCGACGACCGGCTCCTTCATGTTGTCAAGCGCGTTTTTGATGGCGTCCCGACCCGCCTCGGGCACCACGACGACATAGATTTTGGTCGCCGGCTTCAGCACGATGCGGTCGATAAATTGATTTAGATCGAAGACCTTACGGTTGAGCGGTTCTAATGGATCGTTGGTCTGGTCAAAGGCGGCCCGCGCCGCCGGATCGCTGGGCGGCGTCGCGCAGGCGGTCAGCAGCGCCGCAACCAACAGACCGGCGGCGCGGCGCCGCCGGTCGCGCATGAGGGCAGCAGTGAACACGGGAAGATCGAAGGTTCGAGTGCTCGGGACCGGGCGATGCGGCGGCTGACGGGGATATCGTCGGCAATCGCGCCGCCAAAGACAACCGGGATTTGCGGCGCGACCCGGCTGGCGTCATTGCGGCGGAGGATCATCGAATGGCCGATTTGAGCGCCGCACTGCTGCTGATTGCGGCGTGGGCCTATGTCATCGGCGTGACGGCGGCGGCCTGGCAGTTCGCCCGGCGACGGATCGTCGCGGCCGAGGATGGATCGGCATTCGCGCCGCCGATCTCGGTGCTGAAACCGCTGTCCGGTGCAGAGCCGGGCCTCGCCGACAACCTGCGCTCGTTTGCCGATCAGGATTATCCCGAGTTTCAGCTTGTCCTCGGCATACGCGATCGCTCGGACGCGGCGCTGCCGATCGCCCGCGCGCTGATCGCCGAGCGGCCCGACTGCGACATCGTGCTGGTCATCGACCCGCGCACCGAGGGCAGCAATCTGAAAGTGGCGAACCTGGAAAACATGCTGCCCTCGGCGCGACATAAGGTGATCGTCGTCGCCGACAGCGACATGCGCGTCACGCCGGATTATCTGCGGATCGTCGTCGCGCCCCTGGCCGATCCGGCAACGGGGCTGGTGACCTGCCTGTACAAGGGGGTGCCGACCCCGGGCGTGTGGTCGACGCTGGCGGCGCTCCACATCAATTTCGGCTTCCTGCCGGGTGCGCTTGCTGGCGCCGCGCTCGATATCGGCGGCGGCTGCTTCGGCGCAACGCTGGCGCTGCGCCGACGGGTATTGGAGCGGATCGGCGGCTTTGCGCGATTGCGCAACGAACTGGCGGACGACCACCGGATGGGGAGCGCGGTGCGCCGCCTCGGGCTGGCGACCGTCTTGTCGCCCTATATCGTCGAGAATCGCGTCGCCGAGCCGAGCCTCGAAAGCCTGTGGCTGCACGAACTGCGCTGGGCGCGCACCTCGCGCGCGATGGCGCCCGTCGGGTTTGCCGGCTGGGCGATCAGCCATACCGTCGTTCTCAGCGTGCTGGCTGCCGCCGTTATCGGGCTGCGGCCGGTTGCCGCCTGCGCCCTCGTGCTGCTCTCGGTGCTGTTGCGTTGGGCGTCCGCATCTGCCATGGCGCGCTGGTTCGATCTGCCGCTGCGCGGCCTCTGGCTGTTGCCGTTGCGGGATGCTTTGTCCTTTGCGGTATTTGTCGCTAGCTTCTGCGGGCGCAGCGTCTTGTGGCGCAATCATCAGTTTCAGGTCGATCCGAGCGGGCGGATGCAGGTCGGAGGGGACAAGCCGGTATGATGAAGACGCTGTTTCTCCACCCGCCGTCGTTCGACGGGTTCGACGGCGGCGCGGGATCGCGCTATCAGGCGCGGCGCGAGATCCGTTCGTTCTGGTATCCGACGTGGCTGGCCCAACCGGCGGCGCTGGTGCCGGGCAGCCGCCTGGTCGATGCGCCGCCGGCGCGGCTGCGCCTCGGCGACGTGCTGCCGCTGGCCGGCGATTACGAGTTGGCGGTGCTGCATACCTCAACCCCTTCGTTTGCCGCCGATCTCAAAGTCGCCGAGGCGATGAAGGATACCAACCCGCGGCTGCGGATCGGCATCGTCGGCGCCAAGGTCGCGGTCGAGCCCGAGGCCAGCCTCGCCGCGTCGTCCGCGATCGACTTTGTCGCCCGCGAGGAATTCGACTTCACCGTCAAGGAAGTGGCCGACGGCCGTTCGCTCGACGACATCGACGGGCTGAGCTGGCGCGACGGCGCCGGCCGGATCGTTCACAACCGGGCGCGCGCGCCGCTCGAAGACATGGACCGGCTGCCATTCGTGACGGAGGTCTACAAGCGCGATTTGCGCGTCGAGGACTATTTCATCGGCTATCTGAAGCACCCCTATCTGTCGCTCTATACCGGCCGCGGCTGTCGCTCGAAATGCACGTTCTGCCTGTGGCCACAAACGGTCGGCGGGCACCGCTACCGGGTGCGCAGCGTCGGCCACGTGATCGACGAGATCCGCTTCGCGAAAAGCTGTTTCCCGCAGGTGCAAGAGTTCTTTTTCGACGACGACACGTTTACCGACGACCGGCCGCGCGCCGAGGCGATCGCGCGCGAACTCGGCCGGCTCGGCGTGACCTGGTCGTGCAACGCCAAGGCCAACGTGCCGCGCGCAACGCTCGAAATCATGCGCGACAACGGCCTGCGCCTACTGCTCGTCGGTTACGAGACCGGCAACCAGCAGATCCTCAACAACATCAAAAAAGGCATGCGGATCGACATTGCCCGTCGCTTCACAAAGGACTGCCACGAACTCGGGATCACGATCCATGGCACCTTTATCCTCGGCCTGCCCGGCGAGACCAGGGAGACGATCGAAGAGACGATCCGCTTCGCCGCCGAGATCGATCCGCACACGATCCAGGTGTCGCTCGCCGCGCCGTATCCCGGCACCGAACTTTACCGGCAGGCGGTCAGTGAAGGCTGGCTCGACCTGGCGCACGCCGAATTGATCGACGAGCAGGGCGTGCAGATCGCGCCGTTGCACTATCCGCATTTGAGCCACACCGAAATCTTCCACTCATTGGAGATTTTCTATAAGCGGTTCTATCTGCGCCGCCGCAAGATCGCCTCGCTGGTCGCCGAAATGCTCAAGAGCCCGCCGACGATGCGCCGCCGGCTGCGCGAGGGGGTTGAATTCTTCCAATTCCTGCGACAGCGGGAAATGGCCGGCTGACCCTCGCTGCGGCCCGCTTTGCCTGACCATACCGCGGCACGGCGCCTGATCGTCTGCGCCGATGATTTCGGCCGCGACCTCGCGATCAACGAGGCCGTCGAGATCGCGCACCGCGGCGGCATCCTGTCGACCGCGAGCCTGATGGTCGCCGCCCCGGCGGCGGCCGACGCGGTGACGCGCGCTCGCCGCCTGCCGCAGTTGCGGGTCGGACTGCATTTGCTGCTGGTGGACGGCGTTCCGCTGTTGCCGCCGGCGACGCTCACCCCCTTGCTCAGGCGCGACGGCCGGTTTGACGACAACCAACTGCGCGCCGGGTTGCGCTGGTTCTTTCTGCCCGGCATGCGGCGGCGGCTCGCCGCGGAAATCGAGGCGCAATTCGCGGCGTTCAAGGCGACCGGGCTCGTCCTCGACCACGTCAACGCGCACAAGCACATGCACGTGCACCCGACGGTCGCCCGGCTCATCGTCGAGATCGGCCGCCCGTACGGCCTGCGGGCGGTGCGTCTGCCGAACGAGCCGGCGGCGGTGCTGCGCCGCGCCTTTCCGGGCGAGCGTCACCGGGTGCCGAGCTTCCGCCCGGCGGTCGCGGCGCTGCGACGGCGTTTGCGGCGCGAGGGGCTGGCCAGCAACGATCATGCCTTCGGCATGGCGTGGAGCGGCGTCATGACCGAGGAACGGCTGCTCGGATTGCTGCCGCACCTGCCGCCCGGCGTCAGCGAGGTGTATTTCCACCCGGCGACCCGCGAATCGCGCGATCTGGCGACGGCGATGCCGGGCTACCGCCATGTCGACGAGTTGGGTGCGCTGCTCAGCGCACGGGTGCGCGGCCGGATCGCCGAGCTTGGGATCAGCCTCGTCGGCTACGGCGATCTCGCGCCACCTCGCTGACCGGCTGCGGCGAACCGATCGGCCGCGTCTGGCGCTGCGGGCGCGGCGCCGCGCCGCGCGCCCTGCTGCGGGCCGGCCCGAGCAGCGCCGGCAGCACGAAAAGCGTGCAGAACAGCGTGCAGACGAGCGACAGGGTCAGCAATTTCCCCATGTCCGCCGTCCCCGGATCCTGCGACAACGCCAGGCTGCCGAACGCCGAGATCGTCGTCAGGGCGCTGAAAACGACGGCGCGGGCCGTGCTCGATTGGAGGTGTCCGTTCTGACCGGCCCGCCAGTTCATGACGAAATAGATGTCGAAGGCAACGCCGATCCCGAGCAGCAGCGGCAGCGCGATGATATTGGCGTAATTCAGCTGCATGCCGATCGCGACGGCGACGGCAAGGGTCAGCATCGCGGCCAGCAGCAGCGGCACGATGACGAGCAGCACGTCGTCCAGCCGGCGCAACACCACCAGCAGCAGGGCCGTGATCGCCGTAACGGCGATAATGCCGGCCTGCACAA
>DATJSO010000002.1:0-5890 GCA_035504075.1 Allostellaceae bacterium | reverse complement strand
CCGTGCAGCCCATCAGATAGTCGCCGTCGCCGAGTGCGGCGACCGGCAGCCGGCCGGTGCCGCCCGGTAAGTCCCTTAGGGCCAGCGCCGCGCCGACCGCCATGCCGGGGCCGGCGCCGACCCCGCCGCCGCCGTCGCCGCCAAGCGCGTCGAGCGGGTGTGCCACATCCCAGGTGTTGCTGGCCCAGGCGAGCGGGCTGCGGATCAGCGTTGTCGGGCGGTTGCCCACCGCCGCGCGCAAGGCCGCCGCGAGGTCGAGCGGCGCGATTTTGCCGGCGGGGCCGGTAGGCGCCGGCTGCAGCTGCGCCGCCGGCGGATTGCCGCCCCAGCCGGGCGGGCGCGGCCCCAGCAGCGGCAGCAGCGCTGCGACCGCAATGTCCGGCTCGACCGCGAGATGGATGTCGGTCGGCGGCAGGCCCTGGTAATCCATGCTCCAGCCGTTATGCGCGAGGTGGTCAAGCGAGGCGGAGATCACCTTCGATCCGACCGGCGCCGCGCCGCATGCCGCCTTGAAGGCACCGGCGAGATCGACCCAGTCGAGGCTGAGGATCACGTCGGCCTCGCGGATCAGCGCGCAAGCCGCATCGCTCGGCTGGTTGCCGGCGGGCGGGCCGTGCAGTCTGTGGCGCGACGGAAAGCCGGCGCCGGTCTTGGCGTCGGTCAACGCGATCGCACCGAGTGCCTCGGCGAGTTGCACGCGGCGCTGCCAATCCGCTTCGCTGCGTGAGGTGCGGCCGACCAGGATCAGCGGCCGCTCGGCGCGCTGCAGCAGCGAAGCGGCCTCGGCGGCGGCAGCCGGATCGGGCGCGGCGGCGCGCGGCGGGCGAAAACGATCAGCGCCGGGCAATGGCGGCAACGCGCCGAGGCGGCTCTCCTGCAGCGCGGCGTCGAGGCAGACATAGACCGGCCCGCGCGGCGGCGTCATCATCATGCGATGGGCGCGCAGCAGCGATTCGGCGGCGGCCGCGACCGAGGCGGGCTGGTCGTCCCATTTCGTGAAATTGCGAACGAGCGCCCCCTGATCCTGCGCGGTGTGGATCCAGTCGATCCACGGCCGGCGCTTGGCCGCATCGACCGGCCCCGTCGCGCCGAGCACGAAAACCGGCACGCGGTCGCACCACGCGTCGAAGATCGCCATCGTCGCGTGCATCAGGCCGACATTCGAGTGCACGATCGCGCCCATCGGCCGTCCCGCCACCTTGGCGTAACCGTGTGCGATCGCGACCGCGTGCTCTTCATGCAGGCAGAGCAGCATCTGCGGGTCGCGATTGCCCAGCAGGTTGACGAGGCTGTCGTGCAGGCCGCGATAGGACGCGCCCGGGTTGAGCGCGACATAGGGCAGGTCGAGTTCGCGCAGCATCGTCGCGACGGCGTCGCTGCCCCAGTAATCGCCCGGCTCGTTGCCGAGGATCGGCCGCTCGATTGCCGCCGGCCCCGATGTTGCGTCGCTCATGCCTGCCCCTCCTGCCGCGTTTCCCGCCGGGACGCGAACAATACGGTCGCGCGGCCTCGCAAGCGAGCGCCGCGACGCATTTTCGGCGCGCCTCGGATAAAGTGCGGCCGATCGCGATCGAGGGGCGAAGGGTGGCGAGCGGAGACGAACAGCGCGAGGTCATCGCATTCCTGCGCGACCCGACCTCGTATACGCAGAACGGCGGCGCCGTGGAGGTGGTCGAAACGCATTGCTCGCTGGTGTTCCTGGCCGGCGGTTACGCGTACAAGCTGAAACGCGCCGTCAAATATCCCTACCTCGATTTTTCCAGCCCGGCGCTGCGGCAGGCTGCGTGCGCCGCCGAATTGCGCCTCAACCGCCGCACCGCGCCGCAGATCTACCTCGGGGTGCGGGCGATCAGCCGGCATGCCGACGGGCGCCTGCAATGGGGCCGCGGTGAGGACGGCAGCGGCACACCGATCGATTTTGTCGTTGTTATGCGCCGCTTTGATCAGCGCGACCTCTTCGACAACATGGCTGCGCGCGGCGCGCTGGCCGCGCCGTTGCTGTATGCGCTGTGCGCTCATATCGCCGCCTTTCATGCCGACGCCGAACGATGCCCGGCGCAGGGCGGCGGCGCCGCCATGGCCGCCATTGCCGAGACCGCGATCGGCGTGCTGCGCGAACGGCGGGCAGCCGGCTTTTCCGCCGCGCAGATCGACAGGGTCGCCGCCGCGTTGCGGCGAGAGTTGCAGGGCCTCGGTCCGCTGCTCGATAGGCGGCGCGACGCCGGCGAGGTGCGGCGGGTACATGGCGACCTGCATCTGCGCAACGTCTGTCTCGTCGATGAGAAGCCGGTTCTGTTCGATTGCATCGAGTTTTCCGACGATCTCGCCAGCATCGACGTGCTCTACGACCTCGCCTTTCTGCTGATGGACCTCGATCATCGCGGTCTGTGCGATTTCGCCAATCTCGTGCTGAACCGCTATCTCGATCTGACCGGGGAGGATGACGGCCTCGCCGCGATGCCCCTGTTTCTGGCGTTGCGCGCGGCGATCCGGGCGCATGTGACGGCGACCATGGCGGAGCATGGCTGGGGCGGCGCCGACCCGGCGGCCGAAAACGCGCAGGCGTGCCGCTATCTGGCGGCGGCCGAAGCGACGCTTGCCCCGGCACCGGCGCGGCTCATCGCGATCGGCGGCCTCAGCGGCAGCGGCAAATCGACCCTCGCGGCGGGTCTCGCCCCGGCAGTCGGGCGGCGGCCGGGCGCCCGGGTGCTGCGCAGCGATGTGCTGCGCAAGCTGCGCTTCGGCAGCGAGCCGGAACAACCGCTGCCGCCGGCAGCCTATGCGCCCGAGGTTACCGAACGCGTCTACCGCGACCTGTGCGCGCGCGCCGCCGTCGCGCTCCGCGCCGGCTACTCGGTGATCATCGATGCCGTCGCGCTGCGCCCCGACGAGCGCGGCGCGTTTGCCGCTGTTGCCGCCGACGCCGGCGTTGGTTTCGCCGGGCTGTGGCTGGAGGCGCCGGCGGAAGCGATGGCGGCACGGCTGGGCGCCCGCCGGGGCGATGCGTCCGATGCGTCGCGCGACGTACTGGCGTTGCAGGTCGCGCAGCCCGCGGGCGCGGTCGAGTGGACCCGCATCGACGCCGCGGGCAATGCCGACGCGACGCTGGCCGCCGCGCGGCGTGCGCTCTTCTGCTGAATATGGTTAATGAAGTTTCCAATTAACCCTATCGTTACACTCTGCATCAAAATTCGGCAAGTGTATCGAGGAAGCCGAAGCACCGGAAGTTCATCGTTGGCTTTAGCTTATCGATCATTTGTATAAATTACTTTGGTTCGGAGTACGACAATGCATCGCTTCGCTTACGAATGCTCGCGCATTGATGCGGCAATCCGGCAGATCGCACGCCTCCGCCGGCAGCGGACCGCCGTCGGCGACGCTGACTATCAGCGGGCGCTCGACTACGAAATTTGCGAGCACGAGCGGATCGTCGAATTGCTCCGCAGCCATATCGAGCGCGAAATGCAGCGCGACCGCCCGTTGCTGCACCGGGCTTGAGGGGCATTTCGGTTTCGTCCCGGCGCTGCGGCTGCCGGCGCGGCCGGACTGCCTTGCGCCAGCGGCGAGCGCCGGCAAGCTTGCGCCGCGGCGACCGGCGCGGCCATATACGGCTGAGACGCGGCGAGGGCACCCAACCGGGCGGGAGCAGGCAAAGCCATGGACGAGACGCTGGGGCTGCCGCCGGGCGCCTTCGCGAAGATCGACAGCGACGATGACGCGCTGTTTTATGCCGAGCCGCGGCTCGTCTACCACATCGACGAGCATGCCGTCGCGGCGCTGACCCAGTTCTATCGCAGCGTATTGCCGGCGCATGGCGTCATCCTCGATCTGATGAGCAGCTGGGTCAGCCACCTGCCGCCCGAAACCGAATACGCCGAGATCATCGGCCATGGCATGAACGCGGCCGAACTCGCCGCCAACCCGCGCTTCGGCCGGCATTTTGTGCAGGACCTCAACCGCGATCCCGCCCTGCCGCTGGACGATGCGAGCGTCGATGCGGTCACGGTGTGCGTCTCGATCCAATATCTGCAGCAGCCGGTCGCGGTGTTGCGCGAGGCGGCGCGCGTGTTGCGGCCGGGTGGTCTCGTGGCGATCAGCTTTTCGAACCGCTGCTTTCCGACGAAGGCGGTACGGATCTGGCACCATCTCGGCGACGACGACCACGCGCGGCTCGTCGCGCGTTATCTGCTCGCCGCCGGGTTCGGCGACGTTGCGCTGCACCGCCTGGCCGAATACGTCGAAGACGCGCAGGACCCGCTCTATGCCGTCACCGGCCGCACCGCCGGCGCGCGCCCTGAGTAGCGAGGGCCCGCGACGGCGCGGCGCCGCCCCCGGCCGTCGGGGTTGACTGCGCGCCTGTTGCGGCCGGCCGTAGGCTGGTAAAACGGCGGCCGGATTCGGCGGGAGGAAGACGTGGCGGCGGCAAGCTATGTGCACGGAGCGAGCACTGCGCCGTTCATCGGCGATACGATCGGCGTCTATTTCGACAAGCTCGTCGAATGCTGCGGCGACCGCGACGCACTGATCGCGCGGCACCAGAACATCCGCTGGACGTGGCGTGAGCTGAAGGAGCAGGTGGACCGCCTCGCCGCCGGCCTCTTGGCGCTTGGCCTTGGGCGCGGCGAGCGGATCGGCATCTGGTCGCCGAACAATGCCGAGTGGTGCGTCGCGCAGTTTGCCACCGCCAAGGCGGGGCTGATCCTCGTCAACATCAACCCCGCCTACCGCCTGGCCGAACTCGAATATGCGCTGAACAAGGCCGGCTGTGTCGCGTTGATCACCGCCTCGCGCTTCAAGACGAGCGACTATGTCGGCATGCTGCGCGAGCTGGCGCCGGAACTGGCAACCTGCGCACCCGGCCATCTGCAGGCCGCGCGCCTGCCAGGGCTGCGGCTCGTGGTCAATATCGGCGGCGACCGCGAAGCCGGCATGATCGGCTTCGCCGACGTGGCCGGCCTCGGCGGGCGCGCGGAGCATGAGCGGCTGGCGGCACTGGCGCATGAGTTGCAGTTCGACGACCCGATCAACATCCAGTTCACATCGGGCACGACCGGCTTTCCGAAGGGTGCAACGCTGACCCACCACAACATCCTGAACAACGGCTTTTTCATCTCCGACGCGATGAAATTCACCGAGCGCGACCGGGTTTGCATCCCGGTGCCGCTCTACCATTGCTTCGGCATGGTTATCGGCAACCTCGGCTGCCTGACGCACGGGTCGGCGATGATCTATCCCGGCGAAGGGTTCGACCCGCTGGCGACGCTGGAGACGATCGAAGCCGAGCGCTGCACTGCGCTCTTCGGCGTGCCGACGATGTTCATCGCCCAGATGGACCATCCCGAATTCGCCCGCTTCGATCTGACGTCGTTGCGTACCGGCATCATGGCCGGCAGCCCGTGCCCGATCGAGGTCATGAAGCGTGCCGTCGCGGTGATGCATCTGTCCGAGATCATCATCGGCTACGGCATGACCGAAACGAGCCCGGCGAGTTTTGCGACGACGACGGACGACCCGATCGAGCGCCGCGTCGCGACGGTCGGCCGCGTATTGCCGCATGTCGAGGCCAAAATCGTCGATGCCGAGGGCCGGACCGTGCCGCGCGGCGAGCCGGGCGAACTGTTGACCCGCGGCTATCTCGTCATGCTCGGGTACTGGAACGACGACGAGAAGACCCGCGAGGCGATCGACCCGGCGCGCTGGATGCACACCGGCGATCTGGCGACGATCGATGACGCGGGCTATTGCAACATCGTCGGGCGCATCAAGGACATGGTGATCCGCGGCGGCGAGAACATCTATCCGCGCGAGATCGAGGAGTTCCTCTACCGCCATCCCAAGATCCAGGATGTGCAGGTGGTCGGCGTGCCCGACCCGCGCTACGGCGAAGAGC
>DATJSO010000001.1:0-4702 GCA_035504075.1 Allostellaceae bacterium | reverse complement strand
CGGTGCCGTCCTCGTTGATGTGGCAGGCGGCACTCGATTCGCCGCCGATGTTGAACCAGAAGCCCGACGCGATGCCGCGCCCCTGATTGGGGCCCAACTTTTCCTTCATGTGCGGATGGTTCTTGGCGGCTTCGACGGTCGCGGCATAGCCTATGTTCTGCCAGGTCGGACCATGCACGGCCTTGACACCGTCCGTCGCCGCGTTCATCTCGCGCAAGGCCAGCGGATCGATGCCGAGCTGTTGCGCCAGCTCGTCGAGGCAGCTCTCGACGCCCCAGGACGAGTTCGGAGCGCCCGGCGCGCGATAGGCGGCGACCTTGGGCCGGTTGCTGACCACGTCGTAGCCGGTCACCTGCGCGTTCGGAACATCGTACATCGCCAACGCGCACATGCAGCCGGGCCCGACCGGCGAGCCAGGGAAGGCGCCCGCCTGGTATTTCAACTCGATCTGGGCGGCGGTCAACCGGCCGTCCTTCTTGGCGCCGAGACGGACCTCGACGACCGCACCCGCCGCCGGTCCGGTGCCGCGAAAGACCTCCTCGCGGTTCATCACCATCTTCACCGGCCGCCCGGTCTTCTTGGCCAGCGCCAGCGCCACCGGCTCGAGGTAGATCAAGGTCTTGCCGCCGAAGCCGCCGCCGATTTCGGCGGGGATCGCCCGGATGTTCGAGATGTCGATGCCCAAGAGCTTGGCGCAGTAGGCGCGCACCATGAACTGGCCCTGGCTCGAACTCCAGATCGTGCATTGCTGGTCGGCGCCGACCGACACAACGCAGGCATGCGGCTCGATATAGCCCTGATGCACCGGCTGCGTCGTATAGCGGCGCTCAATCGTGACCTCGGCCTCCTTCCACCCGGCCGCGATATCGCCCTTGGCAAAGCTGATGCGTTTCGCGACGTTCGACGGCTTCGTCGGCTTCGGGTCGATGCCCTGCGTGAACAAATCGTCATGCAATACCGGCGCATCCGGCGCCATCGCATCCTCGACATCGATGACGTGCGGCAATACTTCGTAATCGACCTCGATCAGTTCGACCGCCTCGTCGGCGATCGCCGGGCTCGTCGCCGCCACCGCCGCGACCGCGTGCCCGTCGTAGAGCACCTTGCCGCTCGCCATGCAGTTGTACGAAAGGTCGCGGAAGTTCATCGGGCCTTCGCCGACAAACGCCTCCTCGGACGGGATTGGCGGAAAGTCCTCCGCGGTGATGACCGCCTTGACGCCCGGCAGCGCCAGTGCCTTGGTGATATCCACCGATTTGATGCGGGCATGAGCATGCGGGCTGCGCTTCACCTTGCCCCACAACATGCCGGCCATGACCATGTCGGCGCCGAAATTGGCGCGGCCGATTACCTTGTCGACACCGTCCGGGCGCACCGGCCGCGTGCCGACGACTTTCAGAGCTGATTTGTCGAGATACGTCATGAGTTCCGCTCCTTGACCGGCGACGGCTCCGGCAACGGCCGGACCCGCGAGCTGTCATGGCCGGGCCTGACCCGGCCGCCCGTGCAAAAATCGCTGCGCTGCCGGGCGGGCATGCCCGGCACGCGGCCGGGCATGACGGCATCCGACGGCAATGGCGGCGACCCTACGCCGCGCCCGCTTCGCCGCGCATCACGGCGGCGGCGTCCATCACAGCGCGGATGATCTTGTCGTAGCCGGTGCAGCGGCACAGATTGCCGGCCAGCCAATAGCGCGCCTCTTCCTCGGTCGGCTTCTTGTTTTCGTCGAGCAGCGCCTTGGCCGCAACGATGAACCCGGGGGTGCAGAAGCCGCATTGCAGCGCCGCGTGCTCGAGGAATTTCTGCTGCACCGGGTGCAGCCGGTCGCCCTCGGCGATGCCCTCGACCGTCGTGATCGACCTGCCCTCGGCCTCGGCGCCGAGCATCAGGCACGAACAGACGATGTCGCCATCGACAATGACCGTGCAGGCGCCGCAATCGCCCGAGCCGCAGCCCTCCTTGCTGCCGGTGAGGTTGAGTTCGTCGCGCAGCACGTCGAGCAGCGTCTGCTGCGCCTCGCAGAGATACTCGACCGGCTCGCCGTTGATCGTTGTCGTGACGTGGTGCTTGCTCATCTCACTCTCCCGGAATTCACGCGCGCGAAGCAGCGCGGTCATAGGCGATGGCAGCCGCTCGCCGCGCCAGGACGCCGGCAACCTTGGTGCGGTATTCGATCGTGCCGCGCTTGTCGGTGATCGGCTTGCAGGCGGCCTGCGCAGCGGCGTCGAGCGCCTTCAGCGTCGCGTCGTCGAGCTTGTGGCCGATCAGCGCCTTGGCCGCATCCGCAACGACGAGCTGGGTCGGCGCGACGGCGCCCAGCACGACGCAGGCATCGGTCGCCGCGCCGCTCGCATCGAGCGTCACATTGACGGCGCAGCCGACGACGGCGATGTCCATCTCGGTGCGTGGGATGAAGCGCAGATAGGCGTCGGCTTGCCGCGCCTTCGGCTTTGGAATCTTGAATTCGACGACGAATTCCCCCTTTTGCAGCGAGGTGCGGCCGGGGCCGGTGACGACCTGTTCAACCGGCACTTCGCGCCGCCCCGTCGGGCCGGCGATCACCGCTGCGGCGCGCGCCGCGATAACGGGCGGCACGCTGTCGGCCGCCGGCGAAGCGTTGCACAGATTGCCGGCGATCGAGCAGCGGCCCTGGATCTGCTGCGAGCCAATCAAGTCGATGCCCTCGACGATGCCGGGATAGGCATGCTCCAGCGCCTCATGGGCGCTGATCATGGCGCCCGGCGTCGCTGCGCCGATGATGAAATAACCGCCCTCCTCGCGGATCCCGATCATGCCCGGGATGCGCTTGGTATCGACGATCAGGTCGGGCTTCATTCGCCCGCTCTTCATCTGCACCAGGAGATCGGTCCCGCCAGACAGAACCTTTGCCAGGCCGGCCGCGGCGGCCAGGGCCTTGACGGCGTCATCGACCGTCGTGGGTGCCGTGTAACTGACCCTCGGCATGTTCGCTCCTCAATGACGTCGGCACCCGCACGATGGGGGAAGGGGCGCCTGCACGCTTGGCTTACACTACCAGCCCCGCCGCCGTGAAGTGCAAATTCCGGCGCCGCAGCCAAGCCGCCGTCATCGAGAAGGTCAGCGGGCGCGCCGCCGCAGCAAGCGAGCGAGGGGGCCTAGCTGCCGAGCGAGCCGGCGGCGAATGCCGCCTCCAACCGCTCCGGAGCCTGCGGCAGGCCCTGGGCGCATTGCCGCAGCCGCTCGAGGTCCATGATGATGACGACCTGATGGTCGAGCAGCGCGATTTTCCGCTCGCGCAGCCGTCGCAACGTGCGGTTCACATGCACCAGGGTCAGGCCGAGATAATCGGCGATCTGCTCCTGGGTCAGCGGCAGGTTGTAGGTCGGCTGAAAAATCAGCCCATTTCGGTGCAATCGGTCGTGAATGTCGAGCAGCAGCACGCAAAGCCGCGCCTGCGCATCGAGCCGGCCGAGCGCCGCTGCGATCCGATAGGCCCGCCAGCGCGCCTCGGCGACCATCGCGATCATCGTCGTCGCGACGTTGGGATCGCGCATCAGCTCGCGCAACGAGCCGGCGCCGAGCACGTGATAGCCGACCCGAGCCGCCGCCCGGATTTCGTCGATCGGCCGCATCAGCACGGCGTGGTCGATGCCCGAGACATCGCCGGTCAGCAGGATATCGAGGATTGCCCGCCGCCCGTCGGCCAATACGCACGAGCGGTAGGCGAAACCGCTGCGCACCAGCACCGCGCCGAGATCGGATTCGCCTGCAGCCAGCAGCCGCGCCTCGCGCCCGGCAAACCGCATCGGAGTCTGCATGAAGGCAGTCCGCAATTTCGCGCCGCCGAGCAGCAGCTGTTCCTTGACGGCGTCGGCGTAGTGCGGCCGCACCAGCAACTCGGCCGGGCGTTCGATGATGTCCGGCTGAGCCATCGGATCCCGCCCCTTTTCCGCCGTCAGCTGTGCGGCCGGCCCGGCGAACGGCGGGTCCGGCTCGGCGATTTTACTATTTTTTGGCTGAAAGGGTCTTTTTCAAGTAGCAAGGCCGGTGGGCGGCGGCCGCGCCGGCAGGCGGGTATCCTGTCGCTCCGAGGCCACGCTGCGCCGCGGCACGGGCCGCCATGGGCAAAGCCTGTAATTTTCGAGATGCCCAAAAGCGCAGCAGCGCCTTGATGTCGCAGTCTGGAAATGGGCGTCCGGTCGCGAACCGCCTATGATCCTGCGAACGGCGGCGCCGACGGCGTCGTACGGCGCGCGCATCCGCGGTCGCACGCACTGCGGCGAGGCGCACGCCTTGAGGACGGAGCGAGCCATGAGGCGAAAAACCATTGCCGCAGCGATCATCGCCGTCGTCGCCGTCGTGGTGATCGCGCTCGGGTCATTGTCGAACCTGCTGGTCGATTGGCTCTGGTTTTCCTCTGTCGGGTATTTCGCCGTCTTCCGCACGATCGTCGAGGCGAAGACCGGCGTATTTCTGTTCGTCTTCGCCGCGTCAAGCGTGTGCTTGTGGGTGTCGGGAGCTGTGGCGCTGCGCTACGCGCGACGCCGCAGCCCGTGGCACTCGATAGCCTTTCCGCAGGACCCGCGCGGCGGCCAGACGATCCCCGACCTGCTCGCCAACGTGATGTCCCGCTCCGCGTGGTCCTATCTGGTCGTGGCCGCGGCGCTTGTCCTCGCATTCCTCACCGCCCTTGGCGAAGCGGGAAATTGGGGTGTCGTGCTCC